>JAXGTD010000056.1:0-23458 GCA_040775095.1 Chromatiaceae bacterium | reverse complement strand
GTTTGCTCCCGCGTAGTTGTTGCCGAATCCGTAGAAAAATTCCCCCACGACCCAGTCCGGGGGCTGGCGCTTGAGCGCCTGTACGGCCTTGCGCTGGGATGACAGCCGCACCTCCTCGATGCCCAGCCGCCGATACAGATCGGACAGCCGGGGGTGGCCGGGGGACTCGACAATGGAGAAAAGGGTCGCCACGGGCGGGGTCGATGCCGCCGGCTCAGGGCAGGCGATCGCGCTCATCGTCGCGAGGGACGCGCTCGATGTCGACCTGCATCTTGGTGACCAGCGCCGCGATGGCGCCGATGGCGGCGAACACGGGAAACAGGAGCGTCAGGACCGCGCCAACAGCGACGGCGGCGGTGAGCGGGATCTCCATCAGCGGCTCACCGTCGGGTTTGCGCACGATCAGCCGACGCGCGTTTCCCTCGGCGATCAGGCGCTTGACGTAGTCCTTGAGGTCCGCGCCGGCGAGCATGAGCCGTTCGGTCATACTGCGCGGATCATAGTTTTCATTCATCGATGCTGCCGTTCGGTACCAGTCGGTTGAGGGGACGCGGATCCAATGCCCTCCTGGCATCGGATCGGCTCCGTGCTCAGCCACGCGGGTGTCTGAACATGCCGGACCCATCCACGATCCGGACCGGAAACCCTTTCGATCAGTGTTTCCTTGGAAGGCCCAATATAGCGCGAGTCAGGGGGCAGGTTCCACGTGCGCTCCATCGGGGCAGAACGCGTGCAGACGCGGGGAGCCCAGACGGATCTCCTGGCCCGAGGGCAGTGGCGCCGCGGGATCCTGGAGCCAGGTGGCGATGTCGGCGCGCACCCGTGCGCCCTGCAGGTCGCGTGGCAGCATATGCCAGCCCAGCGGGTACAGGACCAGGCGCGGCGCGTCGTCGGCCGGCAGTCTCGCCAGCATGCGGCAGAATGCCGACCTTGGGATGATCTGGTCGCGTTCCCCGTAGAGCAGCAACACGGGTCCGTGCATCGCCGGCGCGGCACGCAGCGCCTGGTCCATCAGGTTGGTGACGCCCCAAAGCGCATCGACCCGCGTCGCCTTGATGACCAGTGGGTCGGCACCCATCGCGCGCAGCATCGGCAGATTGTCCGAGGGTTGGATGTCTATGCCCTTGCCGGTCAGGGTCATCCAGGGCAGCGTGTGGACCGCCGCCTCGAGCGCCAGGCGCTGGTACCAGGGCATGCCCTCACGCGACCAGACCGCCGGTGCGATCAGGACCATCCCGTCGATCGGCAATCGCCCGGTCGCGGCGGCCGTCATGGCTACCGCGCCGCCCATGCTCTCGCCGGCGACATAGAGCCTCGCCCCGGGATGCCGCTCTCGCAGGAGCCTGACCAGCGTGTGCAGGTCCGAGACCAGCCGGGCGCCGCCATGCCATCGCCCCGGTAGCTCGGTCGCGCCGAAACCGCGCTGATCCACGACGTAGCTCGCGATGCCCTGCCGCGCCAGATCCTCGGCGAGCGGTGCGAACGCCTGGCCGTAATCGTTGAAGCCGTGCAGCCCCAGCAGCACGATCCGCGGCCGTTCGGGTGTGCGCCAGACGCGCACGGGCAGCCGGTAGCCGTCCGACATGGTTGCATGATCCGCCGCCAGGGTCGGGAGCCGCGTTGCGGCACCGTGCGGGACCACCCTCGGGGCGGCGCAACCGGCAACGAGCGCGAGGCTCGCGAGCAGCGCGATCGCGGCACCGGCCCGATGCCCACCGGTCCTGGGATCGATTCGCATTTGAAGGTCTGGAGTGCGTATACTCACAAATACGCCAGGGTTTGGCGCTTTCGCGCGGGCTGGTGCGGCCCTGTCGCGGTCACCGCGCACAGGTGGTTCGTCGGCCGGTCCGCCCCAGCTCACCATGCCGCGGCAAACTCATCATGACAATTTCACGGGTCGGGCCGCACGCGGCGGACGATACGGCCCCGACAACACTGAGCAAGCTGGCACGCCACGTGCCCGGCTTCGTCTACGCGTACCGTCTGTTCCCCGACGGCCACTCCTGTTTTCCGTTCGCCACGGATGGCATCGTCGACATCTACGGGGTTGTCTCGGCGGACGTGCTGGAGACGGCGCAGCCGGTGTTCGATGTGCTGCATCCCGACGATCTGGGGCGGGTCAGCGAGACGATTCAGGCGTCGGCCGCGTCGTTGAGCCTCTGGGCGGACGAGTATCGGGTCGTCCATCCGCGTAAGGGTATCATCTGGGTTCATGGGGAGTCCTCGCCGGAGGCCCTGCCCGACGGCTCGATCCTCTGGTACGGCAACCTGCGCGATATTACGGAGTTGCGGCTCGTTGCCGAGCGCCAGCGCGTCATGGCTGACCTGGCCAGCCTCGTGGGTGACGAGCACGCCCTGCTGACCCATGCGATCTCCGAGATCGAGGGCCTGACCGAGAGCCGGGTCGGCTTCATCAACTTCGTCGACGCCGATCGCAATGCGGTCGATCTGGCGGTCTGGACGAACAACACCAGAGGGTGCTGCACGGTGGAGCACCCGAGCCATTATCCGCTGCATCAGGCCGGGATCTGGGCCGACGCATTCCGTACCGGCGCGCCCGTGGTCGTCAACTGCTACGACCGCGATACCCGCGGGGAGCGGCTGCCGTCGGGACATGCGGTGCTCGAGCGCTTCGTCGCGGTACCGGTCTTCGACGGCGGGCGGGTCGCGATGATCCTCGGGGTCGGCAACAAGTGTGTGGACTACGATGCGCGCGATGTCGAGACGGCGCGTCTGATCGGCGATTACGTGTGGCGCAGCGTGCGCCGCATCCGCGCCGAGGCCGACCTGCGCCGCGGTGAGGCGTTTCTGCACACCACCGGTGAGCTGGCACGGGTGGGTGGCTGGGAGCTCGACGTGCCAGCCAACGAGCTGCGCTGGACTGCAGTGACCCGGCAGCTGTACGAGGTCGCGCCCGACTACCAGCCCCTCGTCGACTCGGAGATCGCGTTCTACCACCCGGACGACCGTGCGCGCCTGAGGCGGGCCCTGGGGCGGGCGCTCGAGCAGGGCGAGTCCTACGAGCTCGAGCTTCGGCTGATCACGGCCCGTGGCAATCGGCTCTGGGTCAAGACCAAGGGCGACCCCGTGGTGGAGGGGGGCGCCACGGTCAAGATTCAGGGCAGCATCCAGGACGTGACCGGGCGTGTCGAGGCCGAGCAGGCCCTGCGCGAGCGCGAACGCAGCTACCGCGAGATCTTCGATGCCTCCAACGACGCGATCTTCGTGCATGACGCCGAGAGCTTGCGCATCCTCGATGTCAACCAGGCCATGCTGGGCATGTATGGGTACGCCGACAAGCAGGAGGTCCTGCGCGCGGAGCTGGGCGTGTTCAGCGCGGGTGGGTCGCAAGCCGGGCAAGGCGCGTCCGAAGGCCTGTTTGGACGGGTCATCGACGACAGCCCGCGGGTGTTCGAATGGCATGCGAGGCGTCGCAACGGCGAGTGCTTTTGGGTCGAGGCGTCGCTGCGCCAGGTGCGTATCGGCGGCGTGCCCAGTCTGCTGGCCGTGATGCGGGACATCGACCAACGCCGCCAGGTCGATGAGCGCCTGCGTCAGGCCGCGCGGGTCATCGAGAGCACCGCCGAGGGGGTGCTGATCACCGATCCGGCCGAGGCTATCCTGGCCGTGAATCCGGCCTTCACCGAGATCACCGGCTACACCGAAGCCGAGGCGCGGGGCCAGACGCCTCGCATGCTGCGCTCCGGGCGCCACGACCCGTCCTTCTATCGGGACATGTGGGGCGCGATCAGCACGGCCGGTCAGTGGCGGGGCGAGATCTGGAATCGGCGCAAGAGCGGCGAGCTGTATCCACAGCTCGCGACGATCAGCGCGGTGCGCGATCCGGACGGCACGATCGTGAACTACGTTGCTGTCTTCTCCGACATCAGCGAGTCGAAGCGTTCCGCCGCCGATCTCTACCGGCTGGCCCACGAGGACGCGCTGACCGGGTTGCCGAACCGCGCGCTCCTGCGCGCGAGGGTGGACCAGTCCATTCAACGCGCTCGCCTCCGGCGCACGCAGCTGGCATTGCTGGTCCTGGACCTGGACCTGTTCAAGCGTGTCAACGACACCCTGGGCCACAACGAGGGTGACGTGCTGCTGCAGCAGGTCGCCGCGGCGCTGGCGCAACGCGCCGGAGAGGCCCATAGCATTGCCCGGGTCGGTGGTGACGAGTTCGTCGTGCTCATCGACGACCTGGCCAATCCCAATGCGGCCGCCACGTTGGCGCAAGGGCTGCTCGATGCGCTGGCCCAGCCGTTCCACGCCGCCGGCCGCGAGCTGTACCTCACCGCCAGCATCGGCATCAGTGTCTACCCGATGGATGGCGCAGACATGGACAGTCTGCTGCGTAGCGCCGACGTCGCCCTCTACCAGGCCAAGGACCAGGGCCGCAACGATTATCGTTTCTTCGAGTGGCGGATGGGTGATGGCGCCGTCGAGCGTCTGCGCTTGGACAGCGCGTTGCGGGGGGCGCTCGACAGGGGAGAGCTGCATCTGGCGTATCAGCCACAGATCGGGTTGGAGGACGGCTGTATGCACGGTGTCGAGGCCCTGCTGCGCTGGCGCAATGGCGAGTTGGGCGAGGTGCCGCCGGACCGGTTCATTCCGATCGCCGAGGAGATCGGTCTGATCTGGCGGATCGGCGCCTGGGTGCTCGAGCAGGCCTGCCTTCAGATCCGCGCCTGGGACGCCGCCGGCATGCTGGTGCCGCGGGTCGCGGTGAATCTGTCGGTGCAGCAGATCGAGCGGTTCGAGCTCGTGGCCCTGGTCGAAGCGACCCTCGAGCGCACTGGGGTGGCGGCTGATCGCCTGGAGCTGGAGGTGACGGAATCGATGCTCATGCGAGACGCCGAACGTGCCATCGAGAACCTCGGTGCGCTGCGGGCCCTGGGCATCACCCTGGCCATCGACGACTTCGGCTCGGGCTACTCGTCGCTGCGCTACCTGAAGCGGCTTCCCATCGACAGGCTCAAGATCGACAAGGGTTTTGTCGATCACCTGAGCATCGATGCCGAGGACGATGCCATCGCCCGGGCGGTCATCGCATTGGGTCGCAGCCTCGGGCTGACGGTGCTGGCCGAGGGCGTCGAGACCGAGGCCCATGCCGCGTTCTTAAGACGCGAGGGGTGTCAGGAGGCGCAGGGCTATCACTACGGCCGGCCGATGTCGGCCGATGCCCTGGTGTGCGCGCGCCGAGGCCGTTGTTGAGCCGGTGCCGCGTGGGCATCCGCCGCGCTTGCGGCCGAATCCGTCTGTGCCCCCTCGGGCGATTAGTCCACCGGGCGCCCGCGTCGGGCACCCTCGCCGCGCGTGCTTGTCGAATCCGGCAGGTGGTGCAATCCCTTGGGCGCGCCGGCGGGACGCCTCCCCGATATGGGTGGAATCGCACGCGTCATCCCTATATGGTCCCCAGACGCGGCCCGCCGCCGTCGGGCGCGTGGCGGCACGATGCGGCGGGGCGAACGGCCTTCGGCCTCGTGTTGCCAACCGATCTGATGATGGGCTCTGACCATGACTCCAGCGGGGAAAGACCTGCAGACCCCCTCGAGCGCCGCGGATGTGGACGCCTTCTTGCGTCAGGTTGCATCCACGCCGCCGAGCGCGCGTCCGGGCGGGCGCGGCCGGCTGATCTTCGCGATGGACGCGACCGCGAGCCGCGAACCGAGCTGGGACCGGGCGGCGCAGATTCAGGCCGCGATGTTCCATGAGACCCAGGATCTCGGTGGGCTGGAGGTACAGCTGTGCCACTATCGGGGTTTCAACGAATTCGAGGCATCGCCCTGGTGCGCCAGCGCCGAGGAGTTGCTGCCGCGCATGACGCGCGTCTACTGCGCCGCGGGACTGACCCAGATCGGTCGGTTGCTCGATCATGCCGTGGCCGAGGCCGGGCGTGGACGGGTCAACGCGCTGGTCTTTGTCGGTGATTGCGTCGAGGAGGACCTGGACGGTCTCGCCGGGCGCGCCGGACGGCTGGGCCTCCTTGGCCTGCCGGCGTTCGTGTTCCAGGAGGGCCGCGATCCCACTGCCGAGCGGGCAATGCGCGAGATCGCGCGCCTCTCGGGTGGGGCCTGGTGCCGATTCGATACCAACAGCCCGCGGGTGCTGAAGGATCTGCTCAGCGCGGTAGCGGTCTTCGCGGCGGGCGGACGCAAGGCCCTGGAGCAGTTCGGGCGTGCGCGCGGTGGGGCGGTGCTGAGGCTCACCCGCCAGCTGCCAGGGCCGCGGCCATGAGGCCGGCGAGCCACCGGGACGGAATATGGGCCGTCTGATCGTTCTCCTCGCCATCGTTGGCGCGCTGCTGCTGTTCCTGAACTGGTTCCGCAAGACGCCGTCACAACAGGTTGCGCGGGTGCTGCGCAAGTCCCTGCTCTGGGGCGGCATCGGCTTGTTGGTCCTGGCCGCGGCGACGGGCCGGCTCAACCCTATCTTCGCCGCCTTGGGCGCGGCCATCCCGGTGGTGATGCGTGGCGTGCAGCTCCTGCGCATGGCGCCGGTCATCCAGCAACTGTTGCAGTCCCTTGGGCTGGGGGGGCTTGGCAGTCCCGGGACGGCTGGTGCCGGGGCATCCCGAGGCGGTCAGACCTCGTCGATCCGTACGCGCTATCTGGAGATGCGTCTGGATCACCACAGCGGCCGGATGGACGGCCAGGTCCGGGAGGGGCCGTTCGCCGGTCAGCAATTGACAGACCTGTCCCTGGAGCAGCTGCTGCGGATGTTGGAGCTGTATCGGGACAGCGATGCGCAGTCCGCCGCGGTGCTGGAGGCCTACCTCGATCGTGAGCGGGACGACTGGCGCGATGCCCCTGGTGCTCATTCGGGCGCGCGCGGGGCCGGACGAGGTGGCGGGCCGGCCCCTGAAACGCGACTGACCAAGCAGGACGCCTGGGCGATCCTCGGTCTGGAGCCTGGCGCCGATGCCGAGCAGATTCGCGCCGCGCACCGGCGTCTGATGCAGAAGCTCCATCCGGACCGCGGTGGCTCGGATTACCTCGCGTCGCAGATCAATGCCGCCAAAGACATGCTGCTGGGAGAATAGGTCGGCCCGGGACCAGTCCAGGTCCCCGGCGGCCCAACCCGACGATCCTGCGAGGAATCTGCCATGACCAACGCGGTGATACTGCTCAGCGGGGGATTGGACTCCGCCACCACCCTCGCGATCGCCAAGCAGGAGGGCTTCACGCCCTATGCGCTCTCGTTTCGCTACGGCCAGCGCCATGGCGTCGAGCTGGAGGCGGCCGCGCGGGTGGCCGCCGCGCTGGGCGTTGCCGAGCATGTGATCGCGGATATCGATCTGCGCCGTTTCGGCGGCTCCGCGCTGACCGCCGACATCGCGGTGCCCAAGTCCCGGACGCTCGACGCGATGGGGCAGGGCATCCCGATCACCTATGTGCCGGCGCGTAACACCGTGTTCCTGTCCTTCGCGCTGGCCTGGGCCGAGGTGCTGGGTGCCGCCGACATCTTTATCGGTGTGAACGCGCTGGACTACTCCGGTTACCCCGACTGCCGCCCCGAGTACATCGCCGCCTTCGAGCGCATGGCCAACCTGGCCACGGCCGCCGGGGTCGAGGGCCGGCAGCGGTTACGCATCCACGCACCCCTGATCGAGCTGACCAAGGCGCAGATCATCCGACGCGGCAGTGCGCTGGGCGTCGACTACGGGCTCACCAGCAGCTGCTACGACCCGGGCCCGGGGGCGCGCCCCTGTGGGGCCTGCGACTCGTGCCTGCTGCGCGCCAAGGGCTTCGCCGAGGCGGGCCTGAGTGACCCGCTACAGGCCCGTTTCATGGGCGCGGTCGCGAGCGGGGCGACGCGATGAGCGAGCATCTCTATCATGTCGCCGCCGCCCCGTTCGAGGCCGCCCGCCGCGTCGCGATCCTGCCGGAGGGGCATCGCGCGCGCCAACTGCATGGGCACAGCTTCACCGCGCGCGTGCGTGCTGAGCTGCCGCCAGGTTGGGCCCCCTTCGCCGGGGGCGAGACGGGGGCGCTGAGCGATGTCCTGCGCGATGGGGTCGCCGACCTGGACTACGCGGATCTGAACGGCCTGCTGGCGGTCCCGACCGATGAGAACCTGGCCCGCTGGGTCCGGGCGCGCCTGGCCGAGGCCGGCGTGCCGGGGGTCGAGCGTGTCGGTATCCGCAGTACCCGCGACCAGGGGGCCGATCTGGATCGCGCCGATCACTGTCACGTCTGGCGCCGCTTTCGCTTCGAGGCCGCGCATCGGTTACCCAGGGTGGCGCCGGGGCATGCCTGTGGGCGCATGCACGGCCATGGCTTCGAGGTCATCCTGCACGCCGATCAGGACCTGTCCGGCCACACGACCGATGGTCCCGGGCGTGATATGGGCGTCGACTTCGATCAGCTCGACGCGCTCTGGGCACCGCTCCGGGCCGAGCTGCAACACGCCTGCTTGAACGACATTCCCGGGCTGGAGAATCCAACCAGCGAGATGCTGTGCCACTGGCTGTGGCGGCGGCTCAAACCGCGCCTCCCGGCGCTGTCGTGGGTGACCGTCTACGAGACCGCGACCGCGGGGTGCCACCACGACGGTGTGCATTACCGCATCTGGAAGGAGCTGCGCTTCGAGGGCGCGCTGCGCCTGACCGGGGCCCCGGACGGCGACCCGCGCCGGCGGCTGCACGGGCACAGCTACCTGCTGCGCCTGCACCTGACCGCGCCGCTGGATCAGGTGATGGGCTGGACCGTCGACTATGGCGATGTCAAGGCCCTGTTCAAGCCCGTCTACGCGCGTCTCGACCACCATCGGCTCGATGCGCTGCCGCTGCTCGAGTCGGCGGATCCGGGGCGGCTGACCCTTTGGATTCGCGAGCAGGTGGCGGGCGATCTGCCACGGCTCGACCGCATCGACCTGCATGAGACCCCGGGCTGCGGCGCCGTGCTGAGCTGGGGGACATCAGGGCCGGCGCTGCCGACCTGAGGGGGCAGGCGCGAATGCCATACTTCGTCAAAGAGTTGTTCTACACGCTCCAGGGCGAAGGCGCGCGGGCGGGCCGGCCCGCGGTCTTCTGCCGCTTTGCCGGCTGCAATCTCTGGTCGGGGCGCGAGCAGGATCGCGGCCGCGCCGTCTGCACCTTCTGCGACACCGATTTCCGTGGCACCGATGGCGAGGGCGGCGGCAGGTATGCGAGCGCCGGCGCGCTCGCCGATGCGGTCCGCGCGGCCTGTCCGCTGTCCGCGGTTGAGGGGGGCGGCGCGGTGCGGCCCTACGTGGTCTGCACCGGCGGCGAGCCGCTCCTGCAGCTCGACACCGGGCTGGTCGATGCGCTGCATGCCCGCGGCTTCGAGATCGCCGTCGAGACCAATGGGACGCGACCGGCCCCGCTCGGCATCGACTGGGTCTGCGTCAGCCCGAAGGCCGACGCGCGCCTGGTACTCGTCGCCGGCGACGAGCTGAAGCTGGTCTACCCGCAGCCGCAAGCCCCTCCGGAGCGATTCGAGCAACTCTCGTTCGAGTACCTGTTCCTGCAGCCGATGGACGGCCCCGATCTGGCCGCGAACACGGCGCGGGCGGTGGCCTATTGCAAGGCCAACCCGCGTTGGCGCCTTGGTCTGCAGACCCACAAGCTGATTGGAATCCCCTGATGACCCGTGGCGCGGGCGCCGGATCAAAGGGACGCGATCTTGGTCCGCTGGGCGACCAGTTGCGCCATCGCCGCACCCTGCTCGCCGAGTCGGGCTCGCTCCTTCTGGACGACCGCAGCCGGGGCCTTGTCGACGAAATTGGGGTTCGATAGCTTCTGCTCGATACGCTGGACGTCGGCGCGGAGCTTCGCGATCTCCTTGTCGAGCCGCACGAGCTCCGCGTCCTTGTCGATCAGACCGGCCATGGGGATCAGGATCTTCATGTCGCCGACCAACGCGATAGCGGACTCCGGCGCGTCGGCCGCGTCGTCGAGCAAGCCGATGGATTCGGTGCGGGCGAGGAAATCCAGGTACGGACGCGCCAGCGCGATCCACTGGCGATCGCGCGCGCTGGCATTGGCCACCAGCACCGGCAGCGGCTTGCCGGGTGGGATATTCATCTCGCCCTTGATTCGGCGAACACCGAGGATGAACTGCTGCACCCATTCGATCTCGGCGACGGCCTCGGGGTCCTCGGCGCCGGCCTCGGCGCGGGGGTAGGCGGCGAGCATGATGGTGTCGCCCTCAACGCCGGCCAGCGGCCCGACCTTCTGCCAGATCTCCTCGGTGATGAAGGGCATCACCGGGTGGGCCAGGCGCAGCAACGTCTCCAGGGTCTGCACCAGTGTCCGGCGGGTACCGCGCTTGGCCGCGTTGCTGGCGGTGTTGCCGGTGAGCACCGGTTTTGCCAGCTCCAGGTACCAGTCGCAGAACTGGCTCCAGGTGAACTCGTAGATGGCCTGGGCGGCCAGATCGAAGCGATAGCCCTCGATGGCATCGCGCACGGTCCGGGTGGTTGCATTCAAACGGCTGCGAATCCATCGGTCGGCGGCAGACAGCTCCAGCGGCTCGCCGCCGAGCCCGCAATCCTGGCCCTCGGTGTTCATCAGCACGTAGCGCGAGGCGTTCCAGAGCTTGTTGCAGAAGTTGCGGTAGCCCTCGATGCGGCCGAGGTCGAACTTGATATCGCGTCCGGTGGTGGCGAGCGCGGCGAAGGTAAAGCGCAGCGCATCGGTGCCGAAGCCGGGGATGCCGTCGGGGAAGTCCTTGCGGGTCTGCCTGGCGATCTTCTCCGCCAGCCGCGGCTGCATCATGCCGCGGGTGCGTTTCTCGACCAATGGCTCCAGTTCGATGCCGTCGATGAGATCGATGGGGTCGAGCACGTTACCCTTGGACTTGGACATCTTGTCGCCGTGGGCATCGCGTACCAGGCCATGGATGTAGACGTCGCGAAAGGGGACGTCGCCCATGAATTTCAGGCCCATCATGATCATCCGAGCGACCCAGAAGAAGATGATGTCGAAGCCCGTGATCAGCACCGACGTGGGGTAGAAGGCGCGCAGCCGCTCGGTGTCCTCCGGCCAGCCCAGGGTGCTGAACGGCCAAAGCGCGGAGCTGAACCAGGTGTCGAGCACGTCGGGATCCTGCCGCAGCGCGAATCC
Organism: Chromatiaceae bacterium; assembly: GCA_040775095.1. Taxonomy (GTDB): domain Bacteria; phylum Pseudomonadota; class Gammaproteobacteria; order Chromatiales; family Chromatiaceae; genus JAXGTD01. The sequence continues at coordinate 12,372 of JAXGTD010000056.1, read as the reverse complement.
TGGGGCCAGGCCGTGTTGGTCGCGCACCGCTTGCTCGGAGCGGCCGACGTAGACGTTGCCCTCGGCGTCATACCAGGCAGGGATGCGGTGACCCCACCAGATCTGGCGGCTGATGCACCAGTCCTGGATGTTGCGCATCCACTCGAAGTAGGTGTTCTTCCAATTGTCCGGGACGAAACGGATGCGGCCATCCTCGACCGCGGCGATGGCGGGCCTCGCGAGCGGGGCGATGTGCACGTACCACTGGTCGGTCAGATAGGGCTCGATGACCGCGCCGGAGCGGTCGCCACGCGGCACCATCAGCCTGTGGTCCTTGATGCCGGCGAGCAGCCCGAGCGCCTCCAGGTCGGCGACGATGCGCCGGCGCGCCTCGTAGCGGTCGAGGCCGACGTAAGCGGACGGGATCAGGTTCCCGTCCTCGGGATCGTTGGTGCGGATGGCCGCGTCCGGCGTGAAGATGTTGATCAGTCCGCCATGGGCCTGCTCGGCGATCTGGGTCTCGTCACGATGACGCAGCCAGACCTCGTGGTCGTTGAAGTCGTGGGCCGGGGTGATCTTCACGCAGCCGGTACCGAACGCCGGGTCGGCATGCTCGTCGGCGATGATCGGGATGCGCCGGCCCGTCAGCGGCAGCTCGACCAGCTGGCCGATCAGGTGTTTGTAGCGCGGGTCCTCCGGGTTCACGGCCACGGCACAGTCGCCGAGCAGGGTCTCGGGGCGGGTGGTGGAGACGGTCATGTAGCCGCTGTCGTCGGTGCCTTGTTGGGACACCAGCGGGTAGCGCATATCCCACATGTGGCCGGCCTCTTCCTCGGAGATCACCTCCAGGTCGGAGACGGCCGTGTGCAGCACCGGGTCCCAGTTCACCAGACGCTTGCCGCGGTAGATCAGCCCCTCCTCGTACAGGCGAACGAACACCTCGCGCACCGCCAGGGAGAGACCCTCGTCCATCGTGAAGCGTTCGTGCTGCCAGTCCAACGACGAGCCCAGCCGGCGCAACTGGCGGGTGATGTTGCCCCCGGACTCGGCCTTCCATTCCCATACGCGTTCGATGAAGGCGTCGCGGCCGAGGTCGTGCCGGGTCTTGCCCTCGGCCTCGAGCTGACGCTCGACCACCATCTGTGTGGCGATACCGGCGTGATCGGTTCCGGGTTGCCAGAGGGTCCGTGCTCTGTTCATGCGGCGGTAGCGGATCAGCGCGTCCATCACCGTGTTGTTGAACCCGTGACCCATGTGCAGGTTGCCGGTCACGTTCGGCGGGGGGATCATGATGCAATAGTGTCCGTCCCCTTCGTGGCGGGGGGCGAAGTACCCTGCCTTTTCCCAGACCTGGTACCAGTGCGTCTCGATCTGTTGGGGGTCGTAGTTCTTATCCAGCATCGGTAGTGTCCGCCCGCGGAGAATGAGAATTTAGGGGTTTCGAAGCTCGCGTCAGTATAACCGCAACCGTCGCGGCCGCACCCCAGGCCGGTGGCCCCGGGGGTGGGACGCGCTCGCGGCGATCCCGACGGCCAACCCCTGCTGTCGGGCAGGCGCCCGGGTCACGCATGCGCTACACTGCGCGCAGCGTTCGACCAAGGAGTGTCCGCGAATCCGCCCCCGCCAATCGTCCGTCCACGCCCTGACCGCTCTGGCTATCCGCTCGATCGGAAGGCACCGGCGCCGGCCCCGGTTTTCGATGGGGCAGGCATCGCCGTTGCGACCGCGCCAGCGGGCCGGTGCCGTGTCGGGGGTGCGGACGCTCCATCGATTCGGCACTTACCCAGGCCAGGTGCACCGGACATCGCCTTGGTCGATGCCTGGCCTTTCCCGAGCCAGCGCCGATGCTCGCGGTCCATCCGAATTTCTGAGTCCAACTTGATAAACGGTACTTGGAAGCCGGCCCGGACTCGGGTGAAATAGCGGCGATCCAAAACTGACGATAGAGGTATCCAGCAATCATGACCGATTCCAAGAAATGGGTCTTCGCCTTCACCGAAGGCGACGGCAAGAACAAGAAGCTGCTCGGCGGCAAGGGTTCGAACCTCTGCGAGATGACGCAGATCGGGCTCAACGTGCCACCGGGTTTCGTGATTTCCACCGAGGCATGCCTGGACTATCTGGACACGCCCAATCGCGAGCTGCCATCCGGCGTCATGGACCAGGTCCGGGCGCAGGTCGCGTCGCTCGAGGAAAAGACCGGCAAGGGGCTCGGCAACCCGGAGAACCCGCTGCTGGTGTCGGTCCGCTCGGGTTCCGCCATGTCGATGCCCGGCATGATGGACACCATCCTGAACCTGGGTCTGAATCGGGCGACCCTGCAGGGCGAGATCCAGGCCACCGGCGATCCGCGCTTCGGCTACGATGCCTATCGGCGCTTTGTGCAGCTGTTCGGCAAGGTCGCCCTCGGCGTCCCCGACGAGCTGTTCGACAAGGAGTTCGATGAGGTCAAGCTCGCGGCACATGCGAAGCTGGACGTGGATCTGTCCGCGAACGACCTGAAAGAGATCGGCGAGCGTTTCGTGGCGGCGGTCGAGAGCTACACCGGCAGTCCGTTCCCGGAAGACCCGTTCGTGCAGCTCGAGATCGCGATCAAGGCGGTCTTCAACAGCTGGACCGGCAAGCGCGCCGTTGATTACCGCCGGCAGTTCCATATCACGCCCGACATGGCCAATGGCACCGCGGTGAACGTGCAGACCATGGTGTTCGGCAACCGCGGCGACGACTCGGCCACCGGCGTTGGCTTCACCCGCAATCCCGGCACTGGCGAGAACAAGCTCTACGGCGAGTATCTGATCAACGCCCAGGGTGAGGACGTGGTCGCCGGCATCCGCACGCCCAAGCCGCTCGATCGCATGCGCGTGGAGATGCCGCAGATGGCCGCCGAGCTGGCCGACTTGCGCGAGAAGCTCGAGACCCATTATCACGAGGTGCAGGACTTCGAGTTCACCATCGAGCGTGGCGTGCTGTACTGCCTGCAGACCCGCAATGGCAAGATGAACGCCCAGGCGATGGTGCGGACCTCGGTCGAGATGGAGCAAGAGGGGCTGATCGGCAAGGAGCAGGCGCTAAAGCGCATCGATCCGATGTCCCTGGAGCAGATGTTGTTTCCGCGTCTCGACCCCACCGCGAAGGCCGACGCCGTCGCCCAGGGCCTGCCGGCCTCACCGGGTGCCGCCTCGGGTATCGCGGTGTTCGATGCCGACCGCGCGGAGCAGCTCGGCAAGGACCTGGGCCAGAAGGTGATCCTGGTGCGTGAGGAGACCAAGCCCGAGGACATCCACGGTTTCTTCGCGTCGCAAGGCATCCTGACCGCACGCGGCGGCAAGACCTCGCACGCGGCGGTGGTCGCGCGTGGCATGGGTAAGCCCTGCGTCGCCGGTGCCGAGGGCATCGTCGTCGATGTCGGCCGACGCGAGGCCATGGTCGGCGACACCTCCTTCAAGGAGGGCGATGTGATTACCATCGACGGCTCGTCCGGACGTGTCTACCTGGGCGAGATCCCGACTGTCGAGCCCGACTTCACCCCAGAGCTCTCGACCTTGCTCGGCTGGGCCGACGATGTGGCGCGGCTCAAGGTCATGGCCAACGCCGATACCCCGGACGACGCGCGCAACGCGCGCAAGTACGGCGCCGTCGGCATCGGTCTGGCGCGCACCGAGCGCATGTTCAACGACACCGCGCGGCTGCCCATCGTCATCGAGATGATCGTCGCCGACACGCTGGAGAAGCGCCAGGAGGCGCTGGACAGCCTGCTGCCGCTGCAGCGCGAGGATTTCCGCCAGCTGTTCGAGGTCATGGCGCCGAATCCGGTCACCATCCGTCTGCTCGATCCGCCGATCCACGAGTTCCTGCCCGACGAGCACCAACTCGAGCAGGACATCTCCGACCTGCGCGCGCTGGCCGAGACGACGCGCGGCATGACCGCGCTGGCGGGCTCCATGGGGCTGCTGCATACTGCCGAGCAGACCCGGCACGACTTCGACGGCATGCGCCGCCTGCTCGACCCGATGCTGGTGGAGGAGGCCATCGTCAAGAAAGAGGCGATGCTCAAGAAGGTCCGGGCCCTGTACGAGACCAACCCGATGCTTGGCCACCGCGGCGTGCGCCTCGGCATCACCTTCCCCGAGATCTACCAGATGCAGATCCGCGCCATCCTCGAGGCGGCGGCGGAATGCAACAAGGCCGGTCTCGAGGTGTTCCCGCAGATCAAGGTCCCGCAGGTCTGCACGGTCAAGGAGTTGCAGACGGTCAAGGGGTACGTCTCGGCAATCCACGAGGAGGTGCAGCAGAAGTACGGCCACCCGGTCAGCTTCAAGTTTGGCACCATGATCGAGGTCGTGCGTGCCTGCATGCGCGCCGAGTCGCTGGCCAAGGAGGCGGAGTTCTTCTCCTTCGGTACCAACGATCTCACCCAGGCGACCTTCTCGTTCTCGCGCGAGGACGCGGAGAACAAGTTCCTGCCGCTCTACAACCAGGTCGATATCCTGCACGACAACCCGTTCGAGGTGCTCGACGTCAAGGGTGTCGGCAAGCTGATGCAACTCGCGGTGGAATGGGGCAAGTCCGTGCGCCCCGACCTGCACGTGGGCATCTGCGGTGAGCACGGTGGTCACCCCGCGTCCATCGAGTTCTGCGATCTGGCCGGTCTGGACTATGTCAGTTGCTCGGGGCCGCGTGTGCCGGTGGCGCGTCTTGCCGCCGCACATGCCGCGCTGAAGCATCGCTCGCAGTAGTCCGCCCGACGCCCTGGTGCCTGGCGCCGGGGCGCCGCGTGACAGGGGCCACCCGGCCGCGGCCGGGTGGCCCTTTCATCCCTGGCCGCTCGATTTCCCCGGGGCCAGACCTTCCCAACCGAGGCGTGAGGCTCGATTCGGCGACGGTCCGCGCGTGGGCGTGGGGGACGTCGGGCGAAACGAGAGCCCTGGCGACATGCTCCGGTCAACCCGTCCTGTAGGCCGGTACCGCGATCGCGCCGGTGTGCCTGTTTCGCGGGCGTGGGCGCCGCCCTCGCGTCAATGACCCATTGTCTGGAGGAGCCCGGCGCTGCCGCCAGCGGGCCGCCGATCGCCCTGAGTCTGGCGCTGATCGGCCTCGTTCATGCCCTCATGGCCCTGGTCGGGCTACCGCTGTTTGGCGACGGTGCCTATTACTTCGTCGAGATCGCGCTCGACGGGCGTGCGTTGGTTCCGAACCTGCGCTACAGCGCCGTGCTGCCCCAGCTGCCGGTGCTGCTCGCCGCGACCTGGAGCGACGACGTTACGCTGTTGCGTCATGCGTTTGCGTTCGGCTATGGATTGGCACCATGGCTGTCTCTGCTTGGCTGCTGGCTGGCCGTGCGCCGCACCGCACCGTCTCTGCTCCTGTTTCCGGCGTTGTTCTTCGCGGTCAACCAGATCAATTTCTCCGGCGTGTCGGAGCTGCTGCTGGGTCTGTATCTGGTCTGGCCCTTTGTGTTGCTGGCGGCGTTGCATCCGCTGTCGCGGGGGGGCCGGGTCTACGGATGGCTGCTTGGCGCGCTGCTGGTCTTTCTGCATCCGTTGGCCTTTGCCCTGGCGTGGTTGTCGGCGCTCGTCGCCGCATGGAACGCCGTTCGGCTATCCGGCTCGCGTGGCCGCAACCCGCGCAAGGACTGGCTGCGGTTGGCCCTTGGGCTCGGGTCCATGGGCCTGGTCCGTCTACTATGGACCCTGTGGGGGCTCAACGCCTACGAACGGGCCCATTTCCAGGGCGAGCGGGCGATGGGTTACCTGTTGGCAGCGACGCCGGAGCAGGGTCTGCTGATGGCCCTCGTCCTGATCCAAGGCCTGTTGCTGGCACGGATGCTCGGTGCGCCGGGCGAGCGGCGCACCGGACCCGCGGTGCGATGGATGCATGGGGCGGCCGCGCTGTCACCGCTGCTGGGGTTGGTCATCGCGGTCGGCTTTCTGGCCGGGGACGGCATCAAGCTCAAGGCGGCGCTCACATTTCCCACTGGCCTGTTGCTGATGGGCCTGGCGGTCGTTGCGGCCAGTGCCGCCACGCGGATCGTTCCGCGCCGGCGAGCGGCCTACTGGCTCGGATCCTGTGCCCTGACCATCGCCGTGCTTGGGCTCGCCAAGTCCGCTGCCTGGTGGAAGGCGACCGACGCCCTGCGCGAGGCCGTGGCGGAGTCCATCCAGACCTGCATCGCTTTCGACGCCCAACAGCCCCCAGCGCTGCAATGGCCGTGGATGCGCATCGTCGACGATTGGGCCGCGCCGATGAATGCGCTCGCGTTCCGCCAGCCAGGCCCAATCCCGTTGCTGCTGCCGGACGACGGCTGCCGTGTGCTGGCCGACACCGGCATCGCGTATCTGACCCCTTGGTTCGCGCGTCCGGCGACGTTGCTCGAGCAGCGCTTCGGGCCCCTGCGCTGAACCTGGAAAAGGCAGTTGGTCGGCCCCTGGGGGGCCATGGCGCTCGTGGCGCCAATCAGCCACCGGGTGAGCCGGCAGAAGCCATATGAGCGCAACTCAGAGCGCATCGCGCGTCACGCCGATCGCGCTCGACCACCGTTGCTACGTGGAATCCGGATGTCGCGGGGGCGCGGCGCGCGGATGGATGGTCGGCAGGGTCGAGCGCGGCTAGACTCAACCCATCGGTCTGGCAATCCCCGGTCATGGGTCGGGTTTGGCCGGCCGGGTTCTGTCGATCGGGTTATCGGGGGGATGTTGCGATGACGCGTGGTTCTGCGCCTGTCCTGTTTGTCGGGCTGCTTGTCGCCCTGGCCTTGCCCGCCGCGGGCTCCTCCGACGCGTTCGTCCCCGAGGCGCTGGCGCCCTGGATCCCCTGGGTGCTCGATGGCGTCGACCAGCGCGCCTGCTCGATCGACGGCGATGGCAGCGGTGCTGGCGCGGACGGGGGCGCGCGCGTCTGCGCCTGGCCTGGTCGCCTGTTGCTGGATATCGCTGAGGATGGCGGCCTGTTCGCGCAGCATTGGCAGGTCCAGGCCGACTCCTGGGTACCGCTGCCGGGCGATGCCCGAAACTGGCCGCAGGACGTCCGCGTCGGCGAGCGTGCCGTGGCGGTGGTGCCGCGGGACGGACGTCCGGCGCTGTGGCTCACGCCCGGTGAGTATTCCCTGAGCGGGCGTTTTCAATGGCGGCATCGGCCCGACGGGATCGGGATTCCGCCTGGGACCGGGCTGCTCTCGCTTCGAGTCGATGCCGCCGATGTGGACGCGCCGCGGGTCGATGCCGATGGACGACTCTGGGTCGGGCAGGCCGCCGCGCCGGCAAATGCGGGGCCAGACGGGCTGACGCTGGAGGTCGCGCGGCGCATCGATGACGATCTGCCGCTGCTGGTCAGCACCCGGCTCGCGCTGGATGTATCGGGTGGACCCCGTGAGATCCGGCTCGGACCAGTGCCGCTGGATCGCGGTATCCCATTGCGGCTCGACAGCCCGCTGCCGGCCCGGCTCGACGAGGCCGGCATGCTGCAGATCCAGCTGCGCCCCGGGCGCTGGGTGATCACGCTGGACGCGCACCATCCCGGTCCGGTGACGGCCCTTGCGCTGGCCAGCCGGGCTGCACCCTGGCCGCGGCAAGAGGTCTGGGCCTTCCGTGCTCACCCCGACCTGCGCCAGGTGGAGGTCAGCGGCGCCGATCCGGTCGACCCGCGCCAGACCCGACTGCCGGCCGACTGGCAGCGCCTGCCGAGCTATCTGCTGCGACCCGGGATGACGCTGGAGCTCAAACCCTTGCGCCGCGGTGCGCTCGGCGCCGACCGGCTGCGACTGGACCGCGACCTGTGGCTCGACTTCGGCGGCACTGGCCTGAGCCTGCGCGATCGCATCACCGGCCAGCTGGAGCGGCGTTGGCGGTTGGATGTGACACCGGCGTTGAAGCTGGGCCAGGTGCGGGTCGATGGTGAGCCGCGCGTGATCACGCGGCTGGCGCGATCGAGCAGTGCCACCGGGTTGAGCGGTGCCGGTGAAGACGGGGCCGGGCGCGAGGGGGTGGAGGTACGCCAGGGACGTCTGAATCTGGTGGCCGACGCCCGTCTGGGGCCAGATCCGGGTGCCGATGTCGACCCTGGCGCCGCCGGGTCGCGCAGGGTGCTGGCGATGGACCTGCCCGCCTCGGGCTGGGGCATGCCGCTGGAGGGCATCGCCACCCGGCTTCATCTGCCCCCGGGTTGGGACCTGCTGGCCGTCGAGGGTGTCGACAATCTGCCCGACAGTTGGGTCGGGCGCTGGTCATTGCTCGACATCTTCCTGGTCCTGATCATGGCGCTGGCCGTGGCGCGGCTCTGGGGCTGGGCTTGGGGGCTGTTGGCGCTGGCGACCCTGGTGCTGATCTGGCAGGAACCCGGTGCGCCGCGCCTGGTCTGGTTGCACGTGCTCGGGTCCGCGGCACTGCTGCGCGTGTTGCCGGTGGACCCGGAACGCGGCGCGCTGGCGCGGATACGTGCGCTGGTGCGACTCTACTATCAGGTCTCGCTGCTGGCCTTGGCGTTGATCGCGTTGCCATTTCTGGTCACGCAGATGCGCGACGGGCTGTTCCCGCAGCTGGATCGCCCCGACTCCGTTGGCCTCGCGCCGAGCCCGCCGACTACCCTTGCGCCCGCGCCGATGGATCAGGCCCTTGGCGAGCTCAGCACGCGCGGCCGCGAGGCCCTGTCGGCGAAACGGTGGGCCTCGCCGGCGGGCCCGGCGTCGGTACATGAGCCCGAGCTCGCGCCGCTGCCGGGGATGGACCCGGATGCCCATATACAGACCGGTGTGGGTGTGCCCGATTGGAGCTGGCGTTCCTTCGCGCTTGGATGGACCGGCCCGGTGGCCCTCGACCACCGGGTAAGGCTCTGGTTGCTGCCGCCGGCCGCGGCCCTTGGGATCGCGTCGCTACAGGTGGTCCTGGTGTCGTTGCTCGGATGGCGGCTGGTTGAATGGCCGCGTCCGGTGGCCTGGGCCGGGCCCGGTGCGCTGGCCCTGGCGATGGGCGCTGGACTGCTCGGCAGTGTTCCCAATGGGTACGCCCAGTCGCCCACGGCCGGGCCCTTTCCTCCGCCGGATCTGCTCGAGACCTTGAAGCAACGCCTGTTGGAGCCGCCGGAGTGCCTGCCCGATTGCGCCAGCATCGCGTGGTTGTCGCTCGATGCGTCCCCCGGTGCGCTGCGTCTGGATCTGAGCGTGGACGCGGCCGAGGCGCTCGCGCTCCCGGTGCCCGGAAGCAGCGAGGGTTGGCGCCCCGGCACGGTCGAGCTCGACGGCGCGATCCTGGACGGGATGCTGCGCGGCGATGACGGTCGGCTCTCGGTGCCCGTCCCGGCCGGGCGGCACCGAGTGAGCCTGAGCGGTCCCCTGCCCGTTGCCGATCAGGTGGAGATCCCGCTGCCGCTGCGCCCGCGCCTGATCACGACCCGGATCGATCCGCCCTGGCGGATCGAGGGAATCGATGCCGACGGGCGACCCGCCGAGCAGCTTCGGCTGGTTCGTGAGGGACCGGACGCCGCCGCCGAGGTTGCACCCTCGGCGCTGGCACCCCTGGTGCGCGTGACCCGCACGCTGCGACTGGGTCTGGACTGGACCGTCGAGACCCGTGTCGAGCGTCTGTCCGCGCCCCAATACCCGGTCACGCTGTGGGTGGCGTTGCTTGCCAGCGAGGCGGTGACCAGCCCGGACCGGCAGGTCAGCGACGGGCGGATCCTGGTCTCGCTGCCGCCGGGGCGGCGCGCCGATCGATGGCGCTCGACGCTGCCACCAGTGGAGCGCATGCGTCTGTCAGCCACGACCGATGCGCGGCTCACCGAGACCTGGCGTGTCGAGGTGAGCCCGATCTGGCACTTGGAGGCCGGTGGCGTGCCGGCCGTGCAGAGCCTGGGCGCGTCGGATCGCTGGCTGCCGACCTGGCGCCCCTGGCCCGGCGAGCACCTGGACCTGACTGTTAGCCGGCCACAGGCGGTTCCCGGACCGACCCTGACGCTGGATCGATCGGTCTACCGGGTCGCGCCCGCGCGCCGCGCGACCGATGCCACGCTGAGCTTGACGCTTCGCAGCAGCCAGGGCGGCCGCCATCCGATCCGGCTGCCGGAGCGGGCCGAGCTTACCCGCTTTGTCGTCGACGGCCGGCCTCGGACGCTGGCCATGCAGGGCCGGGATCTGGATCTGCCGCTGGTCCCGGGCAGCCAGCAGATCGAGCTTGGCTGGCGTGAGCCGGGCGCCCTGGCAACGCGCTACCGGCCCGCCACGGTCGATCTGGGTACGCCGGGCGTCAATGCCGACACCGCGCTCACCCTGGGGCGCGAGCGTTGGGTGCTGTGGACTGCCGGGCCGGGGATGGGGCCGGCGGTCCTGTTCTGGGGACTGCTCGCGGTGCTGGTGCCCGTTGCCGCCGTCCTGGGGCGCCTGCGGCTGACACCGCTGGGGTTCACGGATTGGCTGCTGCTCGGGATCGGTCTGAGCCAGGCGGGGGTCTGGGTGGCGGCCCTGGTGGCACTGTGGCTGTTCGCGCTGGGCCTGCGTCGGCGTGCCGGGCGGGCTGTCGCGGCCTGGCGCTTCAACGCGCGACAGGTCGGCCTGGCGCTGCTGAGCGTTGCCGCGCTCCTCGCGCTGCTCTTCGCGGTGCAGCAGGGTCTGCTCGGGCGCCCCGAGATGCAGATCGCCGGCAACGGGTCTTCGCCAACGGATCTTCGTTGGTACCTGGATCGCGGCGGGCCGCACACGGCCTCGGTCACCGTCATCTCGGTGCCGATCTGGGTCTACCGCGGCCTGATGTTGGCCTGGGCCCTGTGGCTCGCGCTGCGTCTGCTCGCCTGGCTGCGCTGGGGCTGGCAGGGATTCTCCGAGCCGGGGCTCTGGATGGAGGGGCAGAAGATGGCGCCCCGGCGACGCGATGCGTCCGCGGCGCCGGGGCGGGGCGACGAGGGGCTGAGGCTAGACCTCTAACGCGCGCTTACCGCCCCGGCTCGCACAACCGGGAGGCGCTCAGAGATCCCCGTTGGCGCCCGCGGTCATGATGGACGCGATGTTGTCGCGCACCAGCAGCGCCTTTTCCATCAGATCCGGTGGCAGGTTGGCGCTGGGGATGACCTTGTCGAGGTCCAGCGTTACCAGCCAGGCCTTGCCGTCGGCGTCCTCGATGAGCGTGATGCGACAGGGTAGGTAGGCGGAGAAGTCGATGTTGTGCTTGATCATGTCGCTTGCGATGCGGGCGTCGCAGAACTGGAAGATCTCGACCCGTCCGGTCTCGACACCCATGGACTCCAGCTCTTTGGACAGGGGCAGATGGGCAACCAGCTTGAAGTTCAGCGCATTGGCGCGGAGCTTCATCGAGTCCACCGCATCGTCTGGGCTGACGTCTTCGGCCAGCGGCATCTTCAGCACGGTGTCGGCGATGGAAAAGCCCTCGGCCGTCGCGGTCGTGGCGGCGGCAAAGAAGGTGAGCAGCAGGGTCAGGAACGCGAATGGGTAGTGACGGATCTTCAACTTCTGGTCTCCTCTGGGGGGCGTGCCCTGGTCGGCCCGGCGGCGGATGTGGCGTGGGCACGCTCGTTGGGAGTCTGGCCATCGGACAGACTGGTTATGGGCTCGGGTCGATCCGGCGGTCGCCGCCCGGTCCGCGAGCCTGGGCATTTTGACGCGTTGGCGGCGCTGTGCCAATCCGGAGTTGCCGAACGGCCGCGTGGCTGGCGCGCGCACGGTTTTGACGCCGGTCGGGTCAGGGAACGTATACTTGGCCCCGCGCCAGACGGCCGCGGGTGGACCCTCTGGAGAATGCGAAACAAGATGACCCCGGCGGAACGAGACCGGGGCACGGGAGGGGGAGATGGACAAACGCTATGCAAGGCTACTCGCCTGTGTGGGCGAATTCGAGACGGTGGCCGTGGCCTTTTCCGCCGGCGCCGACAGCACGCTCTTGCTGGCGGCGGCGAAGGAGGCACTGGGTGGCTCGCGCGTGCTCGCGCTGACGGTCGTGACGCCCTATATGAAGCGGCAGGAGGTCGCTGACGCCGTGGGTCTGTGCGACCAGCTCGGGGTGCGTCTGGAGCTGGTGGAGATGCCGATGCCGGTGGGAATGGAAACCAATCCCCCCGACCGCTGTTACCGCTGCAAGCGGGCCATGTACGAGACGCTGCTTGTGACGGCATCCGGGCTCGGCTACAAGACCGTCCTCGACGGGCGCGACAGTGACGATGCGTACGACCCGCGCCCCGGTGCCAGGGCCCTGCACGAGCTGCAGATCCGCAGCCCGCTGGTTGAATGCCAGATCGGCAAGGATCTGGCCTGCCGAATGGTCCGTTCCCTGCGCCTTGCCACCGGGCAGCGGCCCGCGAATGCCTGCCTGTTGACCAGATTGCCGTTCAATGCCCGGGTCTCGATGGAGCGGTTGCAGCAGATCGAAGAGGCAGAGCGTTTTCTCGGGGCGCGTGGCT
>JAXGTD010000055.1:0-24433 GCA_040775095.1 Chromatiaceae bacterium | reverse complement strand
GTTCTGATCGCGCAGCTCGTCGTACAGCGCGAGATCAACCGGATGAATTGGAACGAGGCCCTGAGCATGAAGGAGTGAGCGAGGGCGTCGAAATGGCGAGGCAACCATCATGAACCGTGCGAAGATCTGGGTGACGACTCTGCTGCTGATGCTGTCAATCGGTGGCTATGCCGCCTATGCGATGCTCGGGCCTGGTGTCGCGGTCGACACCGCCGTTGTCCAGTCCGGAAGGATTCGCAGCTACGTCGAGGAGCGGGCAAAGACGACCCTGCCGCGCCTGTATCGGTTGACGATGCCCGTGGATGGTCGCATCGAGCCCATCGCCATCGAGCCCGGCAGCCGGGTCGAGGCCGGCGAGGTGGTCGCGCGGCTCGACCGTGGCGATCTCGACACCGCGGTGCAGATCGCCCAGGCGGGGCTCGATCAGGTCGAGGCCGAGCTGAGTGTCCTGCACGACAACGCCATCGCCAATACGGCCCTCGACGAGGCCAGGCGCTGGGTCGAGACCATCGACACCCTCGGGGTGTCGGCCCAGGAGGTGATCAAGGCAAATCAGGAGCACGCCGCCTTCGCGTCCTGGTGGCAGGAGGCCGAGCAGAAGCTCAAGAACCAGGGGGCCGTGGCCGACGAACAATACAGGCGCGCCAAGACCAGCAGCTCGCAGGCCGCCGTGGACCTGGCGGTGAGTCGGCTGAACCACCAGATCGTGCTGGCGATCAAGCAGATCTTCGAGCTGGGTCCGAAGTATGTGCTGGACTATCTGGACCTGAAGACGCTGAAGGCGGCGGTGTTGGTCACCCAGCGCGAGGGGGCGTCGGCGCGGCTGGTACAGGCCCGGCGCAACCGCGAGCGCGCGGACATCAAGGCGCCGGTGGCTGGTCTGGTTCTGACGCGTGCCGTTCAGAACGAACAGGTGTTGCCGGCGGGTGCCGAGTTGCTGCGCATCGGTGATCCCACCGCGCTGCAGGTGACGGTGGATGTGCTGAGCCAGGATGCGACCCGCATCCGGCCCGGCGACGCGGTGGACATCTTCGGCCCTGCCATCGGCGACGAGCCGGTCAAGGGCCGGGTCGTACGGGTGCACCCGCGGGCCTTCACCAAGGTCTCGTCCCTGGGGGTCGATCAGCAGCGCGTGGCGGTGGAGATCGCATTCGCTGGCGGTGAGCTCGACCGGGTACGGGCGGGGGGCTCGCAGCTCGGCGTCGACTTTCGCGTGCAGGTGCGGATCTACACCGATGAGGCGAGCGACGCGCTGATCGTACCGCGCCTGGCCCTGTTTCGAGCAGATGCCCCGCCGGGGAGCCAGCACCCGGGCGCCGGCTGGCAGCTCTACAGGATCGTGGCGGGCAGGGCCGTGGCAACCCCGGTGCGGCTCGGTCTTGGCAACCCGAATCAGGTGCAGGTGACCGGCGGACTGAAGCAAGGGGATCTGATCATCAGTGCGCCGCCCAATACCCTGGTTGATGGTACCAGGGTGGCGCCGCGGGGATGAGTGTCGCCCCCGCAGTAACCGAAAACGGGCATTCGGAACCCGTTGTCTTTGGTGCGCGCTCATGGCCGGCCGGGAAGGCGCCCGATCGGCATTTCAGGTAAGCCGGTGTCTTGATCCGGCCGGCGCGGTGCCAGAGGATGCGAAGCACCGCCGGCATGTCGCGGCGCCCGATCACATCCGCGTGACATCCGCCGCGCTTGATCCCGCGAAGACCTCCGATCGGGCCGCCTGGCTCACTGCCACCACACCGGGGTGACGCAGGCGCCGCTCGGTGGAGATCGCGTAGTAGCGCTCGCGCACCTCGGTGGTGCCGCCGATGGCCTCCACCGCGTGCTGCTGGGCGATCTCCACGTCGATTACGCTCGGGGACATGAACACCCCCACGCCGGACTGACCGAACGCCTGCATCAGGGCGCGGTCCTCGAACTCACCGACGATCCGGGGTTGGATACCGAGCCGATCGAGCCAATGCATCAGCGCACCGCGCAGGGCCGTGCCCTCGGCGGGGACCAGCATCGGGGCGTCGTGCAGGGCCTCCGGGAAGCCCGCGCGGTAGCGCGCGGCGAGCGGCGGGGCGCCGAAGAACGTGATGCCGCATTCCCCGAGCGGGTGATTGAACGCGCGCACGTTGACGCTGCCACCCAGCGGCGTATCCGCCAGCACCATGTCGAGCTTGTGAACGGCGATCTCCGCGAGCAGGGTGTCGAGCTTGCCCTCACGGCAAAGGATGCGCACCGGCTCGTCCAGATGCAGCGCCGGCTCTAAGAGCCGGTAGGCGACCAGCTTCGGCACGACGTCGACCACGCCGACCGAGAGCTGAAGCGGGCGACCGCTCGCACGTCCCTTCAGCGCCTCGCTCATCTCGGTTCCGAGACGAAAGATCTCCTCGGCGAAGCTCAGGGCCAGGCGACCGGCGTCGGTCAGGACCAGCTTGCGTCCGGAGCGGTCGAAGAGCCGCACCCCGAGGCCGTCCTCGAGCACCTTCAGTTGGCTGCTGATGGTCTGCGGGGTGAGGTGCAGCGCGTCCGCGGCGCGGACCACACCGCCCTCGCGGGCGACCATCCAAAAGTAGTAGAGGTGGTTGTAGTTGCTTCCCCGCATGGGTCATTCACTTCGAGAATATCGAATAACGAAGAAAAAACATTCGAATTATATTGTAAGCGTCCTGGCCATACACTGTTGGTCGTCCGTTCTCCGCGCCGCATGGATCGTGCGGACCATCCACGAGGCCCTCGGCGTCGTGGCCCGGAGGGCGCAACAACCGACCCGCGAAGATACAAACAAGATGAAACGCATCCTTCTGCTTGTCCTGACGAACCTGGCGGTCGTCGCCCTGCTGCTCGTCACCGCGAGCCTGCTCGGCGTCGACCGCTTCCTGACCGCACAGGGGGTGAACCTGGGCAGCCTGCTCGCCTTTTCGGCGCTGATCGGCTTCGGCGGCTCCTTCCTGTCGCTCGCCATTTCCAAATGGATGGCGAAGATGTCGACCGGGGCCCAGGTCATCGTCGAGCCGCGCGACCGTGCGGAGGCCTGGCTGCTCGAGACCGTCGCCCGGCAGGCCGAGGCCGCGGGGATTGCGATGCCCGAGGTGGCGATCTACGACTCGCCCGAGCCCAACGCCTTCGCCACCGGGCCGAGCCGCAACAACGCACTGGTGGCGGTGAGCACCGGCCTGCTGCACGGCATGCGTGCCGACGAGGTGGAGGCCGTGCTGGCCCATGAGGTGAGCCACGTCGCCAATGGCGACATGGTGACCCTGACCCTGATCCAGGGCGTCGTGAACACCTTCGTCATCGCCATCGCCAAGGTGGTTGGGTACGCGGTCGAGCGCGTGCTCTCGTCCAACAACGACGAGGCATATCAGGGCCCCGGCATCGCCTACTATGTGACCAGCATCGCCGCCGAGCTGATGCTCGGCATCCTCGCCAGCGCCATCGTCATGTGGTTCAGCCGTCAGCGGGAGTTTCGCGCCGACGCCGGTGGTGCGCGCCTCGCCGGTCGCGGCAAGATGATCGCGGCCCTGGAGCGACTGCGCGCGATGCAGGACCAGCCCTCGCACCTGCCCTCGCAGATGGCGGCCTTCGCCATCAGCGGCGGGGTCGCCGGGGGGCTCAAGCGCCTGTTCCTGTCCCATCCCCCTCTGGAGGAGCGGATCGAGGCCCTGCGTGCCTCGGCCGTCCCCACCCAGACCCGTGTCTTTTCAAGAGGTATCGAATGATGAACCAGCAAGAGCGCAGCATGATCGAGGGCCTGTTCCAGCGCCTGCAGCAGGCCGAGGCCCAGGCCGGCCCCCGCGACCCGGAGGCCGAGGGGCTGATCCACGACCTGATGGCCCGGCAGCCAGCGGCCCCCTACCTGCTTGCCCAGGTGGTCCTGGTGCAGGAGCAGGGCCTCAAGCAGCTCCAGACCCGGGTGGAGGCCCTGGAGCAGGAGGTGGCCGCGCGGCCCCAGGGCGGCGGCATCCTTGGAGGACTGTTCGGTGGAGGGGCTGGGCCGCGGCCGGCCGCCGCGGCTGCGCCCCAGGCGGCTGCCGGCACCGGTTGGAGCAACAGCCGCTTCCCTGCCCAGGGTGGGCCCGGCGCGCAGCACAATGCCCAGGGTGGAGGTTTCATGGCCGGCGCGATGCAAACGGCGATGGGTGTGGCCGGTGGTGTGCTTCTCGGCAATGCGCTCGCGGGGCTCTTCGCCGGCGAGGCGCAGGCCGCCGAGCCCGCTGCCGCGGCCCCCGAGGAGCCGGCGGCGCCGGAGGAGGACGCCGGCGGTGGCTTTTTCGACAGTCTGTTCGGCGGCGGCGAAGACGAGGAGCTCTGAGCCAGCCCGGGTGGGGCGGCCCGGATGCCTCGCCCGGACCGTCACCACCCGCTTCTCACCGGGGAAGGGAGGGCGCATTATCGCCGCGGCGCGGCTCTCAGCTGCCGCATTGACCCCGGCCCGGGGCCTGTCTGACGTAGGCTGGCCGGTGCCAAGCGCGCCCGTGGGGGCCCGCGGCGCGGGGCGGTGACAGGGTTTGGCGGAGGGAAGCGTCGCGGCGCGGAGCGCCCCTCCCAAAGGCGGGGCATGTTTTCTACCAAAGGCCGGCAGACTTTTAACGGAACCTTCCGGAGCATCCGATGTTCGACTGGATCGCAAGCCCCGAGGCCTGGATCGCGCTCTTCACGCTCACCGCGCTGGAGATCGTGCTCGGGATCGACAACATCATCTTCATCTCGATCCTGGTCGGACGCCTCCCGGAGCACCAGCGCAACCGGGCGCGGCTCCAGGGGCTCGCGCTGGCCATGGTCACGCGACTGCTGCTGCTGCTCTCGATCGCCTGGATGATGCAACTGACCGAGCCCCTGTTCACGCTGATGCCGGAGCTGGCGGCGACGAGCGGCAACGGGCACCTGCGCGAGGCCCTCGCGGTGTCCGGGCGCGACCTGATCCTGCTCTTCGGCGGGCTCTTCCTTCTGTGGAAGAGCGTCCACGAGATCCACCGGGGCATGGAGGCAGATCCGGCGGAGAGCGCGGTGCGCGTGGCCTCGCGCTACTGGGTGGTGCTGGCGCAGATCGCGGTCATCGACCTGGTGTTTTCGCTCGATTCGGTGATCACCGCCGTCGGCATGGCAAAGCATGTACCGGTGATGGTGATCGCGATCGTGGTCGCGGTGGGGGTCATGATGCTGGCCGCCAAGGCGATCGGCGACTTCGTCGACGCCCATCCCAGCATCAAGATGCTTGCCCTGAGCTTCCTGATCCTGGTCGGCGTGGTCCTGATCGCCGAGGGAATGGGCCAGCACCTGCCCAAGGGCTACATCTACTTCGCGATGGCATTTTCGGTGGCGGTCGAGATGCTCAATATCCGCGCCCGTCGGCGGCGCGCTCTGGCTGCCGGTCGCGCGCTCCCCGAGCCGGTGCACCTGCACACCACCCCGCACGCGGCCTCGGGTGACGAGGCCCGGTCTGCCACCGGGGGCTAGCGGACTGACATGGGAGGGCGACGATGCGCGACAGGGGCTTCACGGGGGCATTGGGAGGTATCGCCAAGTTATCGGTCCGAAAGACAGGTGGTTACCGCCTTTCTTGTAGGAAGGTGTGCCGCCCACATCCGCAGCGCTGCCGCCCTGCGTTGGGTCGCCCGCAAGCGGGCTCCTACGGGGCGCCGCCACCGCTCGGCGTAGGAGCCCGCTTGCGGGCGACTGCCCCGATGCGGCTGTGAATTTGTGCCGACACCCCAGGCTCCGACCCGTTCTTAGGCAGCCCAGCGCTGCGACAACACCTCCGCCTGCTGCAGCACGGTCTGGACGGCGGCGTCCTGGCGGTCTGCCGGGTAGCCGTACTTGCGCAAGATGCGTTTGACCAGCACCCGCATGCGGGCGCGGGCGGAGTCGCGCTCGGCCCAGTCGATGCTGACGTTCTTCCTAAAGCCCTCAGTCCGCGTTTCCTTCCGCCACGGGGGCGCTTCTCCCGAAGCCAACAGGCTCGCTCGGGTCGGTTCCGCCGACACCGCGCAGCAGGGCGTAATCGTCGGCGCGCAACGCCGCGGTCAGGCGCTGGACCTCCTCGGGGGCGACCTGGATCCGCTGCAGCACCAGGGCCCCGAAGTCGAGTGTGCCCTCCGGCATCAGGGCCACCGCCTGGCCTGCATCCATTGCCCGCAACTCATCGCGTTGGAACAGATGGGGAACGGCAGCCAGGACCGGTACGCCCGGGTGGAACTGGCGGATGTTACGAGTCACGCGTTTGGTCTGGTCGTAATCCCGGGTTGTGATGACTGCGGCGCGGGCCTTGGTCACGAACGCGGCGCTGAGCATGTCGGGATCGTTGACGTCACCGTAGTGGACCCGGTGTCCCCAATGCCCGCCCTCGGCGACCCGGTCCAGATCCAGGTCGAAGGCGATGTACGGGATACCGGCGAGCTCCAGCATGGAGCAGATCACGCGCCCGGTGTGGCTGTAGCCGATCACGACCACATGGCCCTCGAGGGCCTCGATGGTGGGCGCGGGCGGTGGGGACGCGGACTCGCCACGGATACGCCGGACCAGGCGGTAGCCGAGATTGATCATCAGCGGGGCCAGGACGAACGAGAACGAGGTCAGGGTCAGTCCCAGCGCGTAGGGTTGCGGCTTCAGGAGTCCGGCGGCGTGGGCGCTGGCAAAGATCACGAAGCCGATCTCGTCGAACGGGGCCAGCAGCAACCCCGCCAGCAGCGCATCGACCAGGCCGAGCCCAAACAGACCGGCCACTGCCGCGACCAACGCCACCTTGATCAACAGCAGCAGGGGCAGGACGGCAATCAATTCCCAGCCGACGCCGGCGACCTGGTGCGGGTCGATGGACATGCCGATGGCCATGAACAGCACACCCAGGAGTATGCCCTTGCGGGGGGCCACCGCGGCGCGGATCTGTTCGGCAAACTGCGATGTGGAGAGGATCATGCCGACCATGAACGACCCCAGTGCCATGGATGCACCGATCCTGTCCATGATCCAGGCCGCGGCGAACACCGCCGCCAGGGTGACCATGCTGAAGCCGTGCGCGCCCAAACGCCGGGCGCTCCAGCTCAGGGCGACCGGAAGGAGGTAGCGCGAGACCAGATAGACGATGCCGACGACGGCGAGCACCAGCAGAACCTTGTCCAGGGATGGCAGGCCAGGCCGGCCGCTCGGGTTCGACTCGAGCATCGGGATCGCCGCCAGGACGGGGATCGCGACGAAGCCCTGGGAGATCACCACGGCCATGACCGCGCGACCGTGCGGAGTCTCTGACTCACCGCGCTCCTCGAGCGTGCCGACAGCGACGGCGTCGGAGCTCATCGCAAGCCCCATGGCGACGATCAGTGCCGCCTGCCAGGGCTCGAATGCAAGCAGGACAAAGACCGCGACCAGGGCGGTGACGGTGAGCAGGTACAGGACCATGGCGGAACCGAAGACGATGGCGCGCATGGATCGCAGGCGCTCCGGCCGGGTGTCGAGTCCAACCAGAAACAGCAGCAGCACGACCCCGATCTCCCCCACGGCGCGCATCTCGTCGGTGTAGCCCGCGAGCAGCGGGTAGGGCGAATGGGGTCCGACGGCCGCGCCCACCACCAGCAGCGCGACGATGGGCCCGAGCGATAGCCGCTGCGCAACGCCGCGGGCAATCACCGCCGCCATGATCACCAACGCGGCCGACAATAGGATCTGATCGGTATCCATCAGTAAATCTTGGTGATGTCTGGTGAACAGAGAGGTCCGGGGACCGCGTATCCGGCCGAGCGTTCACTGCCAGAAGCGCGTTCGGTGGACCTGGATACGCCCAGGCCGAGTCTACGCCGGGAGTTGGCTCACAACCAGAGACGGATTTCTGTCTGCCACCGAGCGCGATTGCGACATTCCCATCCCGCAGCCACGCCCCTTTCACTGTCGATCGTGCCGGATGTCGGCCCCCTGCCGGGACGACAAGCACCCTTCTGATCCTGTCCCTGTCCTTCCGGTGGATGTTTTAGAGCTACTCGCCGAACGCCTCGATAATCTTGCTCAGCTCCTCCAGCTCAGCACCTTCCTTGCCACCGCTTCCGTCCACTGGAAACGGCCTGAGGTTGTCATCCCCTAGACGCATCCCGCAGCGCTTGCAGTACAGGCAACAGGGCGGGAACGTCGTCTTGGAGGATGCTCCACAGGGTGTCGTTGTCGATGCCCAGATAGGCGTGAATCAGCCGATTGCGGGTGGCGATGATCAGCCGCCAGGGAACCTCCGGGTGTGTCTCCCGAATCTCGCCCGGGATATGGGTGGCCGCCTCGCCAATCAGCTCCAGGTTGCGCAGGGTGGCGTCGTAGTTGATCTCACTGGCGACAAAAGCCGCCTGATCCAAACCGGCGCTGTAGGCCAGTGCCTTGTCGGCGAAGGCGATCATGTCGTCGATATAGAAGCGCCACTCCCGGCCCGGCGTTTCAGACATCGACCTTCTCCTGTTCGATGTAGGGGCGCAGCTCTGGTCTCAGCGCCTTATCCGTGACCAGGTCGACCGGGCACCCGAGCAGGTCCTCCAGAAAAAACTGCACCCCGAAGTAGCGTTGCGAGGATGCCGGGCCATCGAAGGCAACGAGCACATCCACATCGCTGTCGACGCGCGCCTGACCCCGCGCCGTTGAGCCGAACAAGGCGAGGCGGGTGACGCCGAAGCGCGACTGCAACTCCTCCTTGCTTCGGGTAAGGCACTCAAGGGCGTGCTCGCGGTTCATGGCGATCACCTGATGTCCTGACTCGATTCGCGTTCGGTGGCTCACTCGGGAAACGCTGATTCTACGCGCTCGCCGCCCGGGCCTCGGAAGGGCCGGCATTTTCGAGTGCGGCAGGCGCTTGAATATGGAGCACCCCGCGAGTCGCGCCTCGCCAGCGTCTCCCTAGGCGATCCGCATCGGAGCCCGGCTGGGTCTGCGAAATTCCCATCGCAGGTCCTGGATTCCGGCATCGGAGCCGGAATGACGGGCGCCGAGGCGGCCGGCCCGTCCCGTCTTCCCGGCCGAAGGCTGAGGCCCGGCGCCAGGGACGGTGGGGGTGGGGGGCTAGCTGAGCGATGGCGCGAATCACCAAGCAACCTCATCCCGATCTCATAGGGGCCATCGAGGGCACGGATGAGCGAGGGTGATAGGCATTATCCTGATTTACAGCTAGCTAGTACAGCAGCGCCGAAGTATGGCAGACATCAATCTTCCAGCGGCTTGCCCTGGAAGGTCCACTTGAAGGGTTTGGCCATGGTCGTGTTGAACCAGATCTCGATCTGGTTCATCCAGGAGGCATGCTTGGGCGTGTAGTGGAAGCCGATGGCCTTGTCGGCACGCTCCAGAAAGGCGCTCCTGGAGGCCATGGAGGCGAGGATGCCCGAGCGGCCTTTCACGCCGCGGTCCTCCTCGATCCCGCAGCGTCGGGCGACGCCGCGTACGAGGGCCTCGGACTTGTGGGTGTTGAGCTGGTCGAGCACGATGTGATGGACGCGATAGCCGAGGTGCGCCCTGAGGAGCTCATCGATGAAGTCGGCAAAGTCCTTTTCGGTGCGGGTTTCACCGCAGCGTGCATGGACTTTGCCGGTCGCGACGTTCAACGCGGCGATGACGCTCTGCGTGCCATGGCGGCGGTACTCGAATTCGCGCGCCCCGCTTCGCCTCGCCTTCCCGGCCAAGCTGGCATTGCGCTGGATACCGGGACTGTCCCCGGAACAACGCCAACCCGCATCGCCCCGTGCGCCGTGGAATGGCGCGCTGGGCGATGCGGACTAATCACGAAGATGCTTGCGTCGCCAGGGATTGGTTACGCTCGACCACCCGTGAGCAGGAGGTCTAAGTGACCAACCGTCCGGTCGAGGCTTGGGGTTCGTAAATTGACACGTCGGTCCAGCGAATGTAATAGGGCCTGTCGTTCGCGCCCTTCATGGCAACAAACTCTTCTCCGTTGTGGACGTACACCTCTTGCATGCCGCGTTTGCCAGCACTGGATACGGCACTCCAAGACCCGGGTATGGGCATGCTGAAGTTGGCTACGTTTTTGACGGGGAAAAAAACTGGGTTGCGAGATATTGATAGCCGACACTCTTGATATTCTGCAAGGTACTTGAGACCTCGCTTCGTTGCTGACCTTGACAGAATTCCTTCAAAAACACCAAGTGCAAGCGCGCCAGATAGGACATAACCAGGCGACCCAATAAATCCGATGCCGGAGCTAACGCCACCCAGGCTTTCCGTTGCCTGCCGTTTAAGGTCCGCCAAATGCTGCAAAGCACTCTGCGGATACAAGCCAACCTTCGTTACGACGAGTTCGGCTCCGGAGGACAACTTAACCACGCTGAATCCTTCTCTCGCCGGTTGTCGGGCCGCCTTTCGTTGTTGGGCCTGGTCAGCGAGGAACTGCTTCGCCACGTCGGGAAGGTCGGTGGTAGCGTTGACGTAACTGCCGCAGGATGCACATTGAAGGTTCCCGCCTATTACCTTCGCGCCACATTCCGGGCAACTCGTCCAGGACATTCCGCGTCATCCCTTATGACCGCATAACGCGAACCTTGAGAACCCCGCCAAGCGCTCCGCCAAGTGAGTTGCGGGGCTCGACAGGCAACCGGCTGACCGTCGATCTTGGCGCGCAGCTGGAACAGCTGAGCCAGGATCAAGCTTTCGGACATCGACCGACGCTTTCCCGACGCTTCGGCACGCGCCAGGCTGCCGGTCGATTGTGCCGAGCTTTCTTGCAAAGTTGCAACGGTCACGAAGAAATGCCGACGTGTTCGAAACTTCTTTAAATTATTCAATGTGAAAGTGGCGGAGAGGGAGGGATTCGAACCCTCGATAGGCTATTAACCTATACACACTTTCCAGGCGTGCTCCTTAAGCCACTCGGACACCTCTCCCGAAGACAACGCGGTCGCCTGGTGGTGGGGCGTGACGCTCCCGGGCTTTCCTGGGCGACTGCGAGCCCGTAAGCTTAAGCGAACTTGATCGACCTTGCAATTTGAAGATCCATGCAACAGACCGCCGCCGATTGCCAAGACGTGACCCGCACCACGACGCTGGCCCAGCGGGCGGACCGACATCGCCTGTACGAGCTCTCAGTGCAATGTCCCGAGGCCGAGGCGGATTTCCTCGATCAGTGTTACCTGGGGCTGCGTGGACGCATGCCCGCGCGGCTGCGTGAGGACTTCTGTGGCACCGCCGCGCTGTGTCGCGAGTGGGTGGGGCGCCGGGAGACCAACCAGGCCGTTGGCGTCGATCTGGACCCGGAGGTGCTGCGCTGGGCCCGCCGGGCAAACCGCGAGGGACTGGAGCCTTCCGCGGTGGCGCGCCTCGAGCTGGTGGAAGGCGATGTCACGCGGACCGACAGCGAGCCCGCCGACATCGTCGTGGCGATGAACTTCAGCTATTGGCTGCTCTGCGAGCGCGCCGCCCTTCGGCGCTATTTCGAGCAGGTGCGCCGCTCGCTGAAGGACGACGGCATCTTTTTCCTCGATGCCTACGGCGGTTACGACTCCTACCGCGTGACCGCCGAGGAGCGGGAGATCCCCGACGAGGCGACCAGCTTCACCTACGTCTGGGAGCAGGCCAGCTTCGATCCGATCACATCCGGGATGCTGTGCCACATCCACTTTCGTTTTCCGGATGGCTCGCGGCTGGAGCGGGCGTTTAGTTATCAGTGGAGGCTCTGGACGCTACCGGAGATCCGCGAGCTGCTGCAGGAGGCCGGGTTTCGTCGCACCAGGGTGTATTGGCAGGGCTGGGACGCCAATGGCGAGCCGGACGGCGTCTTCAAGCCGGTGGAGAGTGGTGAGCCGGATGCAGGCTGGATCTGTTATCTGGGCGCGGAGCGCTAGGGAGGTGCCGGTTGGTCTGCCGGGCATCCTGTACCCATCGGGCAGGGGTCTTGCCCCGCGCTGGCCCTTTTTGCGGGTCGTCTGGTCGCCACGGTGGGCTCAATCTTTGAGACGGTTGGAGGACAATTGCAGTAGTATCCGTGGCGCGGCCATCCGCGCCACGGTGGCCCCACCCGGGGCTGCCACTGTCTTTGGTCCTGGTCCCGATTGCGGATCCCCTCGCCCTGTTGGAGAGGGCCGGCGGTCTCTGGATTGATGCCCCGGCCAAGCGCTTGTGGGTGCCAAGACTCCGCCTCTGGCTGGGCATGTTCTCGCCACACGGAATGGACCGGGCGGGGTGCGACTGATGGCCGGGGGGCGCATGCATTGCGCCGATTCACCTCGCCCTCCGCGGCCGACGAGCCTGCAATCCAACGGTTATAACAATGACTGAAGTTCCCGCCTCTGTTCAGGGCCTGGAAATGCTGACCCTGGATGTCCCCATGGTGGTATCCGGGGTCATTCTGGCGCTGACCTTTCTCGGCATCTTTACGGAAGGTATCCACCACATTCATCGCGCAAAGATCGCGATGCTCGGTGCCGCATGCATGACCTTCGCCGGGCAGATTTTTGGCTTCTACAGTCCCGAGTTGGCGCTGGAGGCGATCGACTGGAATGTCATCTTCCTGCTGGCGGCCATGATGTTGATCATCGCGGTGATGATCCCCACCGGCGGTTTTCAGGCCATCGCGTTCTGGATTGCGCGCAAGTCAGGGGGGCGTCAGTTTGTCCTGCTGGCGATGCTGGGCACGGCGGTGACGTTGTTATCTCTGCTGCTCGACAACGTCACGACCGTCGTGATCTTTGGTCCGTTGATCCTGCTCATCGCGGAGGTGCTGAAGGTCTCGCCGATCCCGTACCTGTTGGCGGCGGCATTGCTCACCGATACCGGGGGTGTGGCGACGCTGGTGGGTGACCCGCCCAACCTGATGATCGGCTCCGCCGCGGACATCGACTTCAATACCTTCTTCATGCGTATGGGCGGTGTCGTGCTCGCCGCCTGGTTGGGAACTCTTGCCATGCTCTGGTTCCTGTTTAGAAAGGAGCTGGCGGTCAAGCCCGAGCGCGTCGAGTTCGCGGAGAACCTCAAGCTCGACGATGCGAAGACCTGGACCTTGTCCCTGGCCGTGCTCGGGCTGATGGTGGTGCTGTTCGTATTTCACCGCGCGCTGAACTGGGATGCCTGGGTGGTGGCAGCCACCGGGATGCTTATTCTGCTCGTGGCGGGTCGGAAGCTCGAGCTCGATCCATACCTGGAAAAGGTCGAGTATGCCCTGCTGCTGTTTTTTATCTCGCTGTTCATACTCGTGGGAGGCGTGGAGCACAGCCATTTTCTGCACTTCATTGGCCAGAGCATTGTCCCTTTCGTTCAGCAGGACCTGTTGTTGGCGTGCCTGGGGCTGCTGTGGGTCGCCGCCATCCTCTCGGCGATGATCGATAACATCCCATTTACCGCGGCCATGATCCCGATCCTGTTGGGTATGGAGTCGCATGGCATCAATGTGACGCCGCTGTGGTGGTGTCTGTCGATGGGTGTCGGGATGGGTGGCAACGGCACGCACATCGGATCGACCGCCAACGTCTTCATCGTGACCCTATCGGAGCGCCTGGCAAAACAGGAAAAAAATCCCGCGTTGGCGATCACACCGGGGCTTTGGTTTCGCAAGGGTACCCCGGCGATGATTGCGACACTAATCGTGTGCTCGCTCGGCGTGATCCTGTTTTTCGACTTCTTTGCCGCGCCAATCTATCCGTGAACGCTCATGCGGCCAGTGTGCCGCCCGGCTGTGCGATCCCATGAGGTGCTGAGGTATCCGAGATGACCTGCCAGAATGCAATGATCGAACACATGGTCTCCGTCGGTCCACATCAGACCATCGGCGATGCCCTGGTGCTGCTGAAGACCAAGTGCATCCGTTGGGCACCGGTGGTGGACGCCGATGGCCGTTTCCTCGGGCACTTCGCGTTCAGCGACGTGCTCGCCAGGCTGCTTCCGGGCCCCGTAAGCCTCGATTCGCAATCGCTGCTCGGTGCACATCTGCGGCTGGACTATCTGCTCAACGCGGACTCGGACGTCGCCAAGCGCCTGCGGGCACTGCTGTCGGTGCCCATCGAGGACCTGATGGACGGGAATACGGTGCTGGTGCACCCGACGACACCCCTGTGGGAGGGAATTCGGCTGCTGGTGCAGCACGGCGGGCCATTGCCGGTGGTGGCAGCCGATAGCGGCAAGCTGCTCGGGCTGATCTCGGTGCAGTCCGCGACCATGGCGTTGATGGATGCGCTGGGTCTGTCGGAACCGGGAAAGGAGGGCCGCCCAGTCTGTTGATCGAGCGGCTCCGCGGCAGGCCGCTTGCGATGCGGACCACCGCCGGCGCAGATCTGTCCAGGTGTGCAGGCGGCGCGTCCGCGGCGCGCCGCCTGTGCTGGGGTTCTGACTCAGAACACGAGGTTCAACGCGCCCAGCGCGACGACCAGGAATAAGACGGTCATGATGCCGCCGGCACGCATGTAGTCCGGTACGCGGTAACCGCCCGGCCCCATGATCAGCGCGTTCACCTGGTGAGTCGGGATCAGAAACGAGTTCGACGTTGCGATGGCCACGGTCAGTGCGAAGACCGCCGGATTGGCGCCGGCTCCGAGCGCGATATTGACCGCGAGTGGCACCAACAGCACCGTGGCGCCGACGTTGGACATCACGAGCGTGAAGAAGGTTGCCAGGACCGCGATGGCTGCCTGAATGACCCAGCTCGGCATATCGCCGAGCACCATCAGGGTTTGGTCCGCGATCCAGGCCGCGGTGCCGCTGCTTTCCACGGCCAGGCCGAGCGGTATCAGCGATGCCAGCAGGAACACCGTCTTCCAGCTCACGGCCTCATAGGCCTCCTCGATGCTGAGGACGCCCGACAGGACCATGCCCATCGCGCCGGTGAGCAGGGCCACGGACAGGCGCAGGTCGGTGAACAACACCAGGCCCAACGTGACGGCAAAAAACAGCAGCGCCATGGGCACCTTGTGTGGGCGCAGCTCCTCGTGCGGATACTCGGTGGTGACGACGACGAAGTTGCGGTCCTTCTCCAGGCGGGCCAGATCCACCCAGGTGGTGTGGACGACGAGGGTGTCGCCAGGCTTGAATGGGAGGTCGCGGACACCCCCCTTGGCGAAGGTCAGCGTCTCGTCGCCACGGCGAATCACCAGCACCGACAGGCCGTAGACCTTGCGCATCCAGACGTCGCGCGCGGACTTGCCAATCAGGCTGGAGCCGGGCGGGATCACGATCTCGGCGATGCCGGATTTTCCAGCGGAAAGGGCCTCGGAGAACTCTTCCAGCTCCGGGCGAACCTCGACCCCGCTCTCGGTGACGAACGCGCCGAATCGGTCGTCGGGTGCCATGAGGGCGAGCACCGTGTTGGGCTCGATGCCGAGGCTGCGATCGACGCCGGATGCGCCCAGGCGGATCCCATCGCCCTTGTTGACGGCAATCACGCGTACCCGCCATTGGCGCTCGAGATCGTCGACGCTGGTGCCCACCACCGGGCTCGACGCGGGGACTCGCACCTCCTGCGCCGAGAACTCGCTGTAGCCGTAGGTCTCGGCGTAATAGGCCATCGGGTCGACGGCCTCGAGCTTGTCGGTGCCGCGCGATGGGAGCACCAGCCGGCCGGCGACCACGAAATAGACGATACCGGCGAGCAGCAGCGCGATACCGATCGGGGTCACGTCGAACAACGAGAAGGTGTTCATCGGCTCGATGCCCGCGGGCATCGCCTTGTTGGAGGTCACGATCAGGTCGTTGAGCAGGATCAGCGGGCTGGATCCGACCATGGTAATGGTGCCGCCGAGGATGGCGCAGAAACCCATCGGCATCAGCAGTCGCGACATTGGCAGGCCGGTCCGCGCCGAGATGCGGCTGACGACCGGGAGAAACAGCGCCGCGGCACCCACGTTCTGCATGAACGACGAGATGACGCCCACCGTGCCGGAGATCATCGGGATGATGCGCGCCTCGGTGGTGCCACCGACGCGCATGATGAAGCTCGCGACCCGCGACATGATGCCCGTGCGGTCGAGTCCGGCCCCGATGATCATTACGGCGATGATCGAGATGACCGCGTTGGATGAGAATCCGTCGAACAGGTGGGCGGCTGGCACCAGTCCCTGCTGCAGCCCCATCAGCGGTGCCAACAGCGTCGTTAGCCCCAGCAGGACCATGACCGTGATGGCCGCGACATCGACTCCGACCACTTCGAACGCGAACAGGTAGATGGTGAGCACCAGAAAGGCCATCACCCAGGCGATCTCCGCAGAAGGAACGACACCCGCCAGCCAGATGGCAATGGCGGCGAAGATGGCCGCGGCATAGTCGCGTTTCGAAAGAGCGTTCTTCAAAGCACCCATTAGATCCCCTCGTCGAATCAAGCCTGGAACCGGAATCGCTGCCGCGGCGAGCACACGACGCCGACCCACTATCGTACTTAATCAACCGCGTATCTGCTCGGCTTTTTGGCTCGTCCCGCCTTTCGTCCGCCCTATCCGGGACGGGCACGGAGGCGTTGGCCGGGATCCCCCGGGGGCCGGTTCCGCTGCTCCGGCATGGTTCGAGCGCCGGCGAAATCCGATGCCGGCCGCCACGCGACGGGCCGTTGGGGCCGCCGGGTTGAAGACAACGACCGGCGGGCGTAGCATCGCGCTCGCAGGTGTCCGCGCGACACCTTACCTCGCCGACATTGGCCCCGCCGACATCGGGGCGTTGACCCCTCCCAGCAGCGATTGAGGTTAAAGGAAGTTCCTATGGCGAACGATACGAATGTCACCTGGCACGAGCATCAGGTCTCCCGCGAGGAGCGGGAGCGGCTCAATGGGCACAAGGGTTGTGTCATCTGGTTCACCGGCCTCAGCGGCTCGGGCAAGAGCACGGTCGCCAACACCCTCGATCATCTGCTCGGCCGCCGACGCATCCACAGCTCGGTGCTCGACGGTGACAATGTCCGCCACGCGCTCAACGCGGGGCCGGGCATGCTCAAGGCGTCCCATGGCGAGGACTATGCCAAGCGTTTCGGGCTCGGCTTCTCGGCGGTCGACCGGGAGGAGAACATCCGCCGCATCGGTGCCGTGGCACACCTCTTCTGCCAGGCTGGGGTCATTGCACTCACGGCATTCATCAGTCCGTACCGCATCGATCGTGATCGGGTGCGAGCCACGATGGGGGCGGGCGAGTTCATCGAGGTCTTTGTCGACACCCCATTGGGTGTTTGCGAGGCGCGGGATCCAAAAGGGCTGTACAAGAAGGCCCGTGCCGGGGAGATCAAGGGCTTCACCGGCATCGACGACCCCTACGAGGCGCCGGAAGCCCCGGAGCTTACACTGCTTGCCGGCGAGAAGACGCCGGAAGCCCTTGCTGGCGAGGTGCTCGCGTACCTGGGCGCCAAAGGCATCATCCCCGCCAGTGCCCTGACCTGATGCCGGATCGTGCCCCGGCCGTCATCGCCCCGGGGCCGGCATCAGCTGGCGAATATGCCGACCCCCTGGGTGAGGCCGAGCACGATGGCGTAGCGCGCGCCCTTGCCGATCGCCGTTAGCAGCAGGAACAGGTCGAAGCGCACCCGCATCAGTCCGGCGATGAATGTCAGCGCATCTCCGACGATCGGGGCCCATGCCATCAGCAACGCCCAGACCCCCCAGTGCTGGAACCAACCCTGGGCGCGTTCAAGCTGATCGGGTTTGAACGGAAACCAGCGCCGCTCGCGAAACGCGAGCAGATACCGCCCAAGCAGCCAGTTGACCGACGCGCCCAGCGTATTTCCGGCCGTGGCCCATGCCCACAGCGCCAACGGGTCATGACCACCCGCGAGCAGCCCGACCAACAGGATTTCCGAGTAGGCGGGGAGCAGGGTGGCTGCGAGAAAGGCAACGGTGAAGAGGCTAAGGTAGGGGTCCACGTCCACGGGGCCTGGCTCGAGGGCAGAGGGGTCAGGAGGCGAGAACGGCCGTTCCCGCCCCGTCCCACACCACGCCAGGAGTATGGTCATGTCCTGGCTCGCCGAAACGAGGTCCATCCGCCGCCGGGCCGCCATCGATTCGAAAAGATTTTCGCACGCCAGAGGAAAATGCTAAGGTTTTCACGTCTCCGACGTTCACTCGTTTGGCCTGGCCCGGGTGCCAGCTCTCCAACCGGGAGGGGCGTGCGGTGGTCGTCGACCTATTATTACAACAGTGCCTGGAGGATAGATGATGAATACTGCAACCAGCCTTGGCGGGCATGTGGCGAGGGCGTTGCCCGTCGCCCGTGTTCCGCTGACACAACCGTTCGTATGGCTGCGAAAGGGGTTGGATGACCTCCGGAACAATCCCGGGGCAAGCCTTGCGTACGGTCTCCTCGTGTCTGTGCTCGGCGCCGTGATCCTGGCGTTCGGCCGGCACCCCTACTTTTTGGCCGCCAGTGTTTCCGGGTTCCTGCTGGTTGGCCCACTCTTTACAACCGGACTGTGCGAGCTGTCGCGACTTCGCGCGAATGGGCAGAAGGCGAGCTTCGACGCGTCACTGTTGGCCCTGGATCGCAACCGCGCGGCACTCTTACGGTTCTCCTCCAGCCTGCTGATCATCAGCGCGGTGTGGTTTGTTGTCTCGATCGTGATGCTGCGCGCTGTCCTCGGCGGC
Organism: Chromatiaceae bacterium; assembly: GCA_040775095.1. Taxonomy (GTDB): domain Bacteria; phylum Pseudomonadota; class Gammaproteobacteria; order Chromatiales; family Chromatiaceae; genus JAXGTD01. The sequence goes on along the minus strand of JAXGTD010000055.1, from coordinate 5,936 downwards.
GCCGATTTGGCGCTCGGTGGCATGATGTGGTACAGCGTCCTCGACCAGGTCAGCGTCGGGCAAATCCTTGGATATGTCGGCGTGGGTGGCGTGCTGGCATGCGTGGTGTTTGCGCGTTCGGTCGTCGCGGTGGGGGTCATCGTCGATCGAAACGTGGATGCGGACACGGCGATCACGACGAGTCTGCGTGCCACCATGGCCGATCTGCCCGCGATGCTTGTTTGGGCGGCGCTGATCGTGCTGTTGGTCGGATTGGGTTTCGCGACATTCCTTGTCGGGATGGTGGTGGTGTTTCCCTTGCTGGGGCACGCTGCCTGGCATGCCTATAAGGACCTGGTGAAGTAGTAAGGCGCCTTACTGGTCGTTACCGGTGTAAGCGCTGGCGGCCGGTCTCCCTCTGGCACCGCTTGCGGTGAAGTGGGAGCCGGCCGTCTTCCTTTGGGATAGGCCCTTGCGCCGCCAACCTTCCTTCTTCGGTGGGGGCGCCGCGGGCCGCGACCCTTCATCCCTGCCGCGGCCAGTCGCCCCGCGCAGCGGGCCTCCCACGGGTGGCGAGGCACACCATGGCCCCGGCACCGCCCAGTGCGGCGGGAACCTCGCTGCTTTGGTGGGATGGGTGCTCCGCGCCGCGACCCTTCATCTCTGCCAAGCCCCCAATCGCCCCGCGGGGCGGGCGAATTCCAGCGGGCGGGGCAGACCACACCCGCTGGGACCTGTCGGACAAGCGCCTAGGGGACGATTCCCAGGACGGTTTCGCGAATCACGTTACCCGTGCTGGCGCTGAGGCCGAGGTCCGTGCAACTCCACTGCGGCACGCCCGTCGGGGTGCTGACCGACTCTCGGGTGGTCTGGTTCGAACAGTTTACATACCGGGCGTTCAGCCCTTGGAAAGTGCCTCCGATGTTGGTCGCGCCACCGCTCGCGATGCCGATGATCAGTTGTCGTATCTTGTCGTTGGGACTGGCGTTCAGCCCGGCCGCCCGACAATCCCAGGAGGTCCCGGCATTTTGCACCGAGACCGTTTGTCCCGTCGTGCTGTTGGTGCAGAACACCCGGCGGACCGTGATGCCGGTGGCGGAGGCCCCGATGGGACTGGCCGGCGCGGTGCAGCCGTCATAGCGGAAAGACCCGATATAGGTACCCCAGCGCCCGCTGGTGTTGCTGGTGTTCTTGCTGTATTCGCCCAGGTACCAGAACCGCTCGCCGTCCGGATCGATCGTCATGCCGCTGTAGTCGCCCCAGCGGCGCGGGGATGAGTCGAACGCGGTATAGGTGAGCTCGCCCTCCTTGAGTGCCAACTCCGCCTGCAGCAGGCCGCTCTCGAAGCCGGTGGCATAAACGCTTGGATATTGGTCGCTCGCGCTCTTGGTATAGCCGATCGCGACGTCTTCACATTGGTTGACCGCCAGATCCGGAAAGATTCGGTGCTTGCCATTGGATGCGACGACTCCGGCATCAACGACCGCGAGCGCGGTCGGATCGATCTTCGCCCAGCGGACGCAGTTCACGGTTCCCGTGCCGGGATTGCATGAGATGCTGTTCGTCATCCAGATGAAGCCGTTGCGATACTCGGTGTCCAGGCCGCGCCAGTCGCCGGCCTGGATCTTCTGGAGCGATCCAAGCTGGGGAACATCGATCGGAAAACCCGCGGTGATGCCCGTGGCCGTGTTGAGATTGAAGTCTGCCGCACGGACGAGGGTATCGGCGCCGAAGGGGTCCTGCCAGGACCAGAGCGTGTGCGTCGCGCCGTCGAATACCTCGGTCATGACGTAGTGGGGCCCGGAGGCAGGCCAGGTCCCCTGGGCGAAGCCATGCAGATTCATCGGCTGCGGGGTGCCATCCGAGCCAGTGCTGTGGGTCGCGACCGTCAGACCAGCCCCGCTGTAGAGCGCCGTCTTGTCCATCGCGAAGACGCGTCCCTCGAATCCACCAGGCAGGGTGCCGCCGAATTGATTCGACCCCAGGTAGATCGCGTCGACACCGACGCCGGCATGGGGAAAGTCGAAGAAGGCGCCGGCGAAGTTGGTCGCGAATCCATAGGTATTCCAGCTCCCGAGCGGATCCGGGCCAACGGTGGCCGCGACGCAGTAATCGGTGCCGTTGCCGTCGATTCCGAGAATGAAGCGATCCGCTTCCTCGTCGTAGAGTACGTTCGGGTCGAAGACCGCGGTGTTCGAACAGTTGGGTGTGCCCTGGAAAAAGCTCGAGAAGGTGATCGGGCCCGCCAACAGCGTGCCGGACTTGTCATAGACGGCGAAGGCCGTGTTGACGACGGCGATGATGTGGTCCGGGCCAACGGCAAGCTCGGGATCCGGGGGTACGCTGGCGCCTTCCCCGCAACAGTCATTGATGTCCAGGCTCGGAAAGCCAAAGACCTCGACCGGTGCCGCGGGGTTGGACGGCTCAGGAACCAGCAGGCCGCGCGCTGGCGGCAGCAGCAGGGCCTCGGCGCGCAGGCGATCGGCCTCTTCCGGCGTGATTCGGCGGGTGATGCGTTTGGGCCCGGAGATGCCCCAGTCGCGCGCGAGCTTATTGAACGGATCGTAGACGCCGCTCGGCACATCGGCGAGCTCGACGGGGTAGGGGCCATCGGCGGTGTAGGTTCCGGACTCGACCCACTCGATGGGGGGGTGTTTGGGTGTCGGCTCCAGTGGCCCGAGCGTGATGGGTTGCGCATTACCCGAGGCGAGGCCCGCCATTCGGGAGGTGGGGACTTCAGTCCTTTCCGAGCTGGACGACAGGTATCCGACGGCGGCAACGAGGACGATGGCGGAAAGCGGGAGGAAAGGGTTCTTCACGGGCGATTACTCTCTGGTGCGCGGTACCTTGCGGTGCCAATTGAAGCGTCATGGCCGCCGATCAGCGCGCGGCAAGACTCGGATTGAGCTCGGGCAGACGCCCGCGCCGGATACGACTTGCGACCACGCCACGTACCCAACCCACTCCCGGGCGCATCGCGCGGCGGAACTCCTGTTTCCAACGGTCAAAATCGATCTGCTCGCGCCCATACATGGCGCGGTCGAGCTGCTGCATCAGGCGCAGCACTTGCTCGGCGTTTGCGCCGGGCCGCAATCTGAGGATGCGGTCGGCCGTCCGCGGCAAGGATTCGCGTACGCCAACCTGCAGGTGCTGATAGGCGTGGCCCTGGAAGGCGTGGCACCACGCCTGCGGCGTGTTGGCTTGCTCGGCCGCGCGGACACAGTGGTAGAGGCGGGTTCCCTCGGGCAGGGCGCCCGCGATGGCGCCGCGAACCCGTGCGACCAGGGGGCTTGGATCGAGCCAGCGGGAGGCCCGCGCGAGCCCGTCGGAGGCGGCCGTGGCCCCCTCGGAAAGACCGGTGAGCACCCGCGGCCAGAGCGGACCCCCTTCCTTTGATCGGCCCTGCAGCCAGACACCACCCCAGTAGCCGGTCAGCAACAGCAGCAACCCGGCCAATGGCATCCAGATCGCGCTCATGTTGCCGGCGGCGGCGCGTTCGGTCGCGCGTCCGAATCCAAACAGCCCGGATTCGCCCTCGACCTCGAACGTCCGCACCGGCAGGGTCGACGCCTCGCGGGTACCCGTCTCCACGTTCCACCAGCCCAGGCGGATCTCTGGCAACTGCAGGCGACCGCCGGAATGCGGCACAAGGGTGTAATACTCGGTGCGCTTGCCGATCAGGTGTGCACCATCGCGCGAGAGCTGCGTATCGGTCAGGGTCTGTTCGCGATAGACGCGGAAGTCGTCCGAGTGCAGCATCGGCTCCAGGGTGGGGAGCTGCTCGCCAGTGGCGCCGCTCGCCTCGATCTCCAGCATGAGCGTGACCGGGCGCCCCTCCTCGACCGTGCCGTCGTTGTCCATGTTGGCCCTGAGCGTGAGCGACTCCAGTGGCAGCCATGGCCGGACGGTACTCATCGCGGGACGCACCTGCAGGCGCAGCGGGTTGTGGTCGAGCGCCTCGAATGCGGCGCCATTGGCGTGGGTGCCAGAGACCTTGATCGGGCCAACGTCGATATCGCCCGGGATCAGGGGTGTCATGGCCATGACGAACTCGTTGACGATCTCGCGATTGCTCCCGCTTCCCCGGGTGCTGACGGTGGGACCTGCGATCGTCTCGAACAACACCTCGTCGATGGCGGAGAGCTCGGGGGTGGCCTTCGCCAGGTTGTCGTCACTGACCACGCGCAGCCGCACCATGACGTTTTCTTGCACGTAGGGCTGGTTGTCCGACAGCTCGACCTCGATTCGGGGCTCGCGCGCGGAGACCGCCCCGGACTGGCGCCCATAGGGCGCGTACTGTGGCGACGGATACTGTGCCGCCGGGTACTGGGCGGGCGCGTATTGTTGTTCGGGCCGGCCGGTTGCGAATTGGCCCGGTGGCGCATATTGGCCGGGTGTGGCGTACTGGCCGGGGGGGAACTGGCCTGCCGGATACTGGTTGCCTTGATAGGGGGCAGGGGCGTACTGCCCCTGCCCATAGTATCCGGGTGCCACCTGCGCGGGTGCGTACCGGCCGGTCGTGGGCGGAGCGGTGGCATAAGTGCCCGGCGGGAGCTGGCCTGCCGGGTATTGGCCGGGCACCAACTGCCCCGGCTGCGCCGCTGGATAGGCGGGTGTCGGCCCCGGGACGGCTGCCTGGTCGGCCTGGCCCGCGGGCGCTGCAGCGGGCGGGACGCCACGCGCGTTGCTCGGCTCGATCGGCCGGAAGGGCCAGGGGCGGTAGACCTGCGCGAGACGCTGGTCGACGGCTCGGGGACCATCGCCCAGCGCGTTGGGATAGCCCCATGCCAGGACCATGCCGCTGGCGCACAGTCCAAGCAGCAAAGCGGCCAGCGTTACGGGAAGACCGACGCGATTCGGGCCCATTGCCGAAACAACCGGCCCTCGGGGCCTGTCGCTGTTCTTGTTCACCACGGCCGGCTCTCCTGCAAGCGTCCGCCGAATTCCTGCATTGCCCGCACCTCTTCAAGCCGGAACTGGTTTCGCATGAGCATGGACGGATCGCCTTCGACCTGCTCAAGGCGCTGCTCCATGATGGCCAGACCCGGGCCGAAGGCGGGGAGGCCGCCGAGGGCCGGGGTACCGCCCTGTTCGCCATCGGCACTGAGGTCCGGTTTGGGTACCAGGCCGAGCTGGTCGAAGCGATCGACGGCCTCTGACTGGCCGGGATCTCCGCTGAGATCGGGAGGCCGTTTATCGGCCGCTGGATCGGGGCGACCGCGGCCGCCAGCGGGGCGCTGCTCGTTGGCCTCTCCATCGGCCGAGGGCTCCTTGCTGTCCGGACCCTCATTGCGGCCAGGCTCGTCGGGCCGCTCGGGGGTCTTGCCGCCGCTTTGCTCGGAGTCGGGCTTCTCGGTGTCACCGGTGTCCGTCTGCTCGTCGGTGGGCGGCTCATCGCCACCCGGGCGGTCGTGCTGCTCGTTCTCGCCGCCGGCGCCGGGGTTGGTCTCGCTTTCGCGCTCTTTTGCGCCATCGGACTGCTCGGGCGGTTGTTCCTTGCCGGCATCGCCGTCCTTTGGTTGCTGCTGGTCGGGCCGGTCGCCCTGATTGGATTCGGGGAGGTCTTTCTGGTCGTCTTGACCGGCTTTTTCCGTCTCGACGCTCTGCTCGTCGGCCGCACCGCCCTCGGATGGCTCCTCGCGTTGGTCATCGCCACTGTTCTGTTGGTCGCTCTGCTCGTCGCCACCCGTGCCGGTCTGCTCGGTGTCCTGCTCGCCGCCCGCCTGGTCCTGCTCCTGCTGCTGATCACCGCTGCTGGCCGTGTCATCCTGTTCGCCCTGGCCCTCCGATGACTGATCGGAGGATTTCCCCTGGCCGGACTGCTGCTCGTCCTTCTGCTGCTGATCGCCGGACTGCTGCTGCTCGTCCTTCTGCTGCTGATCACCGGACTGCTGCTGCTCGTCCTTCTGCTGCTGATCACCAGACTGCTGCTGCTCGTCCTTCTGCTGCTGATCACC
>JAXGTD010000054.1:0-24506 GCA_040775095.1 Chromatiaceae bacterium | reverse complement strand
TTGTGCTGTCCGAGCAGCCGCATGGTGTCCTTGATGTAACGCTTCGATTTGATGTCCCCCATCACGTAGCGGCGCAGCAGATAGAGCCATTGCTCGTGGATCTCGCACTGCTCGGCAGCGTTGCGCGACTTCAGCGGGCAGTCGGCACAGCGCAGGCGCGTGGTGATCTGGGAGACCTTGCGCCGTTGCCAGGAGCGCCGGTAATCTCGAGCGTGCTGCTCAATCCATTCCATTGCCCGCGCGCCCCGCTCCGGCGCTGGAAACTGCTCGACGTAGCCTTGCAGGGTCTGGATCTGGCGCTTGACGAATTCGTCGTTGGCCTCGTCCGGCTGGTTTGGATCCGTGACGAATCGCATGATCAGCGCCAGCATGGGATCATCGACTATCAGCATGGCTTTGCCGCCGTTTGTTGCGAGTGACTCGCGGGAAGAATTATAGCGAACCCTGGAGACCGAGAGGCCTCGGCCCCGAATGACGGGGAGACAAGGTCGGAGGATCGAGCGCTGGAACCCTTGCCCCGCTTTGGGGATGCCCCCTGGCAGACAGGTCCCACCCCCGCCCTGATCGCGGGCCCTACCCATTGGGACTATTCGGAGCTGACCGATCGGGCGCGACGACGTGCCGCTGTGCTGCGCGACCTGGGCCTGAGCCCCGGCCGGCTCGTGGTCTGTCCCGTGGGTCCGCCCATGGCACGCGGCCCCGAGCTGGTGCTGATGCAGCATGCGTTGGCCCGGACCGGCGCCGCGCTGCTGCCCGTTCGGCCCGATCTGACCCCCGCGCAACAGCGCCGGCTGATCGCGTCCACGGGCGCCGAGTGGATCTGGCAGCCCGCGGCGGCGGGTGCCGGGGATGGGGGACGGCTAATCCCCACCGGCCAGGAACTGACCGGCACGGACGGCTGGGACGACCCGCTCGCGCTCGTGGTGCAGACCAGTGGCAGCAGCGGGAATCCGAAGGCGGCGATGCTCACCGAGCGCGGCGTGCTCAGCTCCTGCGCGTTGGTCAACGCGAGGCTCGGACTGCGGCAGGGTGATGTCTGGCTCGGCTGTCTGCCGCGCCAGCATGTCGGCGGCCTCGCGATCGGCTATCGCTGTGCGCTGGCCGGGGCGGCCATGCGGATGCACGACGGATTCGATGCTGCCGCGGTGCGCGATGATCTGGACCGGCATGCCGTCACGCACCTGTCGCTGGTTCCGCCGATGCTCGTGCGCCTGCTGGCGCTGGACCCCAGACCGCCGGCCGCGCTCAGGGTGCTGCTGCTCGGGGGGCAGGCGCTGGACGCCGGGCTCGCACGCGAAGCCGCCGATGCCGGGTGGCCGCTTGTCGTCGGCTATGGGATGACCGAGACCTTCACCCTAATCGCCAGCGCGGGGTCGCCAACGGCCGTCGCCGGCGGTGACGCGGCAGGTCCCTGCGTGCCGCTCCCCGGCGTCGAGCTCGCCTGCGGCGCCTGTGGTGAGACGCCCCGCCGACTCCAGACTCGTGCGCCGATGGTCATGGCCGGCTACGCCAACCCGGAGCGCCAGCCCGGCGACGGGCTGAACGGCCGGTGGCTGGAGACCAACGATCTGGGCTGTCTCGATTCGAACGGTCATCTGCGGGTGCTCGGGCGCGCCGATGAGGTGCTCGTGATCGGCGGTGTCAATGTACTGCCGGCGCCGATCGAGCAACGCATCGGGCAGATCGCCGGGGTCGACGAGGTGGCCGTTGTCGGCATTGCCGACGCGGTCTGGGGCCACCGCCTGGCAGCCGTCTATGTGGGCGCCATCAGCGAGCTCGAGCTTGCCGCCTGGTGTCGCGCCAGTCTGCCGGGCCCGGAACGGCCGCGGCTTCTGCTGCGCGTGGCAGAGCTTCCGGTGCTCGGTTCGGGAAAGCGCGACCGGCGCCGCATCGAGGCGATGGTGGCGGCCGCGACCGCTCGCTAGTGCTTGCGCTCCGAGGCTCAGGCCGGCTCGTCGTTTGCCTGACGTGCGCGCAGCGCTGCCGCCAGCTCATCGGGAAGCGCCTCGGCGCCGGTGGTGCCTGGCCTCACCCGGACATGCACGGTGAGGGCGGTCGCCGCGCTCTGTCCGGTCGCATCGAGGAAGCGGTAGGAGAGTCGGAACCCACGGCGCGCGACATCCGCGACCCTGACCTCGACGTCGATCCGATCCCCGTGCCGCATCGGTGCCTGATAGTCGGCCTCGGCATGGACCAGGGGCAAGGCCGTCTTGCCAGCGCGGATCAGGGCATCGAGCGGCAGGCCGATATCCGTCATGAATGCCTCGTAGGCATCGTGGGCATGACGAAACAGGTGGGCGAAGAACATCACCCCGGCCGCGTCGGTGTCGTGCAATGACACGCGAAACGAGAACACGAATGGGGAACGTGCCACGCGGGTCACAGTCGCGCGAGCAGCTCCGTTTTCTTCGCGGCAAACTCCTCGTCGGTCAGGATACCCTTGGCCTTCAGGTCGCCAAGGCGCTCAATCGCGGCGAAGACATCCCCCCCATGGCCCGCGCCGTTGGCGGGGTCAGGGCGCTGCTCGTGGGAAGCGGCATTCGGGTGTTCGAAGGCCGCGGACGCGGGTGGCGGCGCCGGCTGGTGCACGACGGGCACCCCGTCGCGGCTGAGCACGGGCAGGTCCGCCAGGTTCACGGTGCCATACTGGCTGGTGAAGGTGATGGAGCCGCCGACGCCTTGCTGCTGGGAGAAACCGCCGATCTGATGCTCGAGGGTGTCGTACACCCACACATGTCCGCCGACGTCCACCGCAAGCCGGCGGGTGCCGGCAAAATACGCGTAGCGGACATTGTTCTGAGCGCCGGTCGCGCTGGCCGGACCGAGATCCCGCGGCCACCAGTCGTTGGGGCCGGTGCCCGGCACGAACAGGCTGCTCTCCCCGCGTCCGATTCCGCTCCCGCCGGACTGGCTCTGCTGCCCGCCGCCGCTTTGGTGTTGGGACTGGAAGCTGCCATGGCGCAACAGTCCTGGCTGCGCCGCGAGCAGATCCGACAGCTCGGTGCACAGATAGTCGACTCTGGCCTTGAGGCCGTTGTTGAACATGTCCCCGACCATGATCATCCCGCCGCGCATCCACTGTCCGCCGCCGCCGAGCTCCGGATGGTTGAATTGGGCCATATTCCCATTGCCGTTGAGTACGGCGAACAGCATATGGGTGACGGCGTCGGTGCTGAGGCCGTGGCGCTGGGCAATCTCGTTGACCAGGCGCTGACCTTGATCGGTGAGCTGCTGCATTCTCTCTTTCCTCGAAGGGCGTTGTCGTTGTCGCTCACGATACGTCCTGGGGCAAGGAAACGAAACCTCCGTTTGTGTCGGCTTAAGCCGCCTCGAATCCGGGCCGCCATTGAGCCGACAGCACCTCGGCCTGGGTTAGCAGCGGGTTCGCGGGAGCATGCGGTCGGGCCGGCGGGACGGCCCCATGGCTTACCCTTGGGGCGGAACAGGGCGGCCGCCCTGTCTCCGTGTGCCTCGACCGGGGCAGGCGTCGTGTGAAGCGGCATCGGGGTCTCATTGCTGGACCCGGCCCCAGGCGCACCGCCCAGGGATGTGCCCGCCCGGCCGCTTCCAAGGGTACTCGGTCGGGCGGCCTTCGTCCGCGGACATCTGCGTCCGCCTCCATGGAGTCCGCCGATGGCCCTCAAGAAAACCGGGCTGTATTCGTCCCACCGGTCCAGTTGCGACGAGCTGTGCGGCGGCATTCACGCCAGCCAGTACAAGGACTATGTCCTGCTCCTGCTGTTCATCAAGTACGTCAGCGACCAGTACGCGGGCGTGCCCCACGCCCGGATCGCCATCCCCGCGGGCGCGAGCTTCAAGGACATGGTCGCCCTCAAGGGCAGGCCCGACATCGGCGCCCAGATCAACAAGCGCATCGTCGCCCCCTGGCCAATGCCAACAAGCTGTCCGACATGCCGGACTTCAACGACGCCACCAAGCTCGGCTCTGGCTGCGAGATGGTGGAACGGCTCACCAGCCTGATCGCCATTCTCGAGCACAAGGCGCTGGACTTCTCCAGGAACCGCGCCGACGGCGACGACATTCTCGGGAACGCCTACGAATACCGGATACGCCACTTCGCCACCGAGAGTGGCAAGAGCAAGGGCCAGTTCTACACCCCCGCCGAGGTCAGCCGCATCATCGCGAAGATCGTCGGCATCCGGACTGCCCGGACCAGCGTCGCCACCACCGTCTACGACCCCACCTGTAGCTCCGGCTCGCCGCTGCGCAAGGTCGGTGACGAGGCGGGCACCGCCGTGACCCTCGTACGGGCAGGAGAAGGATGCCGCCACCAGGGGCCTGGCGCGGATGAACATGATCCTGCACAACAGGCCCACCGCTCTGGTTACGCAGGGCAACACCCTCGCCGATCCAAAGTTCCTCGCCGCCGCCATTCATGGCGAGATGGATCGCGTGAGCCAGCAGCTCACCCAGCGGGTGAAGGAGCTGGCGGAGCGTTAGGAGACCCCGATACCGCAGATGGCCGGTCGGGTGGCCGAGCTGGAGGCTAAGGTGAACCGGCACCTGGAGAGGATGGGATTTGTGCCATGAGCGATGGGTTCGATCTCCCCGCCCTGTGCAATCTCCGCCTGCAATCCCATCAGCAGATGCAGCCCGGGTTTCCGGGCGACGCCTTGTTCAGAAGGTTCTCCCTCGGTGGGTCGTGCGACGTCGCCTTTTCGAGCATGGACGACCCGAACCAACGGCGCTCATGGAACGATACGAACAGAGTGAGTTGAAGTTGATGCCGGCAAAGATTTACCCCCGCGTTGCCATGCGCCTGAAAGGATACGATTACGCTCAGGCCGGGGCCTATTTCGACACCCTCTGCGTTCAAGGTCGCCGCTGCCTGTTCGGCGAAGTGAGCGGGGGCCTGTTGGTGCCGAATCAATATGGTGCGCTGGTTGGGGAGGCCTGGAACGATCTGCCAAACCATTATCCGCATGTCAGTCTCGACCAATTCGTCGTCATGCCCAATCATGTCCAGGGCATCATCATCCTGGCCGCCGTAGGGGCGGGTTTGAAACCCGCCCCCACGAAACCCGAGCCGAGCAAACCCGCGTCGATCCAATCCGCCGCGATGCTGCGGCATGGTGATGGAAATCGCGATGGGTAAGCTCCCAAAGGGCTACAAGCAGACCGAGGTGGGGGTGATTCCGGAGGAGTGGGACGCGAGGCCGCTGGGCAGCATTGCACCGATCGCTACAGGCAGCACCCCGCCTACGCGCGATCCGGCGAACTACCGTGACGAATTCCTATTCGACAGCCCGGTCGATATGGGTCGAACGAAGCACATTCCGGGAAGGATTCGGCTGGTATGACCGGCGCCGCGTCCGCGACCTGTTTCGTCGGCTGGGATGTTGGCGGTCGGAACCGCAACCGCAACACAAAAAGCCGCGACGCGCTGGTCATCGTCGACGACACCTTGGCCCTGGTTGGCAGATCCTGGCGCGGCAGTCTTCGGGCGGTGGTCAACGCGTCCGGCACGGCCCGCGATTTCCTGGGTCGACTGTTCGATCTGTGCCTGCCAGCGTTTCAAGACGATTCCACGCGCGTGATCCTCGCCATCGATACCCCTCTGGGGTTCTCCCGCGAGCTCGCCCAGCTCGTTACGCGGGCAGCGATCTCGGAGCCGGTGGGCGAATCGGCAACCAATGCCTACCTGTTCCAGCGCACAGAACGCTTTCAGTTCGAGCGCGGGCTGCGCCCCTTGTTGGCCGTCAAGGATATGATTGGCATCCAGGCCACCAAGGGCATGCACGTGCTCGCCAAGTTCGCGCCCGTGGTCGCGCGTTGCGGCGTCCGGTGCTCGCATGGGGGCGCCGCTTCGCTGCAATCGAAACCTACCCGTCGGCCTGCAAGGTGTCGCAGCTCATGGCCTCGCTGAGAGCGCGCGTCATCGGCGAGCCGCGAGACACCGATGACGAGCGGGATGCCCCGCCTGCGCCCTGATCGCCTATCTGTTCGCCAACCAACCTCAACACCTGGCACCGCCTGACGGGCTCGCGCCCGCCGACGAGGGCTGGATCTGGTTACCGAAGGACGCCTTAGAAGGAGCGGCACAGTGAAGATCTCCAACATCCTCGACCACATCGACAGCGGCCACATGGCTCTGCCCGAGTTTCAACGGGGCTACGTCTGGAACCGCGACCAAGTGCGCGGACTGCTCGATTCGCTCTACCGCCGTCATCCCGTGGGAGGGCTCCTGGTCTGGGCCACCGAATCGAGGATCGCCGCTCACCGTGGCGATGGGCCGGTGGCCGCGGGCGTGGTCAAGCTGCTGCTTGACGGTCAGCAGCGCATCACGTCGCTCTACGGCGTCGGGCGTGGGCGGCCCCCTAAGTTCTTCGACGGGAATGTGCAGACCTTCACCGGCCTACGGTTCCACTTGGAGGAGGAGACATTTGCCTTCTACCAACCGATAAAGATGCAGGGCGACCCGCTCTGGATCGATGTGACCGAGCTGATGACGAGGGGCGCCGATGGGCTCGGTGAGTTCGTCACGCGCCTGAGCACGCAGCCGGCGCTCCTCCCCAAGGTCGGCGACTACGTGGCGCGACTTAGCCGCCTGCTCGGCGTCTTGGACGTGGATCTGCACGTCGAGGAGGTCACCGGGACCGACAAGACCCTGGACGTGGTGGTGGACATCTTCAACCGCGTCAACAGCGGCGGCACCAAGCTCTCCAAGGGCGACCTGGCGCTGGCCAAGATCTGTGCCGAGTGGCCGGAGGCACGGGACACCATGAAGGCCAAGCTCAAGGAGTGGTCCAAGGCCGATTACCACTTCAATCTTGACTGGCTGCTGCGCTCGGTGAACACGGTCCTGACCGGCGAGGCCAAGTTCCAGTTTCTCCACGACAAGAGTGCGGCAGAGGTTCAGGACGGCCTGAAACGGGCCATCAAGCACATCGATACCAGCTTGAACCTGATCGGCGGGCGCTTGGGGCTGGACCACGACCAGGTCTTCTTCGGCCGCTTCGGCGTTCCCGTGATGGTGCGCTACCTGGACCAACGCAGTGGGCCGATGAATGAGGCGGAGCGCGACAAGCTGCTGTTTTGGTTCGTTCAGGCGGGGATGTGGGGGCGTTTCTCCGGCTCGACGGAATCCTTTATCGACCAAGACCTAGCCGCGCTGGAAGGCTCAGAAGGCGGACTGGACAAGCTGCTGGAGCAGTTGCGTCTCTGGCACGGCGGGCTGCGCGTGGAGCCAGGGCACTTCACCGGTTGGAGTCTGGGCGCGCGCTTCTATCCCGTGCTGTATCTGCTCACGCGCATGGGCGAGGCGAAGGATTGGGGCAACGGGCTGGCGCTCAAGAGCACCATGCTCGGGAAGATGAGCAAATTAGAAGTGCACCACATCTTTCCGAAGGCCCAGCTCTATAAGCGCGGGCTCAAGCGGCCCGAGGTCAACGCCTTGGCGAACTTCTGCTTCCAGACCAAGGAGACGAACCTGGAGATCAGCGATCGGATGCCGGAGGAGTACTTTCCCGTATTCGAGGCGCGACACCCCGGCGGTTTAGCGTCACAGTGGATTCCCGATGACCCGAGTTTGTGGAGAGTCGAGAACTTTCGGGAGTTCCTGGAGGCGCGCAAGGCGTTACTCGCGGCCGAGCTCACCCACCGGATGGAGGATCTGCTTCACGGAGACACCCGCTGGTTGGCCGGACCGAAGACAGCGGTACCGACCGCTCGTTCCGTGCCGGGGGGCATCACCAGCGAGGAGGAGGAAGACCAACTCGAAGCCCTGAACGATTGGATGGAGGCCCAGGACCTACCGCGGGGCGTGCTGCCGTACGAATTCGCCGACCCCGACACCGGCGAGCAGAAGGCGGTGTTCGATCTGGCCTGGCCTAGCGGTATCCAGGAGGAGTTGAGCCAACCGGTCGCCGTGCTGCTCAACGAGAGCACCGAGACCATTGCGATCGCCAGCCAGGCCGGCTATCGGTGTTTTACAGGGATTGCGCAGTTTCGGCGGTACGTGCACACGGAGATTCTGGCCGAAGAGACAAAGGCATGAGCGTCGACCAACCCGAGCGCGCCACCCAGAACCGCGTCATCGCCCTGTTCCGCGACGAGCTGGGCTACCGCTAGCTGAGCGATTGGACCGACCGCGGCGGCGGCGACAGCAGAGTCGATGAGGGTCTGCTCTCGGCCTGGTTGAGCAAGCGCGGCTACACCCGGGCCCAGATCGCCGTGGCCCTGTACAGGCTGCGCACCGAGGCGGACAACCACAGCCGCGGCCTCTACGGGAACAACCAGGCGGTCTGTAACCTGCTGCGCTACGGCGTGCCGGTGAAGATCGAGGCGGGCAAGGTCACGGAGACCGTCCACCTCATCGACTGGAGCGAGCCGGAGCGCAACAACTTCGCCATCGCCGAGGATGTGACGCTCAAGGCCGCTGATCGGAGCACTGGCGAGCGGCGGCCGGACGGCGTGATCTACGTGAACGGCATCGCCATCGGTGTGCTGGAGCTGAAGAACAGTCGGGTGTCCATCGGTGACGGCATCCGGCAACTGCTCTCCAACCCCCAGCAGGAGTTCGACGCCTGGTTCTTCGCCACCGTCCAGATCGTCTTCGCCGGCAGCGTTTCGGAGGGCCTGCAATACGGCACCATCGAAACGTCGGAGAACCAGTTCCTCAAGTGGAAGGAGGACGAGGTGGAAGGACGAGGCGGACGACAGCCGCTTCAAGCTGGACAAGGACCTGCTCAAGCTGTGCGAGAAGCGCCGCCGGATGGAGCTGATCCACGACTTCGGGCTGTTCGACGGCGGCATCAAGAAGCTGCCCCCGCGTGCACCAGTATTTCGGGATCAAGGCCGCGCAGGCGTCTGTGCGCCGGAGGCAGGGCGGCATCATCTGGCACACCCAGGGCAGTGGCAAGAGCCTGGTCATGGTGCTGCTCGCCCGATGGATTCTGGAGCACAACCCCAACGCCCGGGTCGCCATCGCCACCGACCCCGACGAGCTGGACAGAGGCAGATCGAGCGCGTCTTCACCGAGGCCGGCGAGGCCATCAAGCGCACCACCAGCGGCAGTGACCTGATGAGCCAGGTCGGTCAGGCCAAGCCGCGCCTGCTCTGCTCCCTCGTGCACAAGCTCGGCCGCCGCGACGTCGATGAGTTCGACGCGTTCATCAAGCACCTGGAAGGCCAGCCCAGCCAGACCGTCAGCGAGGTCTTCGTCTTCGTGGACGAGTGCCACCGCACCCAGAGCGGCAAGCTGCACCGGGCGATGATGAAGTGGTCAAGTCCCAGCGGACACTTTGTCTAGCTGCGTTAGCCTGGAAGCGATTCGAGGGGTGAAGAGGGTCCACGAGATCGGGCAGGAGCACGGCGTGCACCCGGTGCAACTCGGGCAGTGGAAGCGGAAGATCCAGGAACGGGCGGAGAGTCTGTTTGGGACCACGCGTGGGCCCAAGCGCCAGGATGACCCGGGAGATCCGGCGCGGTTCGACAGTGCGCACGGCGGGTCCGCGTCCGCGATGCTTGGCGCACGCACAGGCGGATTTGATGTGAATTGTTGTTTCCGAGTGTGCCGACAGTATGCCGCGGGCAAAAGAGAAGGGGATGCGAATTCTCGCATCCCCTTGATTTTATTGGTGGGCCGTGAAGGATTCGAACCTTCGACCAAGGGATTAAGAGTCCCCTGCTCTACCAGCTGAGCTAACGGCCCCTGTCTGGGGAGATGCCGGACCAGCGGATCACGCCGCCGTGCTAGGTCCGCGCTTTGTTTTGGGGCGAACGATGGGGATCGAACCCACGACCACCTAGGCCACAACCAGGTGCTCTACCAACTGAGCTACGTCCGCCATTGTCAATGTCCCTAGTCCCTTGCGGCAATCCCTCGCGGTGCGCGTCTGCCCGCGCAACCGGGCCGGCGAGCTTTGGGCTTGGCACGCCCGGCAGGACTCGAACCTGCGACCCACGGCTTAGAAGGCCGTTGCTCTATCCAGCTGAGCTACGGGCGCATGATGCGTCGGGCCTGCGACCGTCGTTTCGGCCGGCATACGATCTGGCATCTGGTCGGGGTAGAGGGATTCGAACCCCCGACATCCTGCTCCCAAAGCAGGCGCGCTACCAGACTGCGCTATACCCCGCGTTTCGGTGCGGGCTCAAAACCGAAGACCCGGAAGGATACGTATCCAGGTAACCGTCGTCAAGGCCCGATGCGCGCGGGGCCGCATTTCCCGGGCCCTCGTGGTTGCAACGCGCTGCCCGGCGGTTAACATTGCCGGCTCGATTGCTTCCACCACCTCAGGCGAAGACCCCGGGAGACAGCGGCGATGAGTGCACAGATCCTCGATGGCAAGGCGATTGCAGCGGATGTTCGCGCGGGGATCAAGCAGCGTGTGGAACAGATGCTCGCCGCGGGCGGGCGGGCACCCGGACTGGCGGTGGTGCTGGTGGGAGAGAATCCGGCCTCGCAGGTGTATGTGCGAAACAAGCGTAAGGCCTGCGAGGAGGTCCTGTTTCACTCCGAGAGCTTCGATCTGCCGGCGACCGTCACGCAGGGCGAGCTGATGGCCACGATCGATCGGCTCAATGGCGATCCGGCGATCGACGGCATCCTGGTCCAGCTGCCGCTGCCGCCGCAGATCGACGCCGAGGCGGTGATCGAGCGCATCCTTCCGACCAAGGACGTGGATGGGTTCCACCCGTATAACGTCGGGCGGCTGTCGCTGCGCATGCCGTTATTGCGGCCCTGTACGCCAAAGGGGGTCATGACGCTGCTCGCGCGCACCGGTCAATCGTTGGAGGGGCTCGACGCGTTGGTGATCGGCCAATCGAATATCGTCGGTCGGCCGATGGCCCTGGAGCTGCTCGCGGCGCGCTGCACCATCACCGTCTGCCACAGCAGGACCCGGGATCTGGCGGCCAAGGCGCGCGGGGCCGACGTGCTGGTGGTGGCGATCGGTCGCGCCGGTTATGTCCCCGGTGATTGGATAAAGCCTGGCGCGATCGTCGTCGATGTGGGGATGAACCGCGACGCCAATGGCAAGCTGTGTGGCGATGTCGATTTCGAGGCGGCAAGCGCGCGCGCCGGATGGATCACGCCGGTGCCCGGCGGGGTTGGCCCGATGACCATCGCGAGTCTGCTCGAAAACACGCTGCAGGCCGCGCGGCTGCACGTGGCCGCCGGAGCCGGGTCCGGCTCACCCGGCGCCAACCCCCGCGGCGGTGTCTAGCGCGGGGGCCGGCCCGTGGCCCGGCGGGCGATCTGTTCCCGACCGCGGTGTCAGCCGCGCCGCCAGGTGGTGGCGCCCGCGCCGTCCTCGAGCACGATGCCAGCGGCCTGGAGCTCGTCGCGCACGCGATCGGCCTCGGCCCAGTCCTTGGCCTGGCGGGCCTCGGTGCGACGCCGGATCAGTGCCTCGATGTCCGCGTCGCTAAGCCCGTCTGCCGTCGCGTCACCGCGCAGCCAGCCCTCGGGGTCGTCCTGCAGCAATCCGAGCACGCCACCGAGGTCGCGCAGCGTCGCGCCCAGACCGGCGGCGGCCGCCGGATCGTCCTGCCGCACCCGGTTGATCTCGCGCACCAGGTCGAACAGCACGGCCAGCGCCTCCGGGGTGTTGAAGTCGTCGTCCATCGCGGCGAGAAAACGCGAGCGATAGTCTCCGCCGCTTGCCGGATGCGCCGACGTCGGTAGCCCACGCAGCCCAGTGTAGAGCCGCGTCAGGGCGCCGCGGGCATTGTCGAGGTGCTCGTCGTCGTAGTTCAGCGGACTGCGGTAATGGCTGGTGAGGATGAAATAGCGGATCTCCTCGGGTCGATAGCGTGCAAGGATCTCACGCACGGTGAAGAAATTGCCCAGAGACTTGGACATCTTCTCCTCATTCACCCGCACGAAGCCGTTGTGCATCCAAACGTTGACGAAGGGCTCGCCCGTGGCGCCCTCCGACTGCGCGATCTCGTTCTCGTGGTGGGGGAACTGCAGGTCCGCGCCACCCCCATGGATGTCGAAGTGATTGCCGAGGCGGCAGGTGGACATCGCGGAACACTCGATATGCCAGCCGGGCCGGCCTGGCCCCCAGGGCGAGCTCCAGGCCGGCTCGCCGGGCTTCGCGGACTTCCACAGCGCGAAGTCGAGCGGGTCGCGCTTGATCTCGCCGACCTCCACGCGCGCGCCGGCGCGCAGATCCTGCGGGTCCTTGCCCGAGAGCTTGCCGTAGCCGGGGAAGCTGGCGACGGCGTAGTAGACGTCGCCGTTGTCGGTGGCGTAGGCATGGTCCTTGGCGATCAATGCCTCGATCATGGCGAGGATCTCGGCGATGTGCGCGGTCGCCCGAGGCTCGTCGGTTGGCGGCAGCACGCCCAGCGCGGTGGCGTCCTCGCGCATCGCGGCAATAAACCGGTCGGTGAGGTCGGCGAGCGGCTCGCCGTTGTCGTTGGCGCGCTGGATGATCTTGTCGTCGACGTCGGTGATATTGCGGATGTAGTCCACCTCGAAACCGGCGTGGCGCAGGTAGCGGTAGACGATGTCGAACACCACCATCACGCGGGCGTGGCCCAGGTGGCAGTAATCGTAGACGGTCATGCCGCAGACATACATGCGGACCTTGCCTGGCTCGATGGGAGTGAAAGGGTCCTTGCGGCGTGTGAGGCTGTTGTAGATATGGAGCATGTGCGTCGGGACAACTGCAGCTGAAAACTGCCGCGGATGGTAGCAAAGCTGCATGGCTGGTCGAAACCGGCTTCGGTCGTCGGGTTTTTTCGACGGGCAGAAACCCGTAGCATAAGCGCCCGAACGGTGCATGATTGCGCATCGAGCGATTTTGAAAAAAACGACACGGCCGCTTGGGCCAAGACGCAACGAGAATTCAACATGATCAAGCTCACCACGAACCACGGCGACATCCTCGTCGAGCTGGACTACGACAAGGCGCCGGTGACCAGTGCCAACTTCGAGCAATATGTGCGCGACGGCCATTACGACGGCACGCTGTTCCACCGCGTTATCAGCGGCTTTATGATCCAGGGCGGCGGCATGAACCCTGATTTCTCGCCCAAGCCGACCCGCGCACCGATCGAGAACGAGGCCAACAATGGGCTGAAGAACGTTGTCGGTTCCCTGGCGATGGCGCGGACGATGGACCCGCATTCGGCCTCGTCGCAGTTCTTCATCAACGTCTCCGACAACGGCTTCCTGGACTATCCGGGGCAGGACGGTTGGGGTTATTGCGTGTTCGGCCGTGTCGCCGAGGGCATGGACGTGGTCGATGCGATCAAGGGCGTGAGCACCGGTAGCCGTCATGGCCACCAGGACGTGCCGATGGAGGACGTCGTGATCCAAAAGGCCGAGATCATCGGCTGAGGGGCCCGTTGGGAATTCGGTCCGGTGGACCGAAACGGGGCTGGCGGGGACGCAACCGCGCTGCCCTCGCCGCGGCCCGCCTCAGGGTCCGCGCGCGTGGAGACCCTGTTCATCTCTGACCTGCATCTGGCGCCAGAGCGTCCAGCCACGGTCGATCTGTTCCTGTGGTTCCTCGCCCATCGGGCGCGGGCGGCCGCCCGGTTGTTCATTCTCGGTGACCTGTTCGACGCCTGGATCGGGGACGACGACGACACCCCGACCCATGCCGCCGTGATCGCGGGGCTGCGCCGGCTGGTCGACAACGGCACGGCTTGCGCACTGATGCGCGGGAACCGCGACTTCCTGCTCGGGCGTCGCTTTGCCCGCGCCAGTGGATGTGCATTGCTCCCCGATCCGTGCCGGATCGATCTCGATGGAACACCAGTGCTGCTGATGCACGGTGATCTCCTCTGCACCGACGACATCGCATACCAACGCTTTCGGCGCAAGGTCCGCAACCCACTGGTCCGACAACTCTTTCTTTGGAGGCCGCTGCAGCGGCGTCGTGAGATCGCGGCCGATTACCGGCAACGAAGCGGTGCCGCAAATGCGGCGAAGAGCGCCGACATCATGGACGTGAATTCGCGGGAGGTCGCGCGCCGTATGCGCGCGGCCAAGGTCTCCGAACTGGTGCATGGCCACACGCACCGGCCCGCGGATCACGCGTTGCTCATCGATGGCCTGGAGGCGACCCGGCGGGTGCTCGCGCAGTGGCACGACGATCGGGGCGAGGTGCTGTCCCATGCCTGTGGGGTCTGGCGCCGCGAGCCGCTGACGCTGCCGCGCTGAGCCGCGGTGCGGGCCCGCCGAATCTCAGCGGCGATGCTCTCGGGTTCGAGTGCCCGGCCCGAGGCGGGGGTCAGGCCTTGCCTTGCCCGCACATCCCCTGCAGCACCTCCAACTCGGTGTCATCGAAGCCCGCGCGGCGCCGGTCGGCCAGATTGAGCGGACCCTGTATCCGGCCGCGCAGGTGCTGCTTCATCAGCGCGAGATAGGTCTCGTGTGGTTCCAGGCCGCGTTCGGCGCACAGATAGCGGAACCAGCGGCTGCCAGCGGCCACGTGGCCGACCTCGTCGCGCAGGATGATCCCGAGCCGCTCGGCGGTGTCGCCGTCACCGGCGGCGCGGAAGCGCTCGATCATACCCGGCGTCACGTCGAGCCCGCGCGCCTCGAGCACACGCGGAACCAGGGCCATACGCTCGAGGGGATCCGCCGCAGTGCGCCTGGCCATGGTCCAGAGCCCGTCATGGGCCGGAAAATCGCCATAGTCGCGGCCGAGGGCCTGCAGTCGTTCACGCATCAGGCCGAAGTGATAGGCCTCCTCTTCGGCGATCTGCACCCAGTCCGCATGGTACGCGGGCGGCATGGTTGGAAAGCGTTGTACGGCGTCCCAGGCCAGGTTGATCGCGTTGAGCTCGATATGCGCCACGGCGTGGATCAGCGCGGTGCGCGCCTGCAGATCGGCCAGGCCCCGGGCGGGCAGCTCACGCGGTGCGACGAGCTTCGGGTGTTCCGGTCGTCCGGGTTCATCGACGGGTCGCCAGCCGGGCGGGACGCGGAGGGCCAGCTCGCCGGCCCGCCAGCGTCGCGCCGCATCGTGCGTCAGGCGTACCTTGCGTTCGGGGTCGGGCTCCGCGAGGCAGTACGCCGCGCTGGAGATCAAGTCGGGTGCTGGCCACTGGAGTTGGATGTTCATGGGCGGTACCAGGATGGGCAACAGGCGCGGGGGGGCGGGGAGCGGGCCCGTGGGATGCGGCGGGCGAGCGTGGCAGCGGTATCGCGCCGAAGAGCGGTGGACGGACCTATACTTATCGATTGTAGGGCTTAGTGGATGGACCGGCGAGCGCGCGCGGCTTGCAACCTTGCCCGCGGGCAATTCTGAGATCGGGACACGACGACAATACCGGATCGCAAAAAAATGCGTTATGCTTTATCGGTAGTTCATCGAACACTAAAACCCAGCGTTGCCGACCCGTCGCCCTTTCACCACAGCGAGGTCATTGCTCATCATGAAACTTTGCGCCGATTGCCGCCGTACCCCTTGGCCGTTCATGATGGTGAGCGTTATTGCCGGCGTCATTGCGTTCATGACCTGGCTCACGCTCGGGTTCGCGCAGTTGGGCGAGACGGTGCAGATGGTTGGCACCGTGGGGGCCTTCGTGGCCGTTGAAGGCACGCTGGTGCACTATGTGGTCGCCTGCATGCGCCGCCACTGCCACCACGGGCGCTCGCACGGACACCACACACATGGGTCGGCGGCCAGCAGCGGCGCCTGAGGGCACGCCGAGCTTACCCGCCCGCGGATACGCTCGGCTCGCGAACCGAGAACGCGGTCTCCGACGCGCGCCCGGCTCGGTCACCTGGGTGGCTGAACCGGGCGGACTCGCCATGGCCACGACGGGAAACGCTTCCGTCCGGCGTTTTGGCTGAGGTTGCCGATCACGCCAGTGGCCGTTCATGGCGTGCTTGGGAAACGCGATCAATCCGCTTTTCTCGAACCCGTCTTTGGCTGCGCGACGCGGTCGCGCAGGTAGACCGGCAGCGCCTGGCTTGCCGTGACCATTTCGCCCTGTTCGACCATCCGTACGCCAAGACGGGCGATGTCCTGGGCCTCGGACTCCAAGGCCGCGTCGATGCGCCGCGCCGGTAACCGAGCTTGCTGCCCGAGCACGTTGGCGTACGCCGCCCAGCCAGGGCCCGCGCCCCACCAGTCATCATCGCCGGCCGGGAAGCTGACGCGTTCCGGGGGACAGACGCGCTCCGCGCAGACCGGCCGCATCAGGCC
This sequence comes from Chromatiaceae bacterium, assembly GCA_040775095.1. GTDB lineage: Bacteria > Pseudomonadota > Gammaproteobacteria > Chromatiales > Chromatiaceae > JAXGTD01. The sequence continues at coordinate 8,370 of JAXGTD010000054.1, read as the reverse complement.
CACTTCATCGAGCTCGAAGCATCCCCAGTAGACCTCGCCGATGCGTGCATCCAGGGCGCTGAGGACACGACATGCCCCGTGTCGGCGATGGCAGCCTTGGGCGAGTGCGGCGAGGGTCGACACGCGGGCCACCGGCAGCCGCGCGCCGAATGCGACGCCCTGGGTCACGGCCGCCGCGATGCGCAGACCCGTGAATGACCCGGGTCCGCGCCCGAATGCCAGTGCGTCGAGTGCGTGTAGAGATACCGACGCCTCCTCCAGCAGCCCGTCCATCATCGCCAGGAGCAGCTCGCCGTGGCGCCGCGGCGCGCGCTCGAGCCGCTGCGTGATCTGGCCGTCGAGGTCGAGCGCGGCCGAGCAGGTGGATCCGGAGGTGTCGATGGCGAGCAGTTTCACGTTTGGGGCCGATCTGGTTGGGTGAACTGGAACGGGCCGCGATTCAGGCGGTTGCGGCTTCGCCCTCGGCGAAGAACCGGCGCACGTCGTCGATATCGCGTGTCCTCGCCATCGGCGGCAGGCTCTTCAGGAATGCGTGGCCATAGCCGCGGCCGAGCAGACGCGGATCGCACACGACGAGCACACCACGGTCAGTGGCATCGCGGATGAGCCGTCCGGCCCCCTGTTTGAGTGCGATGACGGCCTGTGGCAACTGGTAGTCGCGGAAGGGGTTGCCGCCGCGACGGCGCAGGGCATCCGCGCGGGCCTGCAGGATCGGATCTCCCGGTGACGCGAACGGCAGCTTATCGATGATCACGCATGACAAGGCCTCACCGCGCACGTCCACACCCTCCCAGAAGCTCGAGGTCCCGAGCAACACCGCGTTGCCAAGCTCGCGAAACCGCTCGATGAGCTCCGCGCGCGGTGCGCTTCCCTGAACCAGGAGCGGGAAGTCAAGCTGGGTCTTCAGTAGCCCCTCGGCCTCGTGCAACGCGCGGTGGCTGGTAAACAGCAGGAAGGCGCGCCCGCGACTGAGCTCGAGGGTCTCACGGGCGAGCGCGGCGACGTGCGCACCGTAGGCCTGGTCCCCCGGATCCGGCAGACCGCGGGGTACGAACCAGAGTGCCTGATGCGGATAGTCGAAGGGGCTCTCCCAGCGCTCGGTGCGGGCGTCATCGATACCCATCTGCAGCGAAAAGTGCTTGAAGGAGTCGCCGACCGCCAGGGTCGCGGACGTAAAGACCCAGGCGGCCGGCTGGCGTGCACGGTGCGCCTTGAAGATCTCGGCAACATCCAGCGGTGTCTGGTTGAGACGAAAGCCCTGACCCTGGACGTCAAACCAGCGCACCTGATCCTGCGCCTCTCCGCTGATCAGCGTCTCGAGGCGGTGCGCTGTCTCGATCACACGGGCGTGGCACTGATCGAGTCCTTTCCCACGCCCGGAGATTGCCGCAAGCGCATCGCCGACCCGTTGCAGGGCGTCTTGCAGCGCGTCGAGTGCGTCCTCGACGTCCGCGTTGTCGGCGATCTCCTGCCAGGGACCACGGCGATCCTCGACACCGAGGCTCAGGCGCAGATCCTGTGCGGCACGGCGCAGCCGGCCGGCACGGTCAGGGATCTCGGGCACGTCGCCGGCCTCGCGGGCGTACTCGGTCTTGATGTCTTGGGCCAGGTCCTGCAGCTGTCTGCCGCTCACGGACAGCCCAAAGAAGCTGCCGGCGACCTCCGGTAATTGATGAGCCTCGTCGACGATAAAGGCGTCCGCACCGGGCAGCACCTCGCCGAACCCCTCGTCACGCAACGCCATGTCGGCGCACAGCAGATGGTGGTTGATGACCACCAGATCGGCCTCCTGGGCCCGGCGACGGGCCGCGACGAAATGGCACTGGCCAAACGCCGGGCAGTCCTGGCCCAGACAGTTGTCTGCCGTGGAGGTCACCAGCGGCCAGACCGCGGCGTTCTCGGGGATGGGCACCTCGGCGATGTCCCCGTCGCGGGTCGCCGCGGCCCAGGCGCGAACCCGCGGCAGCTGTGCCCGGATCTCCGGTCGCAGCCGGCCAACGTCCGCGTCGGCGCGATCGAGCCGGTGAAGACACAGATAGTTACCGCGGCCCTTGAGTAGGGTCACACGCCGCGGCACACCCATGACCTCGCGCATCAGCGGCAGGTCACGATGGAAGAGCTGGTCCTGGAGATTGCGGGTGCCGGTGGAGATGACCACCTTGCGCTCGCACAGGAGCGCCGGTACCAGGTAGGCGAAGGTCTTGCCCGTGCCGGTGCCGGCCTCGCAGATCATGGTGCCGGCCTGCTCGATGACCTCGGCGACCGCGGCGGCCATGGCCTGTTGCTGCGGGCGATGACCGAACCCCCCGGGCCGTCGGGCGAGCAGGCCGCTCGGGCCGAGGACGTCGGCGATGTCGTCGGCCCAGACCGCTACCGGCATTGATGTTGGCGTGGCGCTGCTCGCGGCTCAGCCGCCGGAGGCCTTTCGCTCCGCCTCGACCGCCCCGGAGATGTCGCCGGACTGGCGTTTGGCGGTCGCGATGATGTCCCAATTGTTCTGCTTGAGCTGGGCCTGATCCCCGGCGAGCGCGTTGGAGCGTGCCGCCAGGTTACCGGCCTGGCTCAGCATGCCTTGCTCCATGCGCACCCGAGCCAGGCGGTTCCACAGGTAGGCCTCTTGTGGCTGGATCCGCAGTGCCCGCTCCAGCGTCGCCGCGGCCCCGCTGTAGTCGCCGCTCTGGCGCTGCTGGTCGGCGCGCTGGGCGAGCTGTTCGACCGCCGGAGTCATGGTGGCGGGCGCCAGCGCGGACGGCGCCGTTGCCACCCTCGTCTCCGGGGCGGGCGGTGCGACTGGCGCGGCAGGCGGTGGTGGAGGCGCCGCCGCGGCCACCGGCTTGGGTGCCGGCGGCGCGGCCGGGGCCGATCCTGGCGCCGACGGCGGGGACGTCGACGCTGCCGTCGGGACAGCGGGGGAGGTGGGCGTTGGTGGCTTGGGTGCCGCGGGTTTCGGCGTTGCCACGCTCGCCGGCGGCTGCTGGGCCACCTCCGGTGCCGTCGGCTTCGGTGTCTGAACCGTGCCGGTCTGGGTCGCGGCGGGTACCGACGCGGCAGACGCGGCTGGCTTGGGCGCCTCGGGAATGGCTTCCGGCGGCGTGTAGGCGTATACGCGGGTCGGCTGCGGTGCGCTCTCTTGCGGGGTCGGCTTCGGTTCCGGTGCGGGTGCGGGTGCGGGGGCGCTCTTGCCGGCGTCAACGACCGGCGCCGGTGGCCCGCTGCGCTGGGGCATTGCGCAGGCGACCAGCAAGAGGGGGAGCAGGGATAGGGTAACCTTGTACATCGTCAGTTCCCGTAGAAATCACTCATGAAGGGATTGGCGGCGCGCTGGGCTTGCCGCTCCTCGGCACGCGACTTCGGCGCGGGCTCGGGCTTGGGTTTCTCTTGCGCGACGCTCCGCTCCCTGGTGGCCGTGCTGTCGCCGGCGGGGCGCTTCTTCTCGGAGCCACCGCACGACGAGGCACCCTCGTGGCCACGGCTGAAGGGCACGGATGCGACGCCGCAGGCATCGGCGACGACCACGCTGTCGGGCGGTGCATCGCCGAGCGGTTGGTTCTCGATGCCGGCCATGATATCGCCCCAGATACGCAGCGCGCCGGTGGATCCGCTCAATCGGGTCGGCTGGTTGTCATCACGCCCCACCCATACCACGGCGGTCTTGTCCCCGCTGAACCCGGCAAACCAGCTGTCGCGCATGTCGTTCGTCGTCCCGGTCTTGCCGGCAACGATGAGCTCCTCGGGCAGGCGGGTCTTGAGCCAGGTCGCGGTACCCTGCTCGACCACCTTGCGCATGGCCCATTGCGTGAGATAGGCCGAATCACTCGAGACGACGGGTTCCACCGCCAAGGGATAGCGATTGAGGGGGCGCCCCGAGGCATCGAGGACCTCGCGGATGGTGCGCAGCGGCGCGCGAAAACCACCTGCGGCAATGGTTTGATAGACCTGCGCGACCTCGATCGGCGGCAGCGAGACGGAACCGAGCAACATGGCCGGCACGGCGTCGATCTGGCGCATCGCGCCGAGGCGCCGCAGCATCGCCGAGACCTGAGCGACGCCGAGCTGCAGGCCCAGGTTCACCGTCGCCAGGTTGTAGGACTTGGCCAGGGCCCGATAGAGAGGCACCGTGCCGTGGACCCGGTGATCGTAGTTTTGTGGCTGCCAAAGCTGACCCCCGGCGCGAACGCTGACCGGCTTGTCGGGGATCGGCGTGACCAACGAGTAGCGCTGCGGCTGGGCGAGCGCGGTGAGATAGACCACCGGCTTGATCAGCGAGCCGATGGGACGTATCGCGTCGAGCGCCCGGTTGAAGCCCTCGAAGGCGGCATTGCGGCCACCGACCAGCGCAAGCACCTCGCCCTGCGCCACGGACGTGACGACCGCCGCGGCCTCCAGCGTCCCGGCCTTGAAGCCGCGCTGTTTGTCCAGCTCTGGCAGGCGTGTCTGGATGGCCTGTTCCACTTCGGCCTGGATCAATGGATCGAGGGTCGTGAAGATACGCAGTCCTTCGGAGCGCAGATCCTCCTCCTTGTAGTCCCGCTGCAATTGGCGGCGTACCAGCTGGATATAGGAGGGATACTCGCCGGCCGGCCTGGCGCCGCCATCGCGCAGCCCGAGCGGCGCTTGCTTGGCCTGCTCCGCTTCTTCCGGGGTGATCACCTGGTAGAGGGCCATCATGTCGATGACCAGATTGCGGCGCTCGAGTACCTTCTCGGGGTGGCGTCGTGGATTGAACTCCGATGGCCCCTTGAGTATCCCGACCAGCATCGCGGTCTCGGGGACGCCCAGCTCGTCGAGATCACGGTTGAAGTAAAAACGGCTCGCGAGACCGAATCCGTGGATCGCGCGGCTGCCATCCTGGCCCATGTAGACCTCGTTGGCATAGGCGGTCAGGATGTCGTCCTTGGAATAACGCCAGTCGAGCAAGACGGCCATCGCCGCCTCGTTGAGCTTGCGCTCGATCGTGCGCTCCTGCGTCAGATAGAAGTTCTTGACCAACTGCTGGGTCAGCGTGCTGGCGCCCTCGACGGTCCGGCCGGCCATCGCATTTCTGTAGGCGGCACGGATGATGCCCTTGGGATCGACGCCATGGTGCTGATAATACTTGCGATCCTCGACGGCGAGCAGGGTCTGCACCAGCCGCTTCGGGAGTTGATCGCGGCGCAGCAGCACGCGGTCTTCGTTATGGGTGGGATAGATGCTCGCGATCAGGGCCGGATCCAGGCGCAGCAGGGCAGCATCCGGACTGCCGTCGGCGCTGGTCAGGTCGGTGACGACCCCGTCGGCGATGCGCACGTCGATGAAGCGTTCCGGCTCGGGCCCGTCCCAGAAGCGGAACCCGCGGGTATGAAGCAGTATGTGGTCGCCATCGCGGGCGTAGCTCCCCTCGCGGGTTGGTGCCGCGCTCGCGCGATAGTCCAGGCGTTTGAGCTCCCCGACCAATTGTTCGGTGCTGAGGTGCCGGCCCACGTAGAGCTCGAGCGGGCGCGCGTACACGCGCGCCGGCAATGCCCAGCGCTTACCCTCGAACTTGGTGCGGACCACCTTGTCCAGATGCAGGCCGTAGACACCGACGGCGAGACCGACGGCGACCGCTAACAGCAAGCCCCACCGAATGAACAGGCCCAGCAGCCCGATGCCGCGCCGGCGCGGTTTGCGGGAACGGGAAGGGGGACGCTCGCGGGACGGGGGGGCGGATCGTGGCAAAACGGGGATACCTGGTTAGCCGGGGCGCGCTGGGGCCCGGTCGTGGACAGCGCCTGGTCAGGCTGCTTCCTGTCGGTTCAATAGCTTATATGATCCCATCGCGGCCCGGTTCTCACAAGGGCAAAGCGGTGATCGGTTTGTCCGGCGCGGCCGGGGCCAACCCAACCGGGCACCCGCGCCCGATCGCCGTTCGAGTGCAGAGCGGGGCCGGGCCAACACGCGGTTTCGGCGCACCTGCCTGTTCGCCCGCCGAGGCGCGACCTGGTGGCGGGTTCGGGGTGCCTCGGACGCCACGCGGGACTTGGTGTCTGCTCAGCTCTTGATCCCGATTCCGTGGCGCAGCAGGTAGAGGCTGTACCAGATCAGCACCAGGATGAAGCCCAGGATGATCGCCAAGGCGAGGGCGACGGGAATGTCGCTGACGCCGAGCAAGCCGTAGCGGAATGCGTTGATCATGTACAGCACCGGGTTTGCCAGCGATACGCTCTGCCAGAAGCTCGGCAGCAGATCGACGGAATAGAACACGCCCCCTAGGTAGGTGAGTGGCGTCAGGATGAACGTGGGCACGATGGAGATGTCGTCGAAGCTGTTGGCGTAGACGGCATTGATAAAGCCGCCGAGGGAGAACAGCACGGCGGTCATCACGAACACCAGTAGCGTCAGGGTGTAGCTGTGCACACTGATGTCGGTAAACAACAACGCCACCAGCGTCACCGCGATACCAACGACCAGCCCGCGTGCCACGCCCCCGGTCACATAACCGGCGAGTACGATCCAGTTTGGCACCGGCGAGACCAGCAACTCCTCGATGTAGCGCGAGAACTTGCTGCTGTAGAACGAGGAGACGACGTTCGCGTAGGCATTGGTGATCACCGCCATCAGCAACAGCCCGGGGACGATGAAATCGATGTAGTCGAGGCCGTCCATCGGGCCGATCCGCTCCCCGATCAGGCGTCCGAAGATCACGAAATACAGCAGCGTCGTGATCGCCGAGGGCAGGACGGTCTGCACCCAGATGCGCGCGAAGCGCAGGATCTCCTTGTTCACCAGCGTCGAGAATGCGATCCAATAGCGCGCGCAGCGGTTCATGACGGGTCCTCGCCCCGGCGGTCGAGCATGTCGAGGAAGAGCTTTTCCAGCCGGTTCTGCTTGTTGCGCAGGCTGATGACCTCGATCCCGGTGCGCGACAGGGCCTCGAACAGGCCGTTGATCGTATGTTCCCGGTCCACCTCGACCTCCAGCGTGCTGTCGTCGATGTGCTGGAGTACGAAGCCCCCAAGCTCGGGAAGCTCGGCGACCCGGCCCTTCAGGTTGAGCACAAAGGTCTCGGTGTGCAACTGTCCGAGCATTGCCGCGATGTTGGTCGCGGTCTCGACCACACCCTTATTGATGACGGCGATGTTGCGGCACAGGCTTTCGGCCTCTTCGAGATAATGGGTGGTCAGGATGATGGTCGTGCCAGCGGCATTGAGCTCGCGCAGATAGCTCCACATCGCGCGGCGGATCTCGATGTCGACGCCGGCGGTCGGCTCGTCGAGGATCAGCAGTCGCGGCTGGTGCACCAGCGCGCGGGCGATCATCAGCCGGCGTTTCAATCCGCCGGAGAGTAGGCGCATCTCGGTGTCGCGCCGGTCCCACAGATCGAGCTTGCGCAGATACAGCTCGGCCCGCGCGCAAGCCTCCCGGCGCGGGATGCCGAAATAGCCGGCCTGGTTCAACACCACCTCGCGAACCGGCAGGAACAGATTGAAGTTGAACTCCTGGGGGACGACGCCTAGCGACGCCTTCACCCGCTCGGGCTCGCGGTCGAGGTCGCGCCCGAACACCTCGACGCTGCCGGAGGTCTTGTTCACCAGCGAGGTGACGATACCGATCAGGGTAGACTTGCCGGCGCCGTTGGGGCCAAGCAGTGCGAAGAAATCACCCTCCTCAACCGTCAGATCGACGCCCTTCAGGGCCTCGAGGCCGCTCTTGTAGATCTTGCGCAGTTGGCGGGCACGGAGGGCGGGTGGCGGCATGGGATGGAGAAGTGCAACGGCGTCGGCTCAGGGGCGCCGCTACGCTACCGACTGGCGCGAGGCTTTGCAACTCGGGTGCCCTGGCGCGCGGCGCCGGGGTGGCAGGTGTGTCGGGCATCTCGTGGGCCATCGCCAGGTGCTGTCGCCGCTGGAGTCCTGCCGTGACCTCGCCCCGGCAGGTGCAGTAGAATGCCCCTTCCGTTCCTAGGGCGGCGACGTCGCTCGCCGAATCCCGGATCGCCGCCGCGGGCTCGCCCCGCGCACCGCTTGCCCGCCCTCGTAGCTCAGTAGGATAGAGCAGCCGCCTCCTAAGCGGCAGGTCACAGGTTCGAATCCTGTCGAGGGCACCAATCACGCCTTTTCGGGCATTTCACCCGATCACACCGGTCCCGGACACCCTGGCCAGGTCAGCCCGTCGAGGCGGTTGCGTCTGCGTTGGAAGGCCGGTCAGGTCCAGAAATCGGCCGGCACGTTTGCGAACCACTCGGGATTGGCCGTCCGTCCGGTCAGATCCCCGAGCACGACGCCGCGGATGACCGTGCGCGTGAGGTGGTTCCCGAAGGGCCTGCCGGGGTTCTTGATGATCTTGCGAACGGTGTCCGAATCCGGCGGCCCCAGCTTGACCTCGCCGAACGAGAACGTCGACCGGCTTTCG
>JAXGTD010000053.1:0-24856 GCA_040775095.1 Chromatiaceae bacterium | reverse complement strand
TATCGGCCAGGCGATCATGTCCCGGCAAGGAAGCAACAACACGATCCAATACTTCGCCGAGACGACGTTCAACTACCCGACCATGGCCGAGGCATACCGCGTTGCGGCACTGAATGGGTTGAACCGGTTGTTTTGACGCGACGCGGATCGCGCAAAAGCCGCCACGGCGCCAGCAACGTCCCACGCGAGCTGGCGCGAAATCCTTCAGCCCTGCCTCCAACCATGCTCTCGGGCCCTTTGCCCCCAGACCCAGACATATTGCGTCCCGCTGACGACGACCGTGGCCAGACAGAACCAGATGAGCCCACCCACGAGCCAGGGCGGCAGCGGCAGCGGTCCTGCATTGGTGATCGCCGCGACGACGAGCGCGATCTGAACGACGGTATTGAGCTTGCTCGCCCAGGTTGGAGCCGCCTGCACGTCTTCTACCCGGAAGTGGTAGAGCAGCGCACCGCTGACGATCACCAGATCCCGGAACACCACGGCGAGCACCAGCCAAATCGGCAGCAGGTCCAATGCACCCAGGACCAGGAAGCAGCTCACGAGCAAGACCTTGTCGGCGAGTGGATCAAGCAGCGCGCCAAGCGGAGTCTGCCAGCCATAGCGCTTCGCCAGAAAGCCATCGACCCCGTCGGACAGGCCAGCCAACGCAAACAGCAACAGCGCCCAGCCAAAGGCGTGCCGCATCAACAGGTATACCACCGGTACCACCGCAACCAGCCGCAGCACGCTGATAAGGTTCGGGAGATCGCTGGTCTTCATGTATCCGCTGACAGATCGAGCGTCGGTTGCGCACATCTCCCCTGACCCTGACCCCGTCCGGAGGAACAGGACGCGTGCGGGACCTGCCGGGGCCCGGGGCTGGAATGCTACCCCCTAGCATAACGCTGATCAAATGCCTTCCGGGTATTGGATCAGCTCGCACTTCGCAAGGCGCGACTCGCGACGTGCTCCCTATTTCAAGCCCGTGCGGCGCTCGACGATGTCGGGCCTTCCGTGGCCCGGACGGGAAACGCCCCAGATCGGCGGTTCCCGAGTCCACAAGCTCGTCAATACCATGCCAACCGCGCATAGACGCTGTCACCAGGCACGGAAGGACCGCGGGGTGGGGGTAAGATCCGCACGCCAACGGCACGACGAGGCCCCAGAGCCGAGCGGCGCGAAGTCCGATGGCAATACCCATCAACTATCGAAGCTCGCGATGCGATCGCATTTTACAATTGTTATTTCATAAGTTTCTTATATACTAACGCTTGTCCAAGGGCCGCTGGGATGCGGCGGCGTCGAACAACAAGACGGCAAACGAAGCCAAGCACTCGCGCGACCAGGGAATTGCAGAGCGCCCGTCAGCCGAATCATCATTCTTATCGAGGTGTGTGAAATGAAGCATTTTATCCGGGCCGCGTCGGCCACCGCCCTTGTCGCCGCGTCCATGTCTGCCGCCGCTTGGTGGCCGGTTGCTCCCTATGTGACCGAAGAGCAGCAGCAGGCCATGGCGGCACAGTTTGCCAAGCAGCAGCAGGCGTTCGCCGAGCGACAGGCCCAGATGATCCAGGCGCAGCGCGAGATGGCGGAGCAGATCGCCAAACGCGGCTACACCTACGCACCTTTCGGCGGCTATCCGCAATTCCCCGCCATGGGCATGCCCGGACTGGAGCAGCCGGCGTTCGAGATGCCGGAGCTGCCCGAGATGCCCGCCTTTGGTGAGGCCCCGGCCATGCCCGAGATGCCGGCCATGCCGGAATTCCCGGAAATGACCATGCCCGCCATGCCCGAGATGCCCGCCTTCGGTGAGGCCCCGACCATGCCCGAGATGCCGGCCATGCCGCAGTTCCCGGAAATGACCATGCCCGCCATGCCCGAGATGCCCGCCTTCGGTGAATACCCGTCCCTTCCCAACATGGGCAAGGATTTCGCGGAGCGCAAGGCGCAGATGGACCGCTATCGGGCCGCGCGACAGGCCGAGATGGCGGAGCGCCGCTCGGCGTTGAAGGAGATGACAGAGCGTCGTCGGGCGATGACCAACCATGGCCATCCTTTCCACCACGGTCCGATGCCGAGCGGTTTTGGTGCCAAGAGGGAATGCGGCCCGAAGGCCCCGGCCCAGCCTGCCGCTGAGGCGCCAACCAGCGAGAGCCCGGCGCTCGAGGCCCCGGCCCCGGAGATGCCGGCGTCCGCACCCAAGGCCGCCCAGGTCCAGTAACACGGCACCGCCAGCCTGACCCGCTCGTTCCGGTCAGGCTCCTCACAAAACCCCCGGCTTCGGGGGTTTTGTGTTTCTGGACAGGACAAATGCGACCGACCCCAACGCCATCGAAACAACACCGGCGCCTGCACCCTTGCGCGTCGTTTCTCTGAATGGCCCCGACGGCCGCGCGCGCACCGCCAAGTCATCCGATGATGTGGCCCTGACATGCATTTGCGACGACGCGCGATTCCGGATAAAACACACCCACAGGCACCGCGGGGCCCCGACCGACGGGGTCTGACGCACCAGCTCCATTGGCTTGGCAAATCATCAGTATTTGCCAATATGATTTTGCTGCGTTAGTTTGCGTGCCTTACCTGCCACACACCGTCCTTGTCAGGAATCTGATCGCCTCCGGCGCCGATCGCGTTAAACCGTTTCAGGAACGACCATGCCCAACAAGCCCGATATCGACCCGCAAGAGACGCAGGAGTGGCTCGACTCCCTAGACGCCGTGCTGGAGAACGAAGGCGTCGACCGCGCGCACTACCTGCTCGAGCGCCTGATCGACAAGGCCCGCCGCTCTGGTGCCTATCTGCCGTACAGCGCCAACACGGCCTACCTGAACACCATCCCCGTTCAGCAACAGGACCGTTTCCCCGGTGACCGGGCCATGGAGCGGCGCCTGCGCTCGCTGGTGCGTTGGAACGCGATGGCAATGGTGGTGCAGGCCAACCGGCTGTCGACCGAGCTCGGCGGGCACATCTCGTCGTTTGCCTCCAGCGCAACGCTCTACGACATCGGCCTGAATCACTTCTTCCGGGCTGCGAGCAAGGACCACGGCGGTGACCTGGTCTTCATCCAGGGGCACTCCGCACCCGGAATCTATGCGCGGGCCTTTCTCGAGGGACGCATCAGCGAGGAACAGCTCTACAGCTTCCGCCAGGAGGTCGACGGCAATGGGCTTCCGTCTTATCCGCATCCCTGGCTGATGCCGGGGTTCTGGCAGTTTCCGACCGTCTCCATGGGGCTGGGGCCGATCATGGCCATCTACCAGGCCCGCTTTATGCGCTACCTCAACGACCGGGGCATTCTCAACACCAGAGACCGCAAGGTCTGGGCCTTCCTCGGCGACGGCGAGATGGACGAGCCGGAGTCCCTTGGCGCGATCTCGCTGGCCGCCCGCGAGCGGCTCGACAATCTGGTCTTCGTTGTCAACTGCAACCTGCAGCGCCTGGATGGCCCCGTGCGCGGCAATGGCAAGATCATCCAGGAGCTCGAGGCCGTGTTCCGCGGTGCCGGCTGGAACGTGCTGAAGGTCATCTGGGGCAGCTACTGGGATCCCCTTTTGGCACGGGACAGCAAGGGATTGCTGCTCAAGCGCATGGAGGAATGTGTCGACGGTGACTACCAGGCCTATAAGGCCAAGGGCGGCAAATACACGCGCGAGCACTTCTTCGGCAAATACCCCGAGCTCGCCGACATGGTCGCCAACATGACCGACGAGGACATCTGGCGCCTGAACCGCGGTGGCCACGACCCGATCAAGGTCTATTCGGCCTACTCCGCGGCGATGCGTGCCAACGGCCAGCCGACGGTGATTCTGGCCAAGACCGTAAAGGGCTACGGCATGGGTGTTGCCGGCGAGGGGATGAATATCACCCACTCACAGAAAAAGATGGGTGAGGCGAACCTCAAGGCCTTCCGCGACCGCTTCAATATCCCGATCTCCGACGATCAGATCGGCGCCGCGCCGTTCTACAAGCCGCCACCGGACAGCCCCGAGCTGCAGTACCTGCACGAACGTCGGGAGGCACTTGGCGGCGCGTTGCCGGCACGACGCGACAGCGCACCGGCGCTGACCGTACCGGGCCTCGACGCGTTCGCCCCGCTGCTGGAGGCCAGCGGCGAGCGCGAGATGTCCACCACAATGGCCCTGGTCCGGTTGCTGACGATCATCGTGCGCGACAAGCAGGTCGGCAAGTACGTGGTCCCGATCGTGCCGGACGAGGCGCGCACCTTTGGCATGGAAGGGATGTTCCGCCAACTCGGTATCTACTCCTCGCTTGGCCAGCTCTACGAGCCGGTCGATGCCGATCAGGTCATGTACTACCGTGAGGACAAGAAGGGTCAGATCCTGCAGGAGGGCATCAACGAGGCCGGGGCCATGTCGTCGTGGATCGCTGCCGCCACCGCCTATGCCAATCATGGCCAGGCAATGATCCCGTTCTACATCTACTATTCCATGTTCGGTTTCCAGCGCATCGGCGATCTGGCCTGGGCCGCCGGCGACATGCAGGCGCGGGGTTTCCTGATCGGCGGCACCGCGGGGCGCACCACGCTGGCCGGCGAGGGGCTGCAGCATCAGGATGGACACAGCCACCTTGTCGCGTCGACCATCCCGAACTGTATTGCCTACGACCCCGCCTATGCCTACGAGCTGGCCGTGATCGTGCAGGACGGGATGCGCCGGATGTACCAGGAGAAGCATAACGGCTTCTACTACATCACGGTGATGAACGAGAACTATGCGCAGCCTGCGATGCCGGAAGGTGCCGAGGAGGGTATCAAGCGCGGCATGTACCGCATCCGCACCCACGACGACGCGCGGCTGCAGCTGCTTGGCAGCGGCACCATCCTGCGTGAGGTGCTTGCCGCGGCCGAGCTGCTACAGCAGGACTTCGACATCGTGGCCGACGTCTGGAGTGTCACCAGCTTCAACGAGCTGCGCCGCGACGGAATCGACGTGGAACGTTGGAACATGCTGCATCCGAATGCCGAGGCTCGGACCAGTTTTGTAGCCGATCAGCTCGACGGCACCATTGGCCCGATCGTCGCGGCATCAGACTACATGCGCACCTATGCCGACCAGATCCGCCCGTACGTACCGCGCTCCTACCGGGTTCTCGGTACCGATGGTTTCGGTCGCAGCGATATGCGCAGCCAGTTGCGCAAATTCTTCGAGGTCAACCGTTGGTACATCGTGGTCGCCGCGCTCAAGGCGCTGGCCGACGAGGGCACGATCGACAAGGCCCGTGTCGGCGAGGCGATCGCCAAGTACCGCATCGATCCGGACAAGCCCAATCCGGTAACGCAATGACCGCTGCCGCCGCGAAGCGTGGTCTGGCATCCGATTGAGCCTCAGGAGAATTCAGCGTGGCAACCGTAGAAGACGTTCTGCTTCCCGACATCGGCGACTTCTCCGATGTCGAGATCATCGAGATCCTGGTCGCGGCGGGTGACCGCATCGAGCCCGAGCAATCCCTTCTGACGCTCGAGAGCGACAAGGCGAGCATCGAGATCCCCTCGCCGATCGCTGGCGTGGTCAAGGAGCTCAAGGTCGCCGTGGGTGACCGGGTGAGCAAAGGCAAGCCGCTGATGGCGGTGGAGACTGGCGGCGCTGGCGAGCCGACACAAACGGACGAATCCGCGCCGACAGAACAATCCACCCCCGTCGCGGCGACCCCTTCCGCGCCGCCGCCAACGCCCGGCGATTCGGCCCCGGCCTCACCACCGCCCGGACGCAGCCCTGACAAGCCGGTAACGGCGCCGACCGAGATCGAGGTCCGATTACCCGACATCGGTGATTTCAAGGACATCCCTGTCATCGAGATCCTCGTGGGTGTCGGCGACCAGGTCGACGTCGATCAGTCGATTCTGACCCTTGAAAGCGACAAGGCGACCATGGAGATCCCGTCGCCCCACGCCGGCACGGTGCAATCGATCAGCGTACAGCTCGGCGACAGCCTGAATCAGGGCGACCTGCTGCTCACGCTGTTGGGCGACATGGGAGCGACGCGGGGCGCGAGCGAGATCCCGGAACCCTCGGCCGAAGAGGCCGAGACGGCCCAGGCCCCGGCGGCGGCCGCCAAGCCGGAGGCACCGGCACGGGCACCCGGAGAGCCCGAACAGCGCAAGGCACCGGTATTGCCGCGCCCCGCCGACATGGCGGCCATCGCCCAGGGTCGGACCCCCCATGCCAGCCCGGCCGTGCGCCGCTTCGCCCGCGAGCTCGGTGTAGACCTCGCCCGCGTCAAGGGCACCGGACGCAAAGGGCGCGTGCTCAAGGAAGATATCCAGGCGTACGTCAAGCAAACCCTTGGCGCGGGCGCGGCGCCCGCCTCGGGCGCCCTGCCCTTCCAGCTTCCGGCGGCCCCCGAGGTGGATTTCGCCAGGTTTGGCCGGGTCGAGACCCAGGCGCTACCCCGCATCAAACGCATCAGCGGCGCACATCTGCACCGCTGCTGGCTGTCGGTGCCGCACGTCACCCAGTTCGACGAGGCCGACATCACCGAGCTGGAGGCGTTTCGCAAGGCGCAGAAAGCAGCCGCCGAGCAGGCGGCTGTCAAGCTCACCTTCATGCCCTTCCTGCTGAAGGCCGTGGCCGGCGCGCTGGCGCAGATGCCGACGCTGAAGGCATCGCTGGCGCCAGACGGTGAGCACTTGATCCTCAAGCACTACACCCATATCGGCGTTGCCGTGGACACCCCCAATGGCCTGGTCGTGCCCGTCATCCGCGACGTGGACCAAAAGGGCATCTTCGATCTCGCCCGCGAGCTGGCGGTCATGAGCGCCAAGGCGCGCGACGGCAAGCTGCTGCCGGGCGATATGCAGGGCGGTTGCTTCTCCATCTCCAGTCTCGGCGGCATCGGCGGCACCGCGTTCACGCCGATTGTCAACGCCCCGGAGGTTGCGATCCTCGGTGTTTCGCGCTCGCGCATTCAGCCCGTCTGGGATGGCAGCGCGTTTGCCCCGAGACTGTTGTTGCCGCTCTCGCTATCCTATGACCATCGCGTCGTCGACGGCGCCGAAGGGGTGCGCTTCACAACATTGCTGGGCAAACTGTTGGGAGACATCCGCCGGCTCTTGCTCTGATCCGAAACCATCTGCCAACCGCACGCCAAACCCGTGGCCAACCGGTTTCCCGCCGTCGGGTCGGCGGGAAGCGCCGATCGGCCTTACCCTCCCCATCGCAGCCTGGACTTCCGAATGCCATGACCGCTCTCAGTGCCGCCACCAGCAAAGACATCCGCACCGAAGTCGTCGTCCTCGGCGGCGGACCCGGCGGCTACACGGCCGCGTTTCGCGCTGCAGACCTGGGCAAGCGCGTTGTGCTCATCGAGCGTTACGCCAGTCTCGGGGGTGTCTGCCTCAATGTCGGCTGCATCCCGTCGAAGGCGTTGCTGCACACCGCGGCCATCGTCGAGGAGGCCAAGACCCTCGGCGGCATGGGTGTCACCTTCGATGCACCGCGGATCGATCTGGACAAGATGCGCGCCGGCAAGAACAAGGTGGTCAAGAAGCTCACCGACGGTCTCGCGGCGCTGGCCAAGCAGCGCAAGGTACAGGTGCTGCAGGGTACGGGCCACTTCGAGGCGCCCAATCGCATCGGCGTCGAAAGCCGCGACGGGAAGTCCTCGGTCGCCTTCGATCAATGCATCATCGCGGTCGGCTCCAGCCCGATCAAGATCCCGGGCCTGCCGCACGACGATCCGCGTGTCATGGACTCCACCGACGCGCTGGAGATCGCCGACATCCCGGCACGGATGCTGATCGTCGGCGGCGGGATCATCGGCCTGGAAATGGCGAGCGTTTACAGCGCCCTTGGCGCCAGAATCGACGTGGTGGAATTCCAGAACCAGCTGATGCCCG
Organism: Chromatiaceae bacterium; assembly: GCA_040775095.1. Lineage (GTDB taxonomy): Bacteria > Pseudomonadota > Gammaproteobacteria > Chromatiales > Chromatiaceae > JAXGTD01. The sequence continues at coordinate 17,016 of JAXGTD010000053.1, read as the reverse complement.
GCTGCGACCCCGACCTCGTGCGGGCACTGGAAAAGGTGATCAAGAAACGCTATGAGCGAATCCTGTTGCAAACGAAGGTTGCAAGCGTCAGCGCAACCTCCGAGGGCGTTCAGGTCAGCTTCGAGGGCAAGGAGTCCGGCGAGGCGACCTACGACAAGATCCTGGTCGCGGTGGGCCGGCGCCCCAACGGCAAGCTGATCGGGGCCGAGACCGCGGGCATCAACGTCGACGAGCACGGATTCATCCCGGTCGACGCCCACATGCGCACCAATGTACCCAACATCTATGCAATTGGCGACGTCGTCGGTGGCCCAATGCTGGCGCACAAGGCGACCCACGAGGCCAAGGTCGCCGCCGAGGTCATCGCCGGTGAGCCGGCGCTGTTCGACCCCATGACCATCCCGTCGGTCGCTTACACCGATCCCGAGGTGGCCTGGATGGGGCTGACCGAAACCGACGCCAAGGCCCGCGGCATCGCTTACGAAAAGGGCGTGTTCCCTTGGGCCGCCAGCGGCCGGGCGCTGGGTATTCATCGCGACGAGGGGCTGACCAAGCTGCTGTTCGATCCCGACACCAAGCGTATCCTCGGGGCTGGTATCGTCGGACCCAACGCGGGCGAGCTGATCGGTGAGACCGTGCTGGCACTCGAGATGGGGGCCGACATGGAAGACCTCGGCATGACCATCCACCCGCACCCGACCCTGAACGAGACCATCTGCTTTGCCGCCGAGATGGCGCACGGGTCCATTACCGACCTGCTGCCACCCAAAAAGCGCTGATCGTCGGCTCCAATGCCCTTTCGGATTGCGCGGGCCCTTCTCGCCTCGCTGAACATGTAGAATTCGGCAGCATGAGGCACTGGGCCCTCAATCCACGAGAGGAACACCCCAATGAGTCAGCCTGGCGAGCCATTTGACATTGTCATCGTCGGCGGCGCGATGGTCGGCGCCGCGCTCGCCTGTGCGTTGCGGGGCATGGGCTGGCGCATCGCCGTGATCGAAGGCCGCCCGCCCCAGCGGGAGTGGCCCACCGGCGAGATCGACCTACGCGTCTCGGCGCTGAGTCGCGCCAGCCAGCGTGTCCTGCAAAGGCTCGGGGCCTGGCCACGCATCTGTGAACTCGGCGCCAGCGTGTATCGCGAGATGGTCGTCTGGGATGCGGTCGGATATGGCAGCATCCACTTCGACAGCGCGGATATCGGCGAGCCGGATCTCGGACATATCGTCGAGAACCGGGTGACGCAACTCGCGCTCTGGGAACAGCTTGAACAGTCCCCTGAGATCACGCTGCTCTGCCCGGCCTCGGTCGCGGCCCTCGATCCGGCCGGTGATCGCGTCTGGATCCGGCTCGACGATGGTCGGCAGCTGTCGGCCAGACTGGTCATTGGTGCAGACGGCCGCGACTCCTTCGTGCGGACATCCTTGGGCATGACCTGCCACGGATGGGAATACGACCAACGCGCCATCGTCGCAAACGTCGAGGTCGAGCACGGGCACCGTGAGACCGCGTGGCAACGCTTCCTTCCCACCGGCCCGCTCGCCTTCCTCCCGCTTGCCGACGGGCGCTGCTCGATCGTCTGGTCGGCGGAGAAAAGCCGTGCAGAGCAATTGCTCGCGCTCGACGATGTCGCGTTCACCGCCGAGCTGGAACAGGCCTTCGATCGACGCCTCGGGCGCGTGCTCTCGGCAGGCCCACGCGCCGCGTTCCCACTGCGCCTACAGTATGCCGAGCAGTACCTGCGCCCCCGCGTGGCACTGATCGGCGATGCCGCGCACGCCATCCACCCGTTGGCCGGCCAGGGTGTCAACCTCGGGTTCCTGGATGTCGCCGCGCTCACCGATGCGCTGGGGCATGCCCGCGAGCACGGACGCGACATCGGCACTCTCCATTGCCTTCGGCGCTATGAACGCGCCCGGCGCGGCGACAACCTGCTGATGCTCGCGGCAATGGACCTGCTCAAGCGCTTGTTCAGCAACCGCATACCGCCGCTCGTCGCCGCCCGCGGCCTCGGCCTCACCGCGGCCGAGCGGATCGCGCCCATCAAGCGCATGTTCATTGACCAGGCCCTTGGCTTGGACAAGAGCCTCCCCCCACTGGCACGCGCGTGATGAGCCTGAGCGCCGGCATGAGCTGCCAGCGCACGCCGGCCGACCTCCCGCGCCTCGACAACCGGGGGCTGTTGGCCGACGGCTTCCCCAAGACCCGCGAGCGCGTCAAACGGCTTGGCCGCGCGGTACGCACCGTTGATCTGTCCGAGTCTCGAAAGCTCGACGGTGGGCTGTCCTGCCTGTCGCTGCGATTCTGAATCGGCGCACGCGATCGCGCCTCCGCGCCGGGCATGTGCCGGGGCGTGCTCAGGGGGCAACCACCTCCGGTGCCAGCCACAGCAGGGCCGCATCGGCTTCGTGCTCGACGGCAACGGCTGGTAACATGACAAGCCCCCCGTCGAGTTGCCAGGTCAGCACCGGGACGTCGCCAGTCGTCTCCTCACGCGGATCGCCGAAACGTTCCCGTAGACTGTTCACCAGGAGATCGTGATAGCGCACCCGGTAGTCCAGGCGCAGGGCGCGCAGCCGATCGTCGTTGAAATAGAGCACCGCCGAGCGGGCCGGCAGGGCATTGAAGGACGCGATGGGTGCGGCACAGACCCGACTACCGAACGGGGAAGGCCGATCGACGCACTCGAGCTTAAGATCGGGGAACTGGTCGCGAAACAACTGCTCCGTGGCCGCATTCGTGAGCCGTTCATAGGCGATGTCGAAACTCGGACGCCCCATCAGATGGAGCATGACCAGATCGGTGCGACGCTGGCCGTCGTCGGTAAATACGAGCCAATAGAACGGGCCGATCACCACGACCAGGGCGAGCAGCAGTTTGTAGGTGCGGGGTAGCTTGATGTGCATGGCCGACGCATTGTAGCCGCTTGCCGCGGCCGCGGGGGATCCGACGCCGATGGCGCGCACACGGACCCCGTGAATCAGTCAAAATCCCGTCCATGCCCCTGATCGCCATTGAGCCCGCGGACAAGACCAACCCGACGATGGATCACAGCCCGAGCACGACCGACCCGATGCCGTCCGATACCACGCAACACACCCCCATGATGCAGCAGTTCCTTCGCATCAAGGCGGACTATCCCGACATGCTGCTTTTCTATCGGATGGGCGACTTCTACGAGCTCTTTTTCGAGGACGCGGAGCGCGCGGCTGGGCTACTGGACATCACCCTGACCAAACGCGGACAGTCCGGCGGACAGCCAATCCCGATGGCCGGTGTGCCGTACCACGCCGTCGAGGGCTACCTGGCGCGCCTCGTCCGCAAGGGGATCTCGGTCGCCATCTGCGAGCAGATCGGCGACCCGGCCAAGTCAAAGGGGCCAGTCGAGCGCGAGGTCGTGCGCGTCGTCACACCCGGGACGCTGACGGACGAGGCGCTACTCGAGGAACGCGGCGAGAACCTGCTCTGCGCCGTCACGGAGGGTGTCGTGGCGGGCCATGCGTCATTCGGCCTGGCGATCCTGGAGCTCTCCACGGGGCGCTTCTCGGTGATGGAGCTGCCGGCGCGCGAGGCGCTTGGCGCCGAGCTCGAGCGGCTGCGCCCGGCCGAGACGCTGGTCGAGGAGGACAGTCCTCTACCCGATGGCTGGCGCCTGGTCGTCGGCATCACCCGCCGTCCCGCCTGGCACTTCGACACGGGCTCCGGGGAACGGCTGCTGTGTGAGCAGTTCGGAACCCGCGATCTCACGGGCTTCGGCTGCGGCGACCTGCCGCTGGCCATCGGCGCCGCCGGCTGTCTGCTGCAATACGTCAAGGACACACAACGCGCCGCGCTGCCACATCTGCGGGGGCTGACCACCGAGCGGCGCGAGGAGGCGGTGATTCTCGATGCGGCAACCCGGCGCAATCTGGAGCTGGTCCGGTCCCTGAGTGGCCAGGACGAGCACACCCTGGCCGGTGTGATGGACCATACCAGCACCGCGATGGGCGCCCGGCTGCTGCGGCGCTGGATCAGCCGGCCGCTGCGCGACCGCCGCGAGATCGGTCTGCGCCATGACGCCGTCGAGGCGCTGACCCTGAGCCGCGCCTTCGAGCCGCTGCGAACGGACCTGGCCGCGATTGGCGACATGGAGCGTATCCTGGCCCGGGTCGCGCTCGCCTCGGCACGCCCGCGCGACCTGGCCACCCTGCGCGACGCCCTGGCGCAACTGCCAGCCCTGCGCGGCGGGCTCGACGGGCTCGACAGCCCGCGCCTGGACGGCCTGCGTGACGATCTCCAGGACCATCCCGAGACCCTGATGCTGCTCGGGCGCGCGCTGGTCGACAATCCACCGATGCTGATCCGCGACGGCGGCGTCATCGCCCGTGGCTTCGATGTCGACCTCGACGCGCTGCGTGAGCTGGCCGAGCACGGGGATCAGTTCCTACTGGAGCTGGAGGCCCGCGAGCGCGAGCGCACCGGCATCGCGACACTCAAGGTCAGTTACAATCGCGTGCACGGCTATTTCATCGAGCTGGGCCGCAGCCACGGCGACAAGGTTCCTGGCGACTATCAGCGCCGCCAGACCCTCAAGGGTGCCGAACGCTACATCACCCCGGAGCTGAAGCGCTTCGAGGACCAGGTGCTGAGCGCGCGTGAACGCGCACTCGCGCGTGAGAAGGCCCTCTACGGCGAGCTGCTCGCGGCGATCGGCGAGACCCTCCCCGCGCTCCAGACCACCGCGGTTGCCATCGCCACCCTCGACGTGCTCTGCAACCTCGCCGAGCGCGCCGACCAACTCGACTGGACCCGCCCGGACCTGACCGACGAGGCGACGATCCGGATCGACGACGGTCGCCACCCGGTGGTCGAGCAGGTCGGCGCGCGCTCCGGGCGCGAGCCGTTCGTCGCCAACGGCATCGGCCTGGATTCCTCGCGGCGGATGCTGGTGATCACCGGGCCGAACATGGGGGGCAAGTCCACCTTCATGCGCCAGACGGCACTGATCGTTCTCATGGCCTGCGCCGGCAGCTTCGTTCCCGCCCGGCACGCGCGCATCGGACCGGTGGACCAGATCTTCTCGCGCATCGGGGCCGCCGACGATCTGGCTGGGGGCCGTTCCACGTTCATGGTGGAGATGGAAGAGACGGCCAACATCCTACACAACGCCACCGCCCGCAGTCTCGTGCTGATGGACGAGATCGGTCGTGGCACCAGCACGTTCGATGGCCTGTCGCTGGCCTGGGCCTGCGCGGTGGAGCTCGCCACCCGCATTGGCGCGTACTGCCTGTTCGCAACCCACTATTTCGAGCTGACGACGCTGCCGGACGAATACCCGGGGATCGCCAACGTCCACCTCGACGCGGTGGAGCATGGGGAGCGCATCGTGTTCCTGCACGCGGTGCGCGAGGGGCCCGCCAATCAGAGCTACGGGCTCCAGGTTGCCGCGCTGGCCGGGGTCCCGGCGCCGGTGATCGCTCGCGCGCGCGCGCGGCTGCGCGAGCTCGAGGAGATCGCCCCTGGGCGTGAGCAACTCGGCACCGGCGGTCGTGGCCAGCGGATGGCCCAACTCTCGCTGTTCCCGGCGGAGCCACCGAACCCCGCGCTCGAGCAACTGCGCGCCATCGATCCCGATGGGCTCAGCCCGCGCGAGGCCCTCGCAATGCTCTACGAGCTCAAGACACTGGGGTTTGGTCCAGCCGGCTGACGCTCGCCCGCGGCAACGGGATCGGGGGCGTCCGGCGATGGCCGCGCGCGAGCGGATCCGGACCAGGCACCTTGGAAACGCCCATTCGCGCCTCCCCAGCATTCTCGGTCCCGCAGATCAGGACGATCACAACCGGCGATGTCCGATGTTCCACGTTTGCAACCGCTGATCGCGCCCAAAAGACCGCAACAGGTGCTGCTGCCGCGGGAAACGCCGGGTCAAGCAGCGGTTCCCGATCGGGATCAGGCAACGTCCAGCCCATCGACGCGAACCAGCGCCAGGGTGATGTTGTCGATGCCGCCGGCGTCGAGGGCCTCGCATACCAACTCATCGGCGAGCGATTCGAGATCGCCCGCGCCCAGCGCCAGCAGCCGCGCCAACTCGGGGTCGGGCAGCATGCCGGTGAGCCCATCGGTGCAGAACAGATAGAGGTCCCCGGGTTCGAGCTCGACGATCCGGGTATCCACGACCACCTGATTGGATGATCCGACCGCACGGGTCAGGAGGTTTGCCCCGATACCGGAAGCGCGCGCTTGCTCGATACTCGGGAACAGCCCCCGGCTGACCACGTCCTGAATCAGCGAATGATCGGTGGTCAGCCGTGTCAGGGCGCCGCCGCGCAGCCGGTACAGACGCGAATCGCCGACGTGGCCGCAGGCCATCCAGGCCTCGCCGATCAACCCGATCACGACCGTGGTGCCCATGCCGGCGCAGTCGGGCCGGCGCGTGGCCATCTCGCAGATCGCACCGCCCGCCTCCTGCACCGCGGCCGCGACCCACCGCAAGGCGCGGTTGGGGTCGTCCCGCGCCGGCTCTTGCCGGCGCAGCCGTTGACCAATGACCTGGATCGCCATGGCGCTGGCGACCTCGCCGGCATTGGCCCCGCCAATCCCGTCGGCCACCACGATGACGCCCTGCTCCGGCCAGATCGAGACCGCGTCCTCGTTATGGGGCCTGACCCGCCCACGATCGGTTCGAAACGCGCACGCGATCGCCGGCCCCGTCATGCGGGGCCGCCGTGGATCTGGAGAGGAAGACGATCGCGCCGGAGCAACAAGGGGCGTCAGTTCGCCTTCTGCTCCAACAGGGCGGAGAGCCGCTTGGGCTCAACATAGCCCGGCACCATCTCGCCGTTCTCGAGCACGATCGCGGGTGTGCCACGGATGCCCATCAGCTCTCCGAGCTGCATGTGATCCTTGATCGGATTCGTGCAATCCTTTTCGGGCAGGGGCTTGCCACTCTTGGCTTCGGTCAGTGCCGCACGCTGGTCATCGGCGCACCAGACCGATACCGCCTTACGATACGACGGGCTATCGACACCGGAGCGGGGATAGAACATGTAGCGCACGCTGATGCCCTCCTTCTCATAGTCGGCGATCTGACTATGGAGCTTGCGGCAGTAGCCGCAGTCGATGTCCGTGAAGACGGTGACCTCATGCTTCGGCTTGTCGGAGGCAAAGACGATCATGTTCTCCTCGCCCACACCCGCAATCGAGCGGCGGCGGGCATCGGCCTGGGCGGCCGCGCTGATGTCCTGACGCGTCTCGAGGTCGATGATCGCGCCGTCGATCAGGTACTTGCCGTCTTTGGTGACGAACATGACCTGGGGCCCGATATCGACCTGGAACAGGCCGTCGATCGGGGTCGGCCGCACACTGCTGGGCCGGTAGTCCGGCAGCACCTTGGCCAGCGCGGCGCGAATGGTGGCGGCTTCGTCCGCCAGCGCGGGGCCAGGGACAGCAATCGCCACGGCGGCGGCCACCAGGGGCAACATCAGGGCAGCCCGCAGGCGAGTGATCTGCTGCGATGTATTCATCATCTCGTTAGTCTCTGAAGTTAGTGAACTGAAGCGGTCGCCCCCAGTCGAGCTCGCGCAGGTGGGACATGGACAGCTGAAGATCGTCGCGTTTCTTGCCGGTGACACGGAGCTGCTCGCCCTGTATCTGTGCCTGCACCCTGAGCTTCGTCGCCTTCAGCGCCTTGACCAGTCGTTTGGCGGTATCGGCGTCGATACCCTGTTTTATGCCAATGCGCTGCCGGGCGGCATTCAACGACGTTACCGCGTCATCCGGGTCCAGCGCGGCAAGGTCGATCTTTCGTTTGACAAGCTTCTGCCGAAGAATATCCATCATCTGTTGAAGTTGAAACTCCGTCTCCGCCGTCATTCGGATCTCGCCGTCGCCAAGCTCGAACGAGGCGCCGACACCCTTGAAATCAAAACGGGTGCCTATCTCGCGGTTGGCCTGGTCGACCGCGTTGCGGACCTCCTGCAGGTCTGCCTCCGAGACGATATCAAATGACGGCATGAGAGCTCCTGTGCTGAGAACGCGGCCGAGCCTGGCGCGAGCCGAACGGCCGGCGCGGGACAGCGGCTAACGATAGAGCAACCGGGAGGCAAGTTCCACCACGCGGATGCGGCGTGGATCACACCGCTCGTCACGGCAGTCAGGCGCGCGGATGATGGCGCGTGTGCAATTGCTGCAGACGCTCGCGCGCGACATGGGTGTAGATCTGGGTTGTCGACAGGTCGCTATGGCCAAGCAGCATCTGCACCACGCGCAGATCGGCGCCGTGATTGAGCAGGTGGGTCGCGAACGCGTGCCGGAGCGTGTGCGGGGACAGGGACTTGGTGATGCCCGCCTCCAGCGCGTAGCGCTTGATCAACTGCCAGAAGGCCTGGCGCGTGATGCATTCGCTGCGCGCGGTCGGGAACAGGTAGTCGCTCACTCGCCCGCCGAGGAGCATCAGCCGCGGGCCACGCACGTACTCGGCGAGCCAGCCGGATGCCTCCTCGCCGAGCGGGACCAGTCGCTCCTTGTTGCCCTTGCCGGTCACGCGCACGACGCCCTGGGTGAGGCTGACCGACTGCGGGGTCAAGCTCACCAGCTCGGTGACCCGCAGCCCGCTGGCGTAGAGCACCTCGAGCATCGTACGATCCCGGTGCCCGCGGGGCTCGCTGGCGTCAGGTGCCGCGAGCAGGGTCTCCACCTCCGTCTCCGTTGGGGTCGTGGGCAATGGCCGGCCAAGCCTGGGCGGGTCGACCCGCGCGCTCGGATCCTCGCCGATCAGGCCCTGACGCAGCAGATGGCCATAGAACTGGCGCAGGCACGACAGCAGCCGTGCCGCCGAGCGCGGCTTGCGTCCGCTTTGCGCCAGCACGGTCAGATAGTCCAGCAGATCCGCCCGGCACGCCTGGACGAGCTCGCGATCGCGATCGCGCGCGAGCCAGACGGCAAAGGCGCGCAGGTCCGACTGATAGGCCGCCAGGGTGTTCGCGCTCAGGCCCCTCTCCATCCAGAGGGTATCGGCAAAACCCTCGATCATCAGGGCCCCGGGTGTCTGGCTCACGCCCGGTGCCCCGCGTCCTCGTGGGCCAGCAGCCAGCGTTTCATGCGCAGCAGCCGCCCGTCGGTATCGCCGGCGAAACCGCCGAGGTCAGCGCGTCCCACGACGCGATGGCAGGGCACGACGATGGGACATGGGTTGGCGCGGCAGGCGTTGCCCACGGCCCGTGCGCCGCTTCCCAGCTCGGCGGCAATCTCCCCGTAGGTGCGGGTGCGACCGGGCGGGATGGCCCGCAGCAGTGACCAGACCCGCTGCTGAAACGCCGTCCCGGTGAGTTGCAAAGGCAGCGAGAATCGGTGGCGACCATCACGGAAGTAGGCAGCGAGCTCCTCCGCGAGCCATGCCGGCGGCATGGGCGCCAGAGATCCGGCGGTGGCGTCCGGTTGCAGCGCGACACGCCGCAGACCATCCCCCGACCACGCGACCTCCAGGACACCGAGCGGCGTGCTCGTCCGGGCCGTAGATGAATGCATGTCCTGCTGTTTCACGGGTTCCTGCCTCGTTCAGGTAAGGCCGCGCCCTGTGCGGCGCGGGGTCTACCAGCTGCCCGCAGTATAACGCCGTGCGTGGCCGGCGACCGAGGCGCGGGCAGACACGGCGGGCGTCTGGACCGATCCGATCCCTCCCCGAGCCCACGGGGGGAAGAACCGTTCATTCCCCCCGCGTCCCGCGTCTGGGTGCTCGTCGGGCCGATGGGTCTATAATCCGGCCGCAGCAACGACCAGCCCGAGATCCGAACATGCCCTCCACAAGTCAGACCGATGCGCCCTTCTGGGAGCGCATCCCGCTCGAGGCGATGACACCCGCGCAATGGGAGTCGCTGTGCGACGGCTGCGCAAAATGTTGCCTGCAGAAATACCAGGACGAGGACACCGGGCGCATCCACTACACCAACGTCGCCTGTTTCCTGTTGGACCAAACAGACTGCCACTGCAGCGACTACGCGAATCGATCCAAGCGCGTCTCCGATTGTGTCACCCTGACCCTGGAGGTGCTGCGAGACCCATCCTGGCTTCCCGAGACCTGCGCCTACCGGCTGCTCCGCGAGGGGAAACCGCTGGCGCCCTGGCACCCACTCGTCTCCGGCGACCCCGAATCCGTCGCCAGGGCCGGGCATAGCGTGCGCGGCCGCGTGGTCTGCGAAACCCAGACCGACGATCCCCTGATGCACCTGATCGACTGGATTCGCTAAGGAGATGTGGATCAAATGCCCTGGCATTCGATCCGCTCGCGAGCCGAAAACGCGGTTTCCGGTTCGCTCCATTTTCAGTCACTTGGGTGACTGAAAATGCCGGGCCTTCCATGGCCCGGACGGGAAACGTGATAAATCAGCGATTCTCCAACGCCCGCCCTTCCCGACGCCCCTCGAGCACCGAGCACATCGACGCGACCATCCGCCCCTCCATCATGACGCAAAAGACACTGGTCCTGGCCTCGACCTCGCCCTACCGACGGGAATTGCTCAGCCGGCTCGGTCTGGACTTCGAAACCGCATCCCCCCGGGTCGACGAGACACGCCGGCCCGGCGAAGCGCCGATCGCGCTGGTCGAGCGACTGGCCGAGGCGAAGGCACGCGCGGTGGCCGAGATGTACCCGGATGCGCTCATCATCGGCTCCGATCAGGTCGCCTGCGTCGATCCGGCAGCCGACACCGAGCGCGTACTCGGCAAGCCCGGCAACCGGGCCCGCGCCATCGAGCAACTCTCGACGCTCGCGGGCCGCGCGGTCGTGTTCTACACCGGAGTGTGCCTCCTCGATGCCTCGAGCGGTCGCGCCCACCGGCTCTGTGAGCCCTACCGGGTCTTCTTTCGCGCCCTCACACCGGCGCAGATTGCCTCCTACGTGGAACGCGAGCGCCCGTTCGACTGCGCCGGCAGCTTCAAGTCGGAAGGGCTCGGGATCGCGTTGTTCGAACGCCTTGAGGGGGACGACCCCAACGCCCTGATCGGATTGCCGATGATCCGCCTGATCGGTCTGCTCGCAGGCGAAGGCCTCGACGTACTCGGCCCCGCCGCACGTCGAGCAGACCCGCTCTGAGCGCGCGAGGACACCGGACCCCTGTTTGCCCGCCCCAAATAGAACATCAGAATATACTGATAAAACAAGCCCGTGGGGGTGATTCCAAGACTTGCATTAACCCTACAATAGTCTCAGGATGAAGGGCTAGCACGAGCCGTCCGGAGCGAAGGTCGGCGGCCATCCGTTCCAACAAACCACGGAAGCTGAGTAGTACTCCAGATGACCCCTGCAGACCTGAAACCCGTTCGTGACCACATCGCATCGCGCATCATCGGCCAACAAAAATTCATCGACAGCATGCTGGTGTGCCTGCTCAGCGACGGGCATCTGCTGGTCGAGGGCATGCCTGGCCTGGCCAAGACGACCGCGGTCAAGGCCCTGGCCGAATCCATCGAAGGCGACTTCCACCGCATCCAGTTCACACCGGATCTGTTGCCATCCGACCTGATCGGCACCGACATCTATCGGCACGAGAAGGGCGAGTTCGAGTTCCGCCAGGGCCCGTTATTCCACAACGTGCTGCTCGCCGATGAGGTCAACCGCGCGCCGGCGAAGGTGCAGTCGGCGCTGCTCGAGGCCATGGCCGAACACCAGATCACCGTTGGTCAGCGCACCTATCCACTGCCCAAGCTGTTCATGGTGCTGGCGACACAGAATCCGGTCGAGCAGGAGGGCACCTATCATCTGCCCGAGGCCCAGCTCGATCGTTTTCTGATGCAGGCCGTCGTCACCTACCCAACCCGCGACGAGGAGTTGCTGATCCTCGAGCTCGACGGTCAGCAACAGAAACAGAGCTACGCCGCACCGGCCAAGCGGCTATCGCAAGCGGAACTGTTCGCGATGCGCCGCGCCGTCTCCAACCTCTACCTCGACCCGAAGCTGCACAGCTATATCGTCGACGTGGTCCAGGCGACGCGCCAGCCCAAGCTCTACGACGCGGATCTGGACCGCTGGTGTCGTTTCGGCGCCTCGCCTCGCGCCAGTATCGCGCTGGGCCGCTGCGCCCGCGCCCGCGCCTGGCTCGACGGCGACGAGTTCGTTGCGCCGCACCACATCCAGCTGGTCGCACCCGAGATCCTGCGCCACCGCCTGTTGCTGACCTTCGAGGCCGAGGCCGAGGGCATCACCACCGATGAATTCGTCAACAGGCTCCTGAATCTCGTCGCGATCCCTTGAGGCGAGGTCGCAAATGAAGCAGTCCAGGCACCCCGCGCCAGGGGACCGGCAAGCGCGATCCCTCGCCGACCCGGCACGTTCGGACCGGTCATCGATACAGCGGCCGGTCGCGGTCTCCAGGCGAGGCCTCGCATGAGTCTTTATCCGCGCCTTGACGACCTGTTGGAGCTCCGGCACCAGGCCCAGACGCTGGGGATGTCGTCGCACCACCTGGTGAACTCCACCTTTGCCGGGCTCTATGCATCGGTGTTTCGCGGTGCCGGCGTCAACTTCGAAGAGGTACGGGAGTACCGCGAGGGCGACGACATCCGCTACATGGACTGGAAGGTCACCGCGCGAACCAACGAGCCGCATATGAAGGTCTTTCGCGAGGAGCGCGAGCGCAGCGTCGTCCTGTGCGTGGACCGCGGACCCCACATGGGCTTTGGCACCCGCGGGACGTTCAAGTCGGTGCAGGCCGCGCGCGCCGCGGCGCTGATCGGTTGGGCCGCGAGCCGCCTCAACGACCGCGTTGGTGGGATGGCGTTCGGCGACCCCACGGCCGGGCTGCAGCATTTCAGACCCGCCCGGGGACGACGCGCACTGTGGCAGCTGCTGCGTACACTCACGCTGCCCGCGGCCGAGCGGACCGCCTCCATCGATTGTCTCGGCGGGGCGCTGCAGCGCGCGACCCGCGGGCTGCCAACCGGCTCGCTGGTGTTCGTCATCGCCGATCTGAACCGCGACGTGCGCGACCTGGAACGGGTGCTCGGCAATCTGATCCAACGCAACTCCGTCGTGCTTTTACCGGTCGACGATCCGGCGGACTGGGAGATTCCATCCATGGGCCCGGTCACGTTCACCGGCACCGATGGGCAGCTGATCGAGATCGACACCGACGACGATCGCGCCCGACGCGATTACCGCGACGGCTGGCGCGGCCGCCGCGCAACGCTCAAGGCCATCGCCCACCGGCTCGGCATCATCCTGCTGCCCGTGCGCACGGACCGCGAGATCCATCTCAGCCTGATCCACAGCCTGGAGCAACGCGCACGATCCCGGGCGGTCTGACCAGGGCCCCGCGCGGCGGCGCCCTGGGCGACTGAACAGACACGCTGTCGTGGCCTGCTGAATTGACCCCACCCTACCGGTGCGGAGCGCAACCCATCCAACCGAGTCGATCGTCGGCCCCTTACCACCAACACGCTGCCCATGTACCCAGACGCCACACAGCTTCGAGACATACACGACATCACCGGCGCCCCCTGGTGGCCGCTCGCACCGGGCTGGTGGCTGGTGCTCGCCGGATTGGCCGGGCTTGGGGTGCTTATCTGGCTGTTTCGCGCCACCTGGCGCCTGCGCATCCCGATCCCGCTGGTCACGCTCGGCAACTGGCGTTGGGACGCGGGGCGGGAGCTGCGTCGGCTGCGCCAACAGGTTGGAGAGGCCACGATCAAACAGCAGGCCGCGGATCTCTCGGAGTTGCTGCGCCGCATCGCAATGGCGCGTCATGGCCGCCCGGCCTGCGCCGGACGCAACGGCACCGACTGGTTGGACTGGCTCACGGCGCACGACCCAAAGGGCTTCGACTGGCGAGCCGAGGGCCGGCTCCTGCTCGATGCCCCCTATGCCCCGCCGCGCGAGGCCGACCCCCGCCGCGACGAGATGCTCCGACTGATCGACGCGGTACAGGATTGGGTCACTGCCAAGACCCCTCCCCCTCGGTCCGCGCCGCGCAATCGCCGCTGGATCGATGTCCTGCGCCGGCGTCCGAGTCCCACCCTGTCAACGAAGGAGGCATAGGCGGTCGTGGGCATGTTTGAATTCCATTGGCCCTGGTTCGCGCTGCTGCTGCCGTTACCGTTTCTGCTGCCGCTGCTCTGGCCCGAGCGCGGCGTGGCGCGCGAGGAGCCGCTCGAGGGGCAACGCACAACGCTGCTGCACCCGCACCTGGAGAAGCTCAGCGCCTCCTATCGCGGCCGCAGCCCGCGCCGTCAGCTCGCCGGCTGGCTCTACAAGGCACTGCTCTATCTGCTCTGGGCCGGACTGGTCGTCGCGCTGATGCGCCCGCAATGGCTGGTGCCTCACACCGAGGTGAGCAGCCCGGGCTACGACCTGATGCTGGCCGTCGACGCGTCCCATTCGATGGACGCGCTGGACTTCACCGTCGGCGGTCGACAGGTCAGCCGCATGTCTGTCGTCAAGGGGGTGCTGGGCCGGTTCGTCGACGAACGGGCCGGAGATCGCATCGGCCTGATCGTGTTTGGCAGCGGCGCCTATGTGCTGGCGCCGCTCACCGTCGATCGCCATGCGGTGCATCAGTTGCTTGAAGACATCGTGCCCAGCATCGCCGGCGGCAGCACCGCGCTGGGTGATGCGATCGCGCTCGGGGTGAAGAAGCTACGCCAGCGCCCGGAGGGCTCCCGGGTCATGATCCTGATTGCCGACGGCGACAACACCGCGGGCAGCTTCCAACCGCTGGAGGCCGCGGCGCTCGCACGCATGGCCGCCATCCGCATCTACGTCATCGGCGTCGGTAGCAAGAAGCCCCGGATCCCCATCCTGCACGAGGGCAAGATCGAATACTGGGACGACCTGACCATGGACGAGGATACGCTTCAGAAGATCGCGGACATCACCGGCGGGGCCTATTTCCGCGCCACCGACACCAGCGCGCTCGAGGAGATCTCCACGCGCATCGGTCAGTTGGAAAAGACCGAGACCGAGACGCGCACGGCCTATCTGCCCGAGCCGCTGTATCGCTGGCCACTCGGGGTCGCGATGCTGGCGTTGCTCGCGTTGGGCCTGTTCCCCGAGGGACGGCGGCGCTTTGTGCGGAGGATGGCCAGTGTCTGAGTCCGGTTTCCATTTCGCCCAGCCAGACTGGTTCTGGGGCCTTCTCGCGTTGGCGCCCGTCGCCTGGTGGCTTTGGCGCAGTGCAGCCAAGGCGGCGAAGGGCCCGATCCATCGGTATGCCGACCCACACCTGCTGCCACACCTGAGTGGCACCCGCGAGCTCAAGACCAGTGAGCGCTGGGGCCGCTTCTTCGGCTGGTCCGCCCTGTGGGCCTTGCTGCTTCTGGCCATGGCGGGACCCCGCTGGGACTACGACGACGTACGCCTGTTCCATCCTGGCGACAATCTTCTGATTCTGCTGGACATATCGCGCTCGATGGACGCCACGGACGTGGCCCCGAGCCGCCTCGGCCGCGCGCGTCAGGAGATCCAGGATCTCATCATTCAGAACCACCGTCTGCGGCTTGGCCTGATCGCGTTCGCGTCGGTACCGCACGTGATCGCGCCAGTGACCGAGGATACGCACACCCTGATGCTCGCGCTGCCGGCAATCTCCACCAGCCTCTCCCGCCTTCAGGGCAGCCGGCTGCATCAGGCCCTCGACCGGGCCGAGATCCTGCTCAACGCGTTGCCGGAGGACAGCGCCCGTTCCATGTTGCTGATCACCGACGGGGACTTCGACGAACCCGATCTGTTGCCCCGGATCCAGGCCCTGGCGGAGCACGGCGTGCGTCTGCATGTGCTCGGCGTCGGCACCCCCGCGGGATCGAGCGTCCCGGGCCAGCGCGGCGCGATCATGGTGGATGCCGGCGGTCGGGCGATCCGCTCGGCCCTCGACGAACCGCTGCTGCGCTCCCTCGCCGAGGCCGGTCGGGGGATCTATCGCCGCGCCGACTATCGCGACGACGACACCCGGGCCGTGCTCGAGGCCGCGGCGATCAGTCGCATACCCGCCGAGGCCGGCAACGAGCGCACCCGCATCTGGAACGATCGCTTTTATCTGCCCGTGCTGCTGCTGGCCGCCCTGTTGCTGCCACAGTTCAGGACCCGCTACCGCTTTGGCAGCGGCACCCCGAGGCGCTCGGATCGCACGGCCCGCGGAGAGCCCCGATGAACCCGACAAGACCAATCGATCCGCGGCATCTGGGGTCCCGGTCTGACGCCTGTCGCGCGCCGATGATCGGTACGACCTCATGGAACGTGGCCGCGCGCACCGCTGCGAGGAGCTCGACCTCGTGGCCGAGCGCGCTGGAAACCGCGGGCCGGAGGCGCTCACCAAGATGAAGATCACGATCCACGTTGCTTCGGCCCTGCTCGCGTTGGCGGCAAGCGCGCCAAGCCATGCCAGCCTGTTCCAGAACAACGAGCAACAGGCCCTGGCACGCTTCCGGGCCGGCGACTTCGAGGCCGCGGCCAAGGCCTTCTCCGACAGTTACCGTCGAGGCGTCGCGCTCTATCGCGCGGGTCGGTACGATCAGGCCGCCGATGCGTTCGAGTCGGTCGACCGGGAGACGGTGCGCCTCGATGCCCTATACAACCTGGGAAATGCCCGTTTCATGCAGGGTGACTTCGCCGGTGCTGTCAATGCCTACGAGCAGGTCCTCAATGAGGAGCCGACACACGACGACGCGCACCACAATCTGGCCGTGGCCCGTGGACTGCTCGCCAAACTGGAACAAGAGGCATTCGAGGAGCAAAAGAAGGAAGACCAAAAAAGACAGCAGCAAAAGGAGACCGAGCAAAAAAAGGCGGAGCAGGAACAGGAAAAGCAGTCCGGCGAGCAGCAGCAGAAGGACGAGCAGCAGCAGTCCGGTGATCAGCAGCAGAAGGACGAGCAGCAGCAGTCTGGTGATCAGCAGCAGAAGGACGAGCAGCAGCAGTCCGGTGATCAGCAGCAGAAGGACGAGCAGCAGCAGTCCGGTGATCAGCAGCAGAAGGACGAGCAGCAGCAGTCCGGCGATCAGCAGCAGAAGGACGAGCAGCAGCAGTCTGGTGATCAGCAGCAGAAGGACGAGCAG
>JAXGTD010000052.1:0-25051 GCA_040775095.1 Chromatiaceae bacterium | reverse complement strand
TGGTGGAGATCATCGAGATCCCCGATCATCCCTGGTTCGTCGGTTGTCAATTCCACCCGGAGTTCACGTCGACCCCGCGTGACGGTCACCCGTTGTTCCGCGGGTTCATCAACGCGGCGCGCGCGCAGCGGCAGCTCACGCAAGGCAAGGCGGCGTGATGGACCTATGCGGCTTCGAGGTCGGCATCGACCGGCCACTGTTCCTGATCGCCGGCCCGTGCGTGATCGAGAGTGAGTCCCTTGCCCAGGATACGGCGGGTCAGCTCAAAGAGATCACCGACGCGCTCGGTATTCCCTTTATCTATAAGTCGTCGTTCGACAAGGCCAACCGATCCTCCATCAACGGCTTCCGTGGGCTCGGAATCGACACCGGTTTGAAGATCCTCGAGGGGGTTCGTCGCCGCATCGGTGTGCCGGTGCTGACCGATGTGCATGAAGACACGCCACTCGCCGAGGTGGCCGCCGTCGTGGATGTGCTGCAGACACCGGCGTTCCTGTGCCGGCAGACGAATTTCATCTTGTCCGTGGTGGGGCAGGGGCGCCCGGTGAACATCAAGAAGGGCCAGTTCCTGGCGCCCTGGGACATGGCACGCGTCGTCGAGAAGGCGCGCAGCAGCGGCAACGAGCAGATCATGGTCTGCGAACGCGGTGTCAGCTTCGGCTACAACAACCTCGTTTCCGACATGCGCGCCCTGGCCGTGATGCGCGACACCGGCTGTCCGGTGGTGTTTGACGCGACCCATTCGGTGCAGTTGCCGGGTGGGCGGGGCGAGAGTTCCGGCGGGCAGCGCGAGTTCGTTCCGGTGTTGGCCAGGGCCGCCGTCGCGGCCGGCGTCTCGGGCGTGTTTATGGAGACACATCCTGATCCGGCCTGTGCCAAGAGCGACGGCCCGAATGCCTGGCCGCTGGGGCGTATGCGCGAGTTGCTGGAGACCCTGCTTATGCTCGATCAGCTGGTCAAGGCGCGGCCTCTGCCGGAGGCCGATCCGAGCCTGCGGGGCGAATCGCTATCCGTTGGATAATCGCGCGCGCCGCCGCGCCGGTGCGCCGGTTCCGCGCGCGGGGATTTGGGTTTGTGGCACGCCGGTGGTGCGACCCGTTCCCGGATCCCGCGGCGCATGATTCTTGCTACGCGTTTGACGGTGGCCGTATCCCCAACCGTTGGTGGTTGTGACACGGATCCGACCTGTCGATCGCCATTGTCTCTTGCAATTCTCCGAGGTCCTGAACATGTCTGAAATTGTCGAAGTCCGCGCCCGTGAGATCCTGGACTCCCGCGGCAATCCCACCGTCGAGGCCGATGTCATCACCGCCGACGGCGCCATCGGCCGCGCCGCCGTGCCATCAGGGGCGTCGACCGGATCGCGTGAGGCTCTCGAGCTGCGCGACGGCGACAAGTCGCGTTACGGCGGTAAGGGCGTATTGACCGCCTGCGCGAACATCGGCGGCGAGATCCGCAAGGCCGTGCTCGGTATGGACGTTGCCGATCAGGAGGCGATCGACCGCAAGATGATTGCCCTCGACGGTACCGAGAACAAGGCGCGGCTCGGTGCCAACGCCATCCTTGGAGTGTCCATGGCCGCGGCCCATGCCGCGGCACAGGAAAAGGCGGTGCCGCTGTACCAGTCCTTGGGCGACGGTAACTACCGGTTGCCCGTGCCCATGATGAACATCATCAACGGCGGCGAGCACGCGGACAACAGTGTCGACTTCCAGGAGTTCATGATCCTGCCCGTGGGTGCGCCGACCCTGCGCGAGGCGATCCGTTACGGTGCAGAGGTGTTTCACTCGCTCAAAAAGGTGCTGCACGGACGCGGGCTGTCCACGGCGGTTGGCGATGAGGGCGGTTTCGCGCCCGATCTACCCTCCAACGAGGCGGCCATCGAGGTGATCCTCGAGGCGATCGATCGGGCCGGGTTCAAGGCGGGAAAGGACATCTATCTCGGCATGGACGTGGCCAGCTCGGAGTTCTACGAGGATGGCATCTACCATCTCAAGGGAGAAGGCCGGAAGCTCGATTCCACGGGGATGACCGACCTGCTGCTCGACTGGGTGGGCAAGTACCCGATCATTACCATCGAAGACGGGCTCGCGGAAGGCGACTGGGCGGGCTGGAAGGAGCAGACCGAGCGCCTCGGTAGCAAGGTGCAGCTGGTGGGCGACGACCTGTTCGTTACCAACACCAAGATTCTGCAGGAGGGCATCGACAAGGGCATCGCCAACTCGATCCTGATCAAGGTCAACCAGATTGGTTCGTTGACCGAAACCCTGGAGGCGATCCGCATGGCCCATGGCGCAGGCTATACGGCGGTGGTCTCGCATCGCTCCGGTGAGACCGAAGATACGACCATCGCCGACCTGGCCGTCGCGGCCGCCACGGGTCAGATCAAGACCGGCTCGTTGTCGCGCTCGGATCGCGTCGCCAAGTACAATCAGCTCATGCGGATCGAGGATCAGCTGGGTGAGTCGGCGGTGTACGCTGGACGAAGTGCCTTCAGCTGGCTCTGATCGGCCAGCTCCGGCTCGATGTCGGGTCTCTCCCCGAGGGACCCGGCAGGGTGCCGGATCCCGTCTCTATTCTGGACATCCACATGCGTTGGCTCTTGGTCGTGCTCCTCGCGCTGCTTGGGTTCATGCAATATCGACTCTGGGTCGGGGATGGGAGTCTGGCGGAGCTGCATGCGCTGCGAGGGCAGATCCTCGAATACGAGGCGGAGCTCGCCACGATGCGGGCGCGTAATCGTGCCCTCGCCGCCGAGGTACAGGACCTCAAGACCGGTCACGCCGCGATCGAGGAGCACGCCCGCAGTGAGCTGGGGATGATCCAGCAGGGCGAGGTCTTCCTCCAGGTCATCGAGAAACCCGAGGAAGGGTCGCAGAGTGGGCAGCCATGATCGTGCCAGTGCCGGTGGCTGCTGGGCGCTGATTCCAGCGGCCGGCGTGGGCCGGCGCTTTGGCTCGGGGCTACCAAAGCAGTACCTGGAGCTGGCTGGGCAGCGGGTCATCGACCATGTGCTTGAGCTGCTCCTGGCCCATCCGGCCATCAGCGGTTGTGTCGTCGCGCTCGATGACGCCGATGGCTACTGGCCAGAGGGCCCGTTTGCAGACCACCCGCGCGTCCAGCGGGTCTCGGGCGGGAGCGAGCGCTGCTATTCGGTGCGCAATGCAATCAGTGCGCTGGCCGGCCGGGCCGGGGACGACGACTGGGTACTGGTCCACGATGCGGCCCGACCCTGCTTGCGCCGGTCGGATCTCGATGCACTGCTCCATGCGCTGACGGACGAACCGGTCGGCGCGCTGCTCGCCGTGCCGGTCCATGACACCGTAAAGCAGGCCGGCGAGGGCGGGCGTATCGTTCGCACAGTCGCGCGCACCGGTCTCTGGCGCGCCTATACGCCGCAGGCATTCCGGCTCGGGCTGCTGCGCCACGCATTGGATAGCGCGTTGGCGCGGGACCTGGTGGTCACCGACGACGCCAGCGCCGTGGAGTTGCTGGGTCTTGCCCCGCGGCTGATCGAGGGGCATGCCGACAACATCAAGATCACGCGCCCCGAGGACCTTGCCCTGGCGCGATTCTTTCTTCAACAACAGGGGCGTTCATGCTGATCGGACAGGGTTTCGATGCGCACCGTTTCGCGCCGGAGCGGCGCCTGGTGCTGGGGGGGGTCGAGATTGCTCACGATCTCGGCCTGGCCGCACATTCCGACGGTGATGTGGTCATTCACGCCCTGTGTGACGCGCTGCTCGGCGCCGCGGGGCTCGGCGACATCGGCCACCACTTTCCTGACCATGACCAGAGGTTGCGCGGCATCGACAGTCGCATTCTGCTTCGGCGTGTCATGGACGCGCTGCGCGCGCGCGCGCTGTCCGTGCACAACGCCGACCTGACCATCGTCGCCCAGGCGCCGAGGCTGGCGCCCCACGTCTCGGCCATGCGCGATCTGCTCGCCGCCGATCTGGGCTGTCCGCCAGGGCGGGTGAACGTGAAGGCCACGACCACGGAACACATGGGCTTTACCGGTCGCGGAGAGGGCATCGCCGCACTGGCCGTCGTACTGCTTGCGCCGTGACCAAGACCGCGACCGGCGTGCCGATGGCCTATCTTCCCGAATGCCCGCGATCAGTCCGGATGCGGCACCGATGAATACGACCCCAAGCTGGCGCGGCGTCGCCGCCCTCCCGCGCGCCCACGGTGCGCCGCTCATCGCGTGCCGGATACGTGCGTATCCCGAGGACTTCCGTGTCGAGGAGGAGCTGCCCTTCGCACCGGATGGCGACGGGGACCACCGATTGTTGCTCGTGCGTAAGACAGACAGCAATACCGAGTGGGCGGCCCGACGCATTGCGGCCCTGGCCGGTGTCCCGGCCAAAGAGGTCGGCTATGCCGGGCTCAAAGACCGCCGAGCCGTCACCAGTCAATGGTTCTCGGTCCCACTGGGCCGTCGGCCCGACCCGGACTGGGCCGAGCTGGCCGCCGATGGCATCGATGTGTTGGAACGACATGCACATCGGCGTAAGCTGCGTCGGGGCACCCTGGCCAGGAACCGGTTCTCGATCCTGTTGCGAGATGTCGTGGGTGACACGGGCGGCTGTCGCGAGCGCCTGGGGCGCCTCGCCGAGGCGGGCGTCCCGAACTACTTCGGTCCGCAGCGTTTCGGACACGACGACGGCAACCTGCATCGTGCCGACGCGCTGTTCAACGGCAGGGTGTCGCGAGTGAGTCGCCATCAACGGGGACTCTGGCTCTCCGCGGCCCGCTCCCAGCTCTTCAACGAGCTTCTCGCGCGCCGTGTCGAGCGCGGCGACTGGGATCAACCCCTGCCAGGGGAGCGCCTTCAGCTCGCCGGCTCCCACTCACATTTCCTTGCCGAAGAGGTCGATGCAATGCTTTGTGCGCGCCATCGAACAGGCGATGTTCAGCCAACCGGCCCGCTGTTCGGTGCCGGCGAGGCGTTGACTGGTGGCATCGTCTCCGAGCTGGAGGCGGCCGTCGCCGCCGAGTACCCCCGATGGGTCGATGGCCTGGCGCGCGCGGGGCTGCGCCAGGAACGCCGCCCGTTGCGTCTGAACGCCGCGGGACTGCAGATGGAACAACCCGCGCCGGACCAACTCCTGCTGCGCTTCGCACTGCCTCCCGGCAGCTATGCAACCGCGCTTCTGCGCGAGCTGGCGCATTGGAGCGAGGCAGGGACGGGACGCGGTTTCGCGCAGGGGGTTGATGAGGCGTGAAGAAAGACCCGACCCGGCTCAGACGACTGGTGCTGGATGTGCTCAAGCCGCATCAGCCAGACTCAGTGGCATTTTGTCGGCGTGTCGCCGCTCTCGGGACCGGCTACCGCGTGACGCTGACGGTCACGGAGGTCGACGAGCGCACGGAAACGATTCGGTTGGTTGTCGAGGGCGAGGACCTGGATTTTCACGCCCTGCAGCAGGCAATCGGTGAGATGGGGGCCTCGTTGCACAGCGTCGATGAAGTCGAGGCGGTCGGTGATCACCCCGATGGCGGCTGACCCCGGGGCCGGTGATCACCACGCATGCGCCGACTGACTCGTCTGCGTCTGCTTCTGCATCTGACCGGCTCCCACGGGCTGCTTCGGCGGTATTTCGTCGTCAACGGCTTCGACGGGGCGCTGACCATGCTTGGGCTGGCGATGGGTTTTCGCGTCAGTGCCGAGCGTGATGTCGCGGTGATGATCTCGGCCTGCCTCGGGGCCGCGGTCGCGCTCTTCATGAGCGGCCTGACCAGCGCCTTCATCAGCGAATGGGAAGAGCGCAAGCGCTCGCTGGCAGATCTGGAGGCGGCCATGGTCTCGGATCTCGGCGAAAGCCTCCATGCCGATGCCGCCCGCAAAGTGCCGATGGTGGTTGCAATGGTCAATGGGTTCGCGCCGTTGACCATGTCGCTGATCATTCTCTCGCCGCTGTTGCTGGCGCATGCGGCGGTGGCCTTGCCGGCCGACCCGCTGGATCTGACCATTGCGACCGCCTTCGTGCTGATCTTTCTGCTTGGCGTCTATCTCGGGCGCGTCGGCGGCACGTTTTGGCTCTGGAGTGGCTTGCGTACCGCGATGATCGCCGCGGCCACGGCGCTGATCATACTCCTGAGCTCGGTGTGACCCCGGCGCACCGGCGCGAGGGCCCGGCTCGCGGTGATCGCGCCGCGGGTCGTTGATCGCGCAGACGCGAGAAGGCCGGGCAGCGGATTGGGCTGCCCGGCCTTCGAAAATAGGCGCCGTCCCTGGCGAGTCTCCCTGACAACGGTGGTGACCCCGTCCCTGGCACCGGAGATGTTCGGGTTAGCTGCGTCCATTCTGCCAATCCATTGGTGTTGCGTCGGTCCCTCGTCCAATCCTCACGCCGGGTGTTCCCTGGGGACACCAGTCCTGGTGTCCGTCCGACCCTCCCGGTCGACTCCCTAGACGAACCTATCCACGTCGCCCGCCCGCTTCCCGCCCTACCTGGCGCACGAATCCATGTAACTAAAACTCCTTGCCCTTTTCCCTGGCTGATTTCGTGGTCCTGATGCTCACGCCGAATCGAATCCCTTCGTAGATAAGGGTATTGCTGAGAGCTTGACGTCGGTAGGGGAATTCTGCCCGAGCGAAGACGGAAACGACCTGGATCTGGATCAGAATATTCTGACGTGGCTTCTGGCTGACATGTGCTGCCTGGCCGCGGGCGGTCCGCGGGGCGCGATACGCCAAGGCAGGGGCGTGTGAAGGGTGGTGACCAGGACGGGCGTGGCCGCCCCGCGCGCCGAGGGTGAGACCATGCGTGGCGCCGCGCGGTGCGAAGCGGGCAGGATCCGGCGACGGATGCGCCTTGAGGCGAGGACAAGAGACTGGTGGGCCGTCTAGGATTCGAACCTAGGACCAAGGGATTATGAGTCCCCTGCTCTAACCGCTGAGCTAACGGCCCGGAAACCGGTTGCGCGTGCCGGCAGGGCCTCCGTGCCCCATGTCGCTCGGAATAGGTCCCCGAGCTGCCGTGCGTTGCTCAGTCGGTGTCGAGGAAGCTCTTGAGCCGATCCGAACGGGTCGGGTGGCGGAGCTTGCGCAGGGCCTTGGCCTCGATCTGGCGGATGCGCTCGCGGGTCACATCGAACTGCTTGCCGACCTCCTCGAGGGTGTGGTCGGTGTTCATATCGATGCCGAAGCGCATACGCAGCACCTTGGCCTCGCGCGAGGTCAGACTGGCAAGCATGTTCTGCGTCGCCTCGCGCAGACCCTCGGCGGTGGCGGAGTCCACCGGCGAGACGACACCGGAGTCTTCGATGAAGTCGCCAAGGTGGGAGTCCTCGTCGTCACCGATCGGCGTCTCCATCGAGATCGGCTCCTTGGCGATCTTGAGCACCTTGCGTACCTTGTCCTCGGGCATCTCCATGCGCACCGCAAGCTCTTCGGGCGTGGCCTCCCGGCCCATCTCCTGGATCATCTGTCGGGAGATGCGATTGAGCTTATTGATCGTCTCGATCATGTGCACGGGGATGCGGATGGTTCGCGCCTGATCGGCAATGGAGCGCGTGATCGCCTGGCGGATCCACCAGGTGGCATAGGTGGAGAACTTGTAGCCGCGACGATACTCGAATTTGTCCACGGCCTTCATCAGGCCAATGTTGCCTTCCTGGATCAGGTCGAGGAACTGAAGCCCTCGATTCGTATACTTCTTTGCAATCGAGATCACCAGACGCAGATTCGCCTCAACCATCTCCTTCTTCGCCCGGCGGGCCTTGGCCTCGCCGATCGACATCTTCCGGTTGATCTCCTTAATCTCGCTGATCGTGAGGATGTTCTCACGCTCCAGCTCCTGCAACCGGCGCTGTGAGCGGCGGATCTCCTCGGCATATTCGCCCAGCCTCTTGGCGTAGGACGAGCCGCCCGTGAGCTGCTGCTCGAGCCACTCCGGGTTGGTTTCGTTCTCCGGGAAGCTGTCAATGAACGTCTTGCGCGGCATGCGGGCGCCGTCGACACAGAGACCCATGATCACGCGCTCCTGGGTTCGAATGCGCTCGATGGTCTCGCGCAGCACCGAGACCAGCTCGTTGAAGACGTTGGCGACGAGCTTGAAGTGCAGAAAGGCCTCGGAGACGTCGGCCATGGCCCGACGCGAGCGCTCGTCGTCGCGACCATACTGCTTGAGCAGGTCGACGAAGACGGCGAAGTGCTGACGCAGATCCTGGACGCGGCGTTTCACCTCTTCCGGATCGGGACCGGTTTCGACCACCGTCTGGTCATCGTCGTCGGCATCCCCGCCGCTGGCGCCGTTCTCGACAGATGCCTCGGCGTTTGCGCCGCGCTGGCTGGCATTGCTCGCCGCCTTGTTGACCGGTTGCGCGACCTCGTCATCGCCATCGTTGAAGCCGGACATGACGTCGGAGAGCCGAACGTCGTCGCTCTCGACCCGATCGAAGATTCCGAGCAGCACATCGACGGCGCGTGGGTACACGGACAGGGCGGACAACACCTGATTGAGCCCGTCTTCGATGCGTTTCGCGATACGCAGCTCGCCTTCCCGGGTGAGCAGCTCGACGGTTCCCATCTCGCGCATGTACATACGCACGGGGTCCGTGGTGCGGCCAAACTCGCTGTCGACGGATACCAGAGCGGCGGCGGCTGCCTCGGCCGCCTCGTCGTCTGCCACCGCTGAATCGTTACTGAGGTCGTCGATCTCCTCGGGCGCTGTCTCGTGTACAGCGATCCCCATGTCATTGATCATGCGGACGATGTCTTCGATCTGCTCCGGCTCGACGATACCGCTGGGCAGATGATCATTGACTTCAATGTAGGTGAGGTATCCCTGCTCCTTGCCCTTGGCAATCAACTGCTTCAACTGCGACGACTGTTGCTGTTCTTGGTCCATGAAGGTACCCTGAGAAGGTGTGTGACTTTTGGAATCCGATACGCGTCTGGCCAATTCACCAGTTTATCAGGCGATCTCGATTCTTGCCAGAGCTCAAGTCGCGGGCGGCTCTTCGGTCGTTGGCCGTGGCCTGCCGCGAAGTCCGGCCTTGTCCTGCTCGGAGAGGTCGGACGCCCGCCGCTTGTCTCGCATGATCTGCTGTCTGCGCTCTTGCCTTGCGCGTTCACCCATACGCCTGATGGCCCCGACGAGCTCGTCCGCCTTGCCTTCCGTAGGAATATGGGCGATCAGGCCCGGATCCGAGAGGCGGTTGACGACGGACTCGCGGTCGCTGCCCCGCCAGTGCTCGATCAGCGCCGCGGCGCTGATCGTCGGGCAGGCGGCGATGACGTCCAGGAGATCGCCCAGCAGCCGGGCGCCCGCGTTCTCCGGGTCGCGCCAGTCGCCCGGGATGGACTGCGCGCGCGTGGCCAGCCTGGGATTCTCGAGCAAGAGCGCGATCGCCAGCCTTGGCGCGGTCAGCGGGGTTGCCGTGCCGGGGCGGCCCGCCTGGCGCGGGCGCCTCGGCGCCCCGGGCGCCGGGCGCGTGGGGATGCCGACGAGTGCATCGAGGCGTGCCTCCAGGAGTGCGCGGAACGTGCCTTGCGGTGCGCTTTCAATCAGCGGTCTGGCCTCGGCGTCGAGTTGGGCCCGTCCTTCGGTGGTGCGCATGTCCAGCTTGGCCAGCAGACGGTTGAACAGGAAATCCGATAGTAGCTCGGCGTGATCGATGCGGGCATCGAAGCCATCGCGGCCCTCTGTTCGCACCAGTGTGTCTGGGTCTTCACCCTGGGGCAGCAGGAGGAAGCGCACCGGCTGGCGTCCGGTCACCAGCGGGAGCGTCGTCTGTAACGCCTTCCAGGCGGCGGCCTGCCCGGCGCGGTCGCCATCGAAGCAGAACACCAGCTCCCGGGTGTTGCGCAGCAGCACACGGACATGCTCGGGCGTTGTCGCGGTACCGAGCGTGGCCACGGCAAAGGGCAGGTCGGCCTGTGCCAGGGCGATCACGTCCATGTAGCCCTCGACGACGAGGATGCGTGCCGGCCCGCGTTGCTGCTGCAACTCGAACAATCCATAGAGCTCACGCCCTTTGTGAAACACCGGTGTCTCGGGCGAGTTCAGATACTTCGGCTCCCCGTCGCCCAACACCCGGCCGCCGAAGCCGATCACCTGGCCGCGGCGGTTTCGTATCGGGAACATGATGCGATCGCGGAAACGGTCGTAGTGTTTCCCGGTGCGTTCGACGAGCAGTCCGGCGTGAACGAGCAGTTCCTGCTCCGCGGGACCCTGACCGAGCCTGGTGAGCAGGAAGTCCCAGCCAGGCGGGGCGAAGCCGATGTCGAATCGCTTGGCCATCTCGCCGCTGAGGCCGCGCCGCTTCAGATAGTCGATGGCGCGACTGGCGCGGGCGTGATCGCGTAACTGGTCGTGATAGAGCCGGGCGGCGTGCTCCAGGGTCGCCAGGATGGGCTTGAGGTCCGGGCCCTTCGCGACCGGCTCATCGCCAGTCGGTAATTCCATGCCGGCGCGCTGGGCCAGTTCTTCCACCGCCTCGGGAAAGCTCAGACGATCATGCTCGATCAGGAAGTCGATCGCGTTCCCGTGCACGCCACAGCCGAAGCAGTGGTAGGTTTGCCGGTCTGGGGTCACGACGAACGACGGCGTGCGTTCTTCGTGGAATGGGCAGCAGGCCTTGAACAAGTGACCGGCCGGCTTCAGCGGAACACGCCGTCCAACGACATCGACGATATCGACCCGCGCGAGCAGGCGTTGCTTGAATTCGGGGGTGATCTGGCCGACCATGCCAGAGGATGAATGGGGCGATCTGCCGGCGCGTCAGCCGCCTAACCGCTCCTTGACCAGCGCGCTCACCGCGCTGGTGTCGGCCCGACCCTGGATCTGTGGCTTGAGCAGGGCCATCACCTGACCCATGCCGCGCATACTGCTCGCGCCGGTGGTGCGGATCGCCTCGTCGACGAGCGCGGCCACCTCGGCGTCGCTCAGCGGACGGGGCATATAGGATTGGCAGACCTCGATCTCGAAGCGTTCCTGGGCGGCAAGGTCTTCGCGTCCCGCCCGCTCATACTGCTCGACGGAGTCGCGTCGCTGCTTGAGCATCTTGTCGAGCACGGCGAGAACTTGCGTGTCGTCAAGCGTGGTACGCTCGTCGACCTCCCGCTGTTTGATCGCCGCATTGATCAGCCGGATGACGCCAAGTCGCGCCTTTTCACCCGCCTTCATGGCGGTCTTCATGTCGTCAAGGAGACGCTGTTTGAGCATGATTGTCGCCTCCCGCTGGGGTGGTGCTTCGGCCGGATGGGGTGCGGGTGTGTCGGGCCGTCTGGCCGAGGTGCTGGCTTAGAAAGGACGTTCCCAGCGGCGCGACTCACGAGAGAGCTTCTTGTGATGCCGCTTCACGGCAGCGGCCTTCTTGCGCTTACGCTCGGCGGTCGGCTTCTCGTAGAACTCGCGGCGTCGGACTTCGGCCAGCACGCCGGCCTTTTCGCAGGAGCGCTTGAAACGGCGCAGGGCAACTTCAAAGGGTTCGTTCTCTTTAACGCGAACGCTAGGCATGGGCAGTCCTTCTGGATTTTCCGCGGTGAAGCGATGTTATCAGCGGTTGTATGGATTCGGTCAACGCAATCTCGCATTTTATTGCACTGCTCGCGCCGATTGCAACGCTAGAAATGCCTGACCTGGCACGCGGACGCCGGCACTATCGGCGTTGGTGTCAGGCAGGCTACCATCCAGGCTGTTGTGTTTGCCCGTTGGATACTGCCCATGCGCGTGCTTGGAATCGAGACCTCCTGCGACGAGACCGGGGTGGCCGTCTACGACGGAGCGCTCGGTCTGCTGGCGCATGCGGTCTATAGTCAGGTGGAGATCCACGCCGAGTATGGCGGCGTTGTGCCAGAGCTGGCGTCGCGCGACCACGTGCGAAAACTCCTGCCCCTGATCGAGCAGGTGCTCGAAGAGGCGGGGCTGACCCCGGAGCGGATCGACGGGGTGGCCTATACCGCCGGGCCCGGTCTGGTCGGGGCCCTGCTCGTGGGCGCCGCGTTTGGCCGCGGCCTGGCATGGGCCTGGGGCGTGCCGGCGATCGGTGTTCACCATATGGAGGGCCATCTCCTGGCGCCACTGCTGGAAGATCCGGCGCCGGCGTTTCCGTTTGTCGCGCTGCTGGTCTCCGGCGGGCACACGCAGTTGGTCGAGGTCAGTGGTGTTGGTCGTTACCGGCTGCTTGGCGAGTCGGTCGACGACGCCGCCGGCGAGGCGTTCGACAAGACCGCCAAGATCCTCGACCTGCCGTACCCCGGCGGGCCCGCGTTGGCGCGGCTCGCCGAGCGGGGCGACCCCTCGCGCTATCGTTTCCCACGCCCGATGACCGATCGGCCCGGCCTGGATTTCAGCTTCAGCGGATTGAAGACCTACACCCTGAACGCACTGCGTGAGGAGATGGCGCGGCGGGACGATCCGGGGCAGACGAGGGCAGACATCGCGCGCGCGTTCGAGGAGGCGGTCGTCGATACGCTGCTGATCAAGTGCCGCCGCGCGGTCAGGTCGAGCGGTTACCCGCGCCTGGTGCTCGCCGGCGGCGTCAGCGCGAACCGCCGCTTACGCGAGCGCATGGATCAGATGATGCGGGAGGAGGGCGGGGATGTGTTCTACCCGCGCCCGGCGTTTTGCACCGATAATGGAGCGATGATCGCGTTCGCTGGCTGGCAGCGCCTGCGCGCGGGCGAGGCCGAGCCGCTCGCCTTTCTGCCAAGGCCGCGATGGGCGATGGAGACGCTGGGGGCCGTTTCTGTTCCGACCGAGACCGGGGTTGGAGCCTGAGGTATCCGTGCCTATTCACGGCCGTCTCGGGGCGGTGTGCCGGTCCCGCTTGTCGCCCGCGAGCGGGCTCCTACGGGCTACCGACACGTGGGCGTAGGAGCCCGCTTGCGGGCGACCAGACGGAGGGCGGCAGCGGAAATGAGGCGCAACGGGATCCTGGACTAATCGCCGTCGGAGTCGGTTTTCCCGGATGTCCGGCTCGGGGCCTCGATCTTGTCTTCGGTCCCGGCGAGCAGGTCGCGGATATTGCGCTTGTGCCGCCAGAACAGCAGCCCGGTGATGACCAACTGCATCCCGATCAGCTTTGGCTCGTGGGTGAACAGCCAAACGATCGCCGGCGCCAGCGCCATGGACACCAGTGCCGAGAGTGACGAGATCTTCAGCACCTTGGCGACGAACAACCAGATCGCGGCCACGCTCAGCCCGATCGGCCAATAGAGCCCGAGTTGGACGCCGAGTGCGGTGGCGACCCCCTTGCCACCACGAAAGCCGAAGAACAGGGGGTAGAGATGGCCGATAAAGGCGGCGAGCCCGACCCCCGCCAGTACCGCCGGTCCGGCCCCGAGCAGGTGGGCAACGAGCATCGGCAGCAGCCCCTTGAGACTGTCGCCCAACAGCGTGATCGCCGCCGCCTTCTTGCCCTTTGCGCCACCAATGCGCAGCACATTGGTGGCGCCCGGGTTGTTGGAACCCTCCCCGCGCGGGTCCGGGAGGCCCATCAGGCGGCACACGATAATGGCGCTGGAGATCGATCCGAGCAGGTAGGCGCCCGCGATCAGGGCAACGTCGATGGGGAGGCTGGCGGTCATGGTGGGCATTGGACAGCCGCGGCAGGCGTTGGTCAAGGGCGATCGCACTTGCAAAGGCGGGTCTCGCCTTCACAATGCCGAAGGGCATGCATCGCTGCCCGTCGCGAACCTCGCGGCGAATCCTCATCCGGGAGGTCAACGCCCCATGGACATCGTTTTTCTGCGTGGTCTGCGCATCGAGACCGTCATTGGTATCTACGATTGGGAGAAAGCGATCAGACAAACGGTCGTGCTCGACATCGAGATGGCCAGCGACGTCGCCAGGGGCGCCGCGACCGATCGCATCGAGGATGCCCTGGACTACAAGGCCGTTTCCAGGCGGCTCAAGCAATTCGTGTCGGAAGCGAAATTCGAGCTGGTCGAGACGCTGGCCGAGCACTGTGCCCGCATCGTGCGCGAGGAGTTCGGGGTGCCCTGGGTACGCCTGGCCTTGAACAAGGCCGGCGCCATCACGGATGCCGACGGGGTTGGCGTGGTGATCGAGCGCGGCGAGGCACCGCGGTGACGCGTTGCTGGGTGAGCATCGGCAGCAATGTCGCCCGTGAGCCATCGATCCGCGCCGGGGTGCGTGGTCTGCGCAGGGAATTCGGGGCGTTGTGGCTGTCGCCGGTCTACGAAAGCGTGGCGATCGGTTTCGAGGGTGAGCCATTCCTGAATCTCGTGGCCGGATTCGACACCGACGCGGGCGTGGCCCAGATCAACGCGACCCTGGATGCGCTGGAAGATGCCGCCGGCCGCGTTCGTGGGCCGGACAAGTTCGCACCCCGCACACTCGATCTGGACCTGCTCACCTACGGCGAGCGCGTCGCCGGGTGCGCGTTGCCGCGCGAGGACATTCTGCGCTACGCGTTCGTGCTGCGGCCCCTGGCCGACGTGGCGCCAGAGGAGCGCCATCCGCTCAATGGCCGAACCTATCGGGAGCTGTGGGCGGACATGGAGGCTCACGGGCCAGCGCTGCGCCGCGTCCCGTTCGATTTTGGCGCGTTGCCGGGCTGAGCCCTCGGGAAGCGCCGCACTCACCACATATGCAGGTCCCGGCGGCTCGCCCTCCGGGCAGTGCATTTGCTCGGATTGGGGCGGCCGCCAACCGCGCGTCGCGGCCTCGGTGCTCAGCCGTCACCCCGGCGTAACTGTTTGGTCAGCTTCTCGAATTCCCGCTTCATCTCGAGGTTCTGAAACGGCTGCAACGCGGGGACCTGACGATTCAGCAACCCATCGAGCAGGCGCTGGCTGGATTTGACCAGATCGACCAACTCGCCGGAGACGCGCACCGTCTCGTAGGTATTCCATGCGGTGGCAATGTCTTCCTCCAGCGCCTCGCGGGCGCTCCTCACCTGTGCCGCCTGACGTGTGAGGTAATCGCGATAGACCTTGGATGCCTCGATCGTGAGCTGTTGCGCCTCGAGGTTCGCGGCCAGGATCTCGGCCTTCTCGTGGTTGGCCTGCTGCAACTGGCGCGTCTCCACCGACAGCGCTTGGGCGCGGGCGGCGATGTCGTCGATCTGGGGGATATACCGTTGTTCGATGGCGTCCTCCACGTCGAGGTGCATGCGGTTTAGGGCCTGCAGCAGGACCACGTACATCCCGTAGTAGCGGCGTGCGCTCTGCAGGTCTTCACCGCTGTCGCGCACTAGCTGTTCGAGCTGGACGGTGATGGCCTTGACGTTGTCGAAGACAATTCCGAGATCGACGATGTTGTCGCCGACCACGGTGGAAAGCAGGATCTCCACCTGCTCGTCGGAGAGCTCAAGGCCCATCTCGCGCAGCTCGCCGGCAAACTCGTGCTTGATGGTGCCCAGCTCGATCTGGTCATCGCGGATTTCCGTCAGGCGTGTCTCGATCAGGGCGTCATAATCGGTGGCGGTGCGCCGGACGAGGGATTCGCTGGGCGCGGCCACGCGCAGCTTGCGGTAGTCGTCGATGTCGGCGCGCGCCCGCTCGATATCCTGTTGCAGTCGGTAGATGCGCTCGCGGTAGTGCTGCACATGGGAGGTCGACAGAATGGCCACGGCCTCGTCGAGCAGGGCGTTGATGTCGTATTCGCCGTCGCGGCGATCGCGTGCGAACCAGGCCCTTTCCGGCAGTGCCTCCTGCGCGTCCTCCAGCTCCAGGGTCTCTTCCAGCTTGGGCACGACCTCGGTCCAGACGCGACCGAGCTCGTCGGCCCGCTGCGGTGTCAGGGAGTCGCGTGCATCCTCCCATGCCCGCAGCGTGACGTCGCGCGAGCGTTGCCACCAGTCCGCCGCGGTCTCCCGGGACTCTTGCCAGAGCTGCCCCGCGTCACTCTGGGATGCGTCCCACAGCTCGCCAATATCCTCCTGGGATGACTTCCACAGCTCGCGTGCCTGCGTCGCCGTCTGGCGCAGCAGCTCGGCAGCCTGGTCGGTCAGCTCGGCCGGCTCAGTTGGCCCGTTCGTGGGGGCGGGTGCCGTGGCGTCCGGGGCGGCGGCCGGCGCCGCTGGTGTCTGTTCTGCGCCGGGTGATTCGCCCGCCGGGGCGTTCGTGGTGATGGCCAGCGCGATGGCGCAAAGCATCGGCGCGGCGTGGAACCTGAAGGGCATGGATTGTATTCCTCAGCACTGTCTCCGACCGGATACTCGGGCCGTTCGAGTGTCTCCCCCGGTGCAGATGAGGTCAACCGGGCCGGATTGCACGACACCGAAAATCGCCGGTTGTGCGCTGGATCGAAGTGACCAGACCCCAATTCGCGGCAGGACGGCTCGAAGCCGCGGATTGTCGCCGGTGACGCTTGTCGCGTATTCGGCCGTCTGCTACGCTGCGAGGCTCGGTTGCCGGCTCCTGTCCGGGGCCGCACCTGCAATGGTGGGCCGTGCCGGTCCCCTCGCAACATGAAACCGTGAACCCGGTCAGGCCCGGAAGGGAGCAGCCGCAGCGGTGGCAGTGTGTGCCGGGGTGTGGCTGGTGCGGCCCGCCGCCCTTATTCTCGACGCGGGCCCGTCGGCGCCGCGCCCTCCCGTTCTGGCCGTTTGCTCTACGATCGCCACCCCGACCGGGCGCCCCGCCGGGGAGGCGAAAGGGCGGCTGCAGCGGCGTGGGTGCACGCGCGTGAACCCTCCGCGTTGCTGGGGTACACTGCGGCCCATGCCGTTATCCTCCGACGACGAGCCGCGCTCGACACCGATGGGCTACCAAGTACTGGCACGCAAATGGCGGCCCCGCTTCTTTGCCGACCTGGTGGGGCAGGAGCATGTGGTGCGCGCCCTGAGCAATGCACTGGAGCGCGGCCAGCTTCATCACGCCTACCTGTTCACGGGCACGCGCGGCGTTGGCAAGACGACGCTGGCCCGGATCCTCGCCAAGGCGCTGAACTGCGAGCAGGGCGTGAGTGCCGAACCCTGCGGGACCTGTTCGAGCTGCCGCGAGGTCGACGAGGGGCGCTTTGTCGACCTGCTCGAGGTCGACGCCGCCTCCCGAACCAAGGTCGATCAGACCCGTGAGCTGCTCGACAACGTCCCGTTCGCACCGGTGCGCGGCCGCTACAAGGTGTACCTGATCGACGAGGTGCACATGTTTTCACCGAGCAGCTTCAATGCCTTGCTGAAGACGCTCGAGGAGCCGCCGCCGCATGTCAAGTTTGTCTTGGCGACCACGGATCCGCAGAAGCTGCCCGCCACGGTCCTGTCTCGCTGTCTGCAGTTCAACCTGAAACGGCTGTTGCCCGGTCAGATCCAGGGCCAGTTCCAGACCGTTCTGAATGCCGAAGGGATCGAGTTCGACGAGGTCGCCCTGGCGCTGTTGGCCCACGCCGCCGACGGCAGCATGCGCGACGGTCTGAGCCTGTTGGACCAGGCAATCGCCTTCGGGGGAGGGCGGGTTGGCGGCGCCGATGTCCGCACAATGCTGGGCACGCGCGGCGGTGATCTCGTGCTGGACCTGCTCGACGCCCTCGGGCGTGGCGATGCGGGTCGGGTCTTGGCGGAGGTTGGCCGTATCGCCGAGCTCACGCCGGACTTCGGCGGGGTGCTGCGCGACCTGCTTGCCCTGTTGCACCGCATTGCTCTTGCGCAACAACTGCCAGGGACCCTCGACGATGATGACCCGGACAGGGGCCGGGTGCTCGAGCTGGCACAGGGCATCGCGCCGGAGGACGTGCAGCTCTACTATCAGGTGCTGCTGATCGGACAGCAGGATCTTCCGCTCGCCCCCGAGCCGCGCACGGGCCTGGAAATGGTGCTGCTGCGGGCGCTGGCGTTCCGTCCGGCCACCGAGGGCCCCCATCCCGACACGCGAGCCTCGGTCGGCGCGTCGCCTGCCGGGCGCCGTGGCGATTCGCCGCATCCCGACGCGGCGGCCGGCCCACCCGAGACACCGCGGCCGGCCGCGGCGCGCCCGGCTCCGGCAACGGCGCACGCCGAGCGGCCCCCGGCGGCCGACGCGGGGGAGCTCTCCCGCCCGGCGCCCGCGCCGGCAGCGCGGGTCGCCGCCGCGCCCGATGGGGCGTTGGCGAGCACCGAGGATTGGCACGCCCTGGTTGCGCGGATGGATCTCGGTGGTCTGGAGGGACAGCTGGCGCATCATTGCGCGTTCGTGGACTGGAACGGCGAGCGCGTGCGACTCTCGTTGGACCCATCCGTGGGACATCTCCGGGTCGCCGGGGCCGAGCAACGTCTGGGTGCCGCGCTCGCGGTGGCCATGGGCCGCGCCGTAACGCTGGATATCCAGGTGGCGAAGCCAGAGATGGAGACACCCGCGGCGCGGCGCGCGCGCAACGATGCCGCGCGCCAGAGGCAGGCGGAGCAGGCCATGCAGGATGACCCACTGGCCCGTGAGCTGCAGGAGCGCTTCGATGCGCAATGGGTGCCCGGCAGCATCCGTGCAACAGACTGAGCCTCATCGATCTTGATGCTTCATCGCCTGTTCCCGCGCCCCGACGACTTGGGCACAACGCTTTCGCCCCATGGCCAGGGTCCGGTCTGTGTCCGCTCCGAGACCGCCCCCCGTACTTTTCCAAAGAGGTAGCACATGAAGAACTTGGGCAGCATGCTGAAGCAGGCGCAGAAGATGCAGGAGGACATGAAGCAGGCACAGGAGCGCATGGCCCGGGAGGAGGTCACCGGCGAGTCCGGTGGCGGCATGGTCAAGGTCACGATGAATGGCCGCCACGAGGTGCGCCGCGTCGCGATCGATCCGTCGCTGATGCAGGACGACAAGGACATGCTCGAGGATCTCGTCGCCGCTGCCGTCAACGATGCCGTGCACCGTGTCGGCGAGAAGATGCAGGAGGCCATGGCCGGGCTCACGGCCGGTCTGCAGCTCCCGCCCGGTATGAAGCTGCCTTTCTGAGTGCCTCCGTGTCCAGCGATCGACGCCTGTTGCGATGACCGAGCGCGGCCTGCTCCAGCAGCTCATTGACGCGTTGCGCTGCCTGCCCGGCGTCGGGCCGAAGTCGGCCCAGCGCATGGCGTTCCATCTCCTGGAGCGCGATCGTGACGCGGGGCTTCGGCTGGCGCGGGTCATGGCCGCGGCGATGGAGCGCATCGGGCGCTGCAGCCAGTGCCGGACATTGAGTGAGCGTCCGGTCTGTCCCCTCTGCGCCAACCCGAACCGTGACGCCTCACTGCTCTGCATTGTCGAGCAGCCGACCGACATTGTGGCGATCGAGCAGGCCACGGACTACCGGGGGCGTTACTTCGTGCTCGGTGGTCGGCTCTCGCCACTCGATGGCATTGGCCCGGAAGAGCTGGAGCTCGATTGCCTGCAGGCGCGTCTGCGCGAAGGCGGTGTGGGTGAGCTGATCCTGGCCATCAGCCCAACCATCGAGGGGGCCGCGACATCGCACTACATCGCCGAGATGGCCAACGAGCACGGGGTTCGGGTCACCCGCATCGCGCACGGCGTCCCGCTCGGCGGCGAGCTCGAGTTTGTCGATGGTGGCACACTCGCGCATGCCTTCGCCGGGCGCCTGGGCCTCTGAGTCGATCGGG
Source organism: Chromatiaceae bacterium (assembly GCA_040775095.1). Classification (GTDB taxonomy): domain Bacteria; phylum Pseudomonadota; class Gammaproteobacteria; order Chromatiales; family Chromatiaceae; genus JAXGTD01. The sequence continues at coordinate 5,563 of JAXGTD010000052.1, read as the reverse complement.
CTCGCGCGCCCCCGGACCCGGTGTGGAATACAAGGATCCAGGCACTCCGGGGCAGTGGCGCGATTGGACGATCCGGGTCAGATGCACCCGAGGATGAGAGCCCAGTCTGGAACGTGCCGCAGGGAATCCGCTCCCCGTGGGGCGGGCGCGCCGGGTATGCCACGACGGATTTTTCGTTCTCAAAGGCCCCTGGGCACGCTCTTTCGGTTATCTTGAACCTGAAGCCAAGACAGCGAGGAGATGAGCATGGCCGACACGATCTTCGGCAAGATTGCCACGGGCGAGATGGACGCCGATATCGTCTATGAAGACGATGATGTCCTCGCCTTCCGTGACGTCAGTCCCCAGGCGCCGGTACATATCCTGGTGATTCCGCGCAAGCCGATCCCGACGCTGAACGATGCCGGGGAGGCGGATGCGCAGCTGATCGGCAAGCTGTTCCTGGCGGCCGCGAAGGTGGCGCAACAGGAGGGAATCGCCGAACAGGGCTACCGGACCGTGATCAACTGCAACGCCGGGGCGGGGCAAACGGTGTTTCATCTGCACGTGCATGTGATTGGTGGCCGTCTGCTGGGGTGGCCGCCCGGGTGACCTTGTCGGGGTCTGACCCTCAATCCAATCACGCCGTGTTTCCGGGCGCTTTGCCTGTTTAGCGCGAACCGTTAGCATAGGCGCGGCATTCCTCTCAACCTTATCGTCAAATCAACGCCTTGAAGGAGCGACGAAAGCCCACATGGCCGCTACTCCAGCCCCATCCACCGCAGCGGCCGCCCCGGCCTTCGAGCTGAAAGCCGCCTCCTTTACGCTGCCGGTCGTCCGCCTGCTCTGTCTCGATATGGACGCGGTCGCCGAACAACTGGCCGTCAAGGTCGAGCAGGCGCCAGGTTTCTTTCTGCACACGCCCGTGGTGATCGACCTGACGGAATTGACGGCGGCAGATGGCGAGATCGGGTTTCCGCAGCTGGTCGGCCTGCTGCGAGCGCTTGGCATGATGCCGGTTGGTGTGCGCGGTGGCAGCCCGGCCCAGCATGAGGCGGCCAAGGCAATGGAGCTTGCGATCCTTGGCGACACGCTGAAGCCGACGCGCCGAAATGATGCCCTCGCCCTTGCCGCCGAGAACGCCGCGCCCGCCGCCCCGACCGGGGGCCAGTTGGCCGATGCGGCGGCGGTGGCCGTCGAGTGTGGCTCGACCGTTGTGAACAGGCCCGTGCGTTCTGGACAGCGAGTCTATGCCGCCGGCGGCGATCTGACGGTGATCTCCGCGGTCAACCCTGGCGCAGAGCTGTTGGCCGATGGGAACGTGCATGTCTATGGACCGATGCGCGGGCGCGTCATTGCCGGACTCAAGGGAAACCTTCAGGCACGCATCTTCTGTCAGGATCTTCAGGCAGAGCTGGTGTCCATCGCGGGCCACTTTCGGGTCAGCGAAAGCATTCCGTCCGAGCTCAAGGGACAGCGGGTGCAGGTCTTCCTCGACCACGAGGTCCTGCGCATCGAGCCGTTCTAGTTTCGCTTCGCGTCGTCGCCGACTGGCGGAGCGCGCCGCCATCCAACTACATAGCAGGTCCAGAGGAGGACGCATCGTTGGCCAGAATCATCGTCATCACTTCGGGCAAGGGCGGCGTGGGTAAGACGACCACTGCTGCAGCCATGGCAATGGGCTTGGCCCAAAGGGGGCACCGTACCGCCGTCATCGATTTCGATGTGGGCCTTCGCAATCTCGACCTGATCATGGGTTGCGAGCGGCGCGTGGTGTACGACCTCATCAATGTCATCAACGGTGAGGCCAACCTGAATCAGGCCCTGATCCGAGACAAGCGCTGCGACGATCTCTATGTGCTGCCGGCATCGCAGACCCGCGACAAGGACGCCCTGTCGAAAGAGGGCGTGGGGAAGGTGCTGGAGGACCTCGGTCAGAGCCACGACTATATCGTGTGCGACTCCCCGGCCGGAATCGAGCATGGCGCAACCATGGCGATGTACTACGCTGACGATGCGGTGGTCGTGACCAATCCGGAGGTCTCCTCCGTGCGTGATTCCGATCGCATGCTTGGGATCCTGTCGAGCAAGTCGCGCCGTGCCGAGACCAATGCCGAGCCGATCCGTGAGCACCTGCTCTTGACAAGGTATTCGCCCGAGCGGGTCGCGCGCGGGGAGATGCTGAGCGTCGAAGACGTGCAGGAGATCCTGTCGTTACACCTGCTGAGCGTGATTCCAGAATCACAGGCCGTGCTCAACGCATCGAACGCCGGTATCCCCGTGATCCTCGACCACGAGTCCGACGCGGGCAAGGCCTACGGCGACATGGTCGCCCGCTATCTCGGCGAAGAGGTTCCAATGCGCTTTGTTGAAGCCGCGAAAAGGGGTTTGTTCAGTCGACTATTCGGGGGTTGATCGATGAGCCTACTCGATTATTTCCGCGGAGTCGGGCGCCAGAAGGGCTCGGCCGCCGTCGCGAAGGAGCGGCTGCAGATCCTGGTGGCCCACGATCGAAGGGCGCGCGACCGGCCCTCCTATCTACCCAAGCTGGAGCAGGAGATCCTCGCGGTCATTCGCAAATATGTCGACGTGGACATGAACGCGGTCTCCGTCAACTATGAGCAAGAGGAGAGCCAGGAGATCCTGGAGCTCAATATCGTTCTGCCAGAGCACGCTGGACGTGCCTGACCAACCTGCCACCTGATGGCCCCGGCAAGCGCCCGGAGAACAGGAGGGGGGTGCCGGACCTTTCCCCCTCGTCAGCGGGCCGCGGGGTGCCGCGGTGCCGATGATCACTCGGGCGGTTTCTCGCCCCATCGATTTCGGCGCGCCGGGTGATGGCACCGGCCGGCGGATCGGTCTGCATTCCCGTGACGGGTCCGGCTTGAATGACCAGGGCGGCCAGGAGCCGCTAAGGATCCGGCCTTGTCCGTCGCGCCGGCTCGCGCTTTGGGTTTGCGCCGTGCACGGGTCTGCAGTGGCCGCGTCAGCGCTGCTTCCGGTGCCCTGGTCCTGGCGCCTGGGCCTGATCGCGTTGCTGGCGGTGAGCCTCGCGTTGCAGCTATGGGGTCGGATCTGGTGCGGTGCACCCTGGTCCATCCGTGAGGCGATCTGGAGCGAGCGCGGCTGGGAGCTTCAATTCCCGAGCGGACCGGCGCGGCCGGCTCGTCTGAGCCCGTCGAGCTATGTCGGTGTCGCGCTGGTGATCCTGAACTTTCGCCGCGACGGTTGGCGGTTTCCGTCCATGACCCTGACCACCGACAGCATCGATGCCGACCTGCTGCGCCGGCTTCGCGCCCGACTGCGGCGGGCCGGCGCGCTGGATCCCGGTGCCGAGCGTTCGGCCTGACGGCATTTGCGCGAAGCGCGCACGCGCGGGCCGCCCGAGCGGGATCTGACTCAGACCCGGCGCGGGCGCTGGCGTGTTGGCGTACGTGCGCCTCGAGTGGGTTCTCGTGCTGTCCAATCGTCCAGTCCGGAACCGGGGCGGCGTGGCGGGATCAAAACCGGCAGAATGGGAAAGCGGCCAGGGCGCTCCCAGATAGCGTATGGTCCTCGAAACGTCTGGAGTACGACATGCTGATCAAGAAGCGCGACGCCATCCTGGCCTCGCAGATCACCCCCCCCGAGCTCTATGCCCGGCGCCGGGAATTCCTGAAGGCGGGGGCCGCCGCGGGCCTTGCGATGCTCGGCGGTGGGTCGCTGCTCAGCGGCGTGCCCCTGGCCGCGCGGGCTGGGGAGAAGATCCCGGACGTGCGCAAGAGCGGCTATTCCACCGACGAGCCGTCAAACTCGCTGAACGACATTACCAGCTACAACAACTTCTACGAGCTCGGCACCGGCAAGAGCGACCCACAACGCAACGCCGACCAGCTCAAGCCACGGCCCTGGACCCTGGTGGTCGATGGCGAATGTGAAGCGCCCGGCGCGATCGGCATCGAAGACATCCTCTCCGGGTTCACCCAGGAGGAACGTATTTATCGCCTGCGTTGCGTCGAGGCCTGGTCCATGGTGATCCCCTGGGTCGGATTCCCCCTCGGAGACCTGCTGCAACGCTTCAAGCCGACGTCAAAGGCCAAATATGTCGCCTTCGAGACCCTTTACGACCCAAAGCAGATGCCCGGCCAACGCCGCGAGGTGCTCGACTGGCCCTACCGTGAGGGCCTGCGCATGGACGAGGCGATGCATCCGCTGACCATCCTCGCCACGGGCCTCTACGGGGAGCTGCTACCGAATCAGAACGGCGCGCCGGTGCGCCTCGTCGTGCCCTGGAAGTATGGGTTCAAGAGCATCAAGTCGATCGTCGCGATCCGCTTCACGGAGCAGCAGCCGGTGGCGACCTGGAACCAGCTGCAGCCGACCGAATACGGCTTCTACGCGAACGTCAACCCAAACGTCGACCACCCGCGCTGGAGCCAGAAGACCCACCGTGTGATCGGAAAGGGCTGGTTCGCCAAGGATGAGCCGACCCTGATGTTCAACGGCTATGGGGACGAGGTCGCCCAGCTCTATTCCGGCATGGACCTGAAGACCTACTTCTGAGGACCGCCGACTATGCCCATTCCGGCCCACGACCGCATCGCGCGTTACGGCAAAGCGCTCGTGTTTGTGCTCTGCCTGGTGCCGTTGGCGTGGCTTTTCTGGCGTGGGGCGAGCGGCGCCATTGGCCCCAATCCGGTGGAGGCGGTCACCCATGCCACGGGCGACTGGACGCTGCGCCTGCTGCTGGTCACACTCGCCGTGACGCCACTGCGGCGCCTGACCGGATGGGTCTGGCTGGTCCGCTTCCGGCGCATGTTGGGGTTGTTCACGTTCTTTTATCTCGTGTTGCACCTGAGCATCTATCTCTGGCTGGACCAGTTCTTTGTCTGGGGTGCGATCGTCGAGGACGTCGTCAAGCGCCCCTACATCACCGTCGGCTTTGCTGCCTTCGTGCTGATGGCACCGCTCGCGCTGACCTCGACCCGGGGCTGGATGCGCCGCCTGGGCACGCGCTGGAAGCGACTGCACCGGCTGATCTACCCGATCGCGATCCTCGGTGTGGTGCACTACTGGTGGCTGGTCAAGGCCGACATTGGTGAGCCGGCCGTCTACGCGGCGATCCTGGTCCTGCTGCTGTTGGTGCGCGTGCCGTTCCGGCGGTTGGCGACGCCCGGTGGTGGCTTGCCGGCGGGTGCCTCGCGTTCGGCGAGCTGATCCCGGCAGCAGACCAGCGGGCCTCGATCCCGCCAGCCGACAGACCGGCCGGCGCGGGCCCGGGCACGGCGCTGCCGAACGCGGATCGCCCCGGTTGCGACGGCCCTGCAGTCGACTCCGGCCCCCACGGCGGCCTCAATCCGGCAGGCCGGCACTCCTTAACGCCTTCAGAACGCCGTCCAGCGTACCCGGATCGCTGAAGGGGAATGCAAACTTCAATCGCTCGATGGTCAGGCCGGGATTCGTGGTCAACAGCTCGTCGGTCTCCCATCGGGCACGCTCGAGCAGCCCCGCGCTGGCAAGGGCGGCGGCGTTCCACATCCTTGCCCGGGACTAACCCGGGTTGATGTCCAGCACCTTCTGGAAGGTCGAAGCCGACTCCCGATAC
>JAXGTD010000051.1:0-25214 GCA_040775095.1 Chromatiaceae bacterium | reverse complement strand
GACGTATCCGGCGTCGCGTGCGAGGCGGTGGACTTCCGCGATCTCTCCGGGTTCTCCACGACCTAGGGGCCTGCCCGACGGATGCTCGCGGGGGGTGTGGGAGGCTTGTGGGAGGCCCGCTCCGCGGGGCGACCGGGCTTGGCTGGAGAGGGTCGCGGCGCGCAGCGCCCGTCGCACAGGGAGTAGAGACGGATGAAGAAAGGGGCGGGATTACGCGTCGGCATGAAGAATCACTGCAAAACCAGTCCATCTTGGTCCGACCGGGGCCCCTTTGCCGCTACACCCACGGTCTGCACCACGACTTGCAACCCAGGTCGGACAGACTCGTAGGGGCACAATCCTGAAGCTCCCCCCGCTGTATCCAGGCCGGATTCAACGCCGCTACAAGCGGTTCCTGGCCGACGTCGTGCTTGCGGATGGTCGCGAGGTCAGGGCCCATGTCCCCAACACCGGAAGCATGACCACCTGTTGGGAGCCTGGCGCGCCGGTGGAGGTCAGCTTCAGCGATAGGCCTGGCCGTAAGCTCGCCTGGACCCTGGAGCGGGTCGACATGGGCGGCGGATGGATCGGGGTCAATACCGCCAGGCCCAACGCCGTCATCGCCGAGGCCATCTCGGCCGGCGACATCGCGGGGTTGGCGGGCTATGGCCGGTTGCGTCGGGAGGTGCCCTTCGCCGCTTCGGGGTACGGCTCCGGCCGGCTGGACATCGGGCTCGGTGATGGGCCGTGCGCCGACGCCCTGGTCGAGGTCAAGAATGTGACCCTGCTCGATGGTGATCGGTTGCGTTTCCCCGATGCCAGGACCGAGCGCGGCCGCAAACATCTCGACCTGCTCGCCGCCGCCGTTGCCCAGGGTCTGCGCGGGGTGATCCTGTTTGCGCTGAATCGGCCCGAGGGCCTGTGCTTCGCCCCGGCCTGGGGCATTGACCCGCTCTACGCGGAGCGCTTGCGTCGCGCAACCGCAGATGGGGTGGAGGTCATCGCCGTGCGGATCGCGCATCAGAGCGATGGCATGCGCGTAACCGATGCGTTGCCCGTGGATCTGGAGAACCGCTGAGGTAAGGTGGCGCTGATCGATTGCCGGATCTTCGCGGCGACCGCCGCGACCGGCTCAGTAGCCGACCATCGCGGGCTGGAGGGGGTCGGGATAGGCGCCGATGCGCTCGACCGCGGACTCGATGCGCCCGTCGCCATGCAGCCGCAGCCAACGGTAGCCGGGGGTCGCCGTGTCCAGCGCGAAACACTCGCTCTTGGGCAGGAACTGAATACAGGTGGACGGGGTGGCCAGCAGCAGGGTGTCGTTGCGGCGGGCATCGAGTTGCTGGTGTACGTGGCCCCAGAGCAGGCCGCGCGCGTTGTGGTGACGGTCGACCACCGCGAGCAGCTCGGCGGGGTTGGCAACCATCATGGTGTCGATCCAGGCGCTGCCCGCGGGTACCGGCTGATGATGCAGACAGATCAACGCGGGCCGCAGCGGGTTCTTACCGAGGTGCGCGTCCAGCTCGGCGACCAGTCCGGCGGAAAGATAGCCGCCGTGCACGCCTGGGACGGTCGAGTCCAGTAGGATCAGATCCCAGCCTCCGAGGGGCTCGACGCGCAGACCCGCGCGGGCGCGCGGGTCGAGGAAGTCGCTCACCAGGGACAACCGGTCGTGGTTCCCGGGGATGCAATAGCGCGGTACCCCGAGCTCGCGCAGCCGCTGGCCAAGCCAGCGGTAGCCCTCGATGCGTTCATCGTGCACCAGGTCGCCGGTGAGCAGCAGCGCGTCGGCTGGCCAATGGGAGGCAAGGGCATGGGCGAGGACCGCCTCGAACGTGGCGCGGGTGCGTTGGCCAAGCAGGCGGCCTTGCGGGTCGGCGAACAGGTGAAGATCCGTCAGCTGGATCACGCTGACCGTGTCATCCGCCGACCCGATCTCGCCGGTTTGCCGCGCCCCGAGCGTCCCGAGCCCCCCGTACGGGCTGGAGCCTCTGAACGGCCTTCCCATACTGCCCCCGCGATGGTGGATAATGCCGACAGTCTGATATCAATCAGTACGATCGTAAGGGAGACGCTGATCGAATGCCTGTCCGGCATTGGATCAGCTCGCGAGCCGAAAACGCGGATTCCGATTCGCCCCATTTCACGTCACCTGGGTGACTGAACGTGCCGGGCCACCCTTGGCCGGGACCGGAAGCGCTTTCGATCAGCGTCTCCTTGAGATCCGCTGGTAGTCTTCGTTCCACTGGTAGTTCTTCTAGCAGCAAGCCTCGATAGCGGCAACCTCGGACAATCCGTTCTATGACAGCCGACGCATTTTTTCTCGTCCCACGATGACCCTGAACGAGTTTCGCTACATCGTCGCGGTCGCCCGCGAACGCCACTTTGGGCGCGCGGCGGAGGCCTGTTTCGTCAGTCAGCCGACACTGAGCGTGGCCGTGCGCAAGCTCGAGGACGAGCTTGGGGTAAGCCTTTTCGAGCGCGGCAGTGGGGAGGTCACCATCACGGCGATCGGACACCAGATCGTCGAGCAGGCCCAGCGTGTGCTCGAGGAGGCGCAGGGCATCACCCATCTCGCGCGCCAGGGTCGCGATCCGTTGATCGGGGCACTGCGGCTCGGTGCGATCTATACGGTTGGCCCCTACCTGCTTCCGCACCTGATTCCCCGGCTGATGGAGCGCGCGCCGGCGATGCCGCTGGTCATCGAGGAGAACTTCACCGCGGTGCTGGCCGAACGACTCAAGCGGGGCGACCTCGATGTCATTGTCATCTCGCTGCCGTTCGACGAGCCGGGTATTCTCACGCTGCCGCTCTATGACGAGGACTTTGTTGTGCTGCTGCCCGAGGGGCACCCCTGGGCGGGGCGCGAGAGCGTCGACAGCGCCGGTCTGGGCGACGAAAAGGTGCTGTTGCTGGGCGCCGGACACTGCTTCAGGGACCAGGTGCTACAGGCCTGTCCCGGCTGTCTGCAGCGCGGTGGTCGGGAGGGGCTGTCGCCGCGCAACCTGGAGGGGGGGTCACTGGAGACGATTCGGCTCATGGTCGCCAGCGGGGTCGGTATCACGGTGCTTCCCTGCAGCGCGGCATCGCCGGAACGCTTCGGCCCCAGGCTCGTCTGTTCCAGACCCTTTTCCGGTACACCGCCGAGGCGCCGGGTCGCGCTCGCCTGGCGTCGGACCTTCCCGCGGGTCGACGCCGTGCAGGTCATTGCCGATGCGATCCGCGTCGGCGCCCCGGAGTGCGTGCGTTTCATCGAGGCCGTCGGGGAGGATGCCCAGGCGCCAGAGGTATCTTCAGTGCCAGATCGATAAAGAAAGCCTATCGTGGTCATTGGAACAAACAATTGCCCGCCGCCGGATCGCGGGGTAAGGTGCGGCACGTCGGATGTCGACCTGGCATCGCGCACCTAGACCACCCCATCTCGACCACCCAATCTGAGGTAAGTAAAAAGTGGAACTGAAAGGCAGTAAGACCGAGAACAGCTTGAAAGAGGCCTTCGCTGGCGAGTCCCAGGCCAATCGTCGCTACCTCTACTTCGCCTCCAAGGCCGATGTCGAGGGTTACAACGACGTCGCGGCGGTCTTCCGCTCCACGGCCGAGGGAGAGACGGGCCATGCGCACGGCCACCTCGAGTACCTGGAGCAGGTTGGCGACCCGGCCACCGGTCTGCCGATCGGTGGCACCGACGCCAATCTGAAGTCCGCCATCGCCGGCGAGACCCACGAGTACACCGACATGTACCCGGGTATGGCCAAGACCGCGCGCGACGAGGGTTTCGAGGAGATCGCCGACTGGTTCGAGACGCTGGCCAAGGCCGAGCGCTCCCATGCCAACCGCTTCCAGAAGGCGCTGGATAACCTCGACGCCTAAGGAGACGCTGATCAAATGCCTTCCGGGCATTTGATCAGTTCGCATCTCGCGAGGCGCGACGCGCGAGGTGCTCCATTTCAAGCGTCTGCCGCGCTCGACAATGCCGGGCCTGCCATGGTCCGGACGGGAAACGCCTTTCAGTCGGCGTTTCCTCATGCGGAGATCCGAAGGGGCGCCTGGCGCCCCTTTTTCGTGTGCGACAGTACCGCGCGGACCGTTGTGCGATTGACCCATGTCAACAAAAATCGCGTATTGGTACGCGTTTTTGTGCACGAGTCGACCTTTGTCCGAAGGCCGGCCTGGTATGCTATATACCGCGGTGGGCGTACGTGAAACAACGTGGCCCGACCGCGAGGCGCAGACATCAAGGCTGGACGCTCTGGGCGCCCCCGAACAGCTAGGGCAAGAGGAGACGGCCAGGGTCTTGATCGAGCAGAGAAGGGCGGCGTGCCCGGGTGGCAGACCGCCGCAATGGCCAATTCATAACAATACAGGACCACGCTAATGAAAGACTTTCTGCTGAAGCTCTGGAACGACGAAGAGGGCGCCGAGCTGGTGGAGTGGTTGATCGTCGTCGCCGCAATCGCCGCAATCGCCGCGGGCATCTGGGCGACCCTGGGCCCCGCTGCCAACAGCTCGATGAGCAACATTGTCAACCAGATGAAGTAGAGTCATCGAGCGGGTGCACAGAGGGTTAGGCCAGCGTCGGTCGCCAACGACGGGGGGATGCAGGCCGATCTTCGCGGCACCGCGCGTGCTCTGCCCTCGCGCCCTCTCGCCGTGTCGGCAAGGGGGCGCGGGGTCGTTTAGGAAAGAGGTTGCACGGCGTCTCTGCGTCCATGCCGCGCCCCATGCCATCGGTTTGACATGAGCCCCGACGGATCGGTCCTGCCGACGCTGAGCTTTGTCGTCGTCGCCTGTCTGGTCTCGGTCGCGGCCGTGGTCGACCTGGCGACCCGCCGCATTCCGAATGCGCTGTTCGTCTGCGGAACCGGTCTTGGGCTGGGCCTTTCGATCTGGTATGGCGGCACCGCCGGCGCGTTGGGCAGCCTGGCCGGATTCGCGTTGGGCCTTGCGCTCCTGACCCCCGGCTTTGCGTTGGGCATGACCGGCGGCGGCGACGTCAAGCTGGTCGCGGCCATCGGCAGCCTGCTGGGCGCGAGGCTGATCCTCTACGCGGTGTTGCTCTACCTGTTGTCGGGCCTGGTCTGGGCGCTGGCCTTCGGCATCTATGCCTGGAAGGCCCGGGGCGCCGCCCCGCCATTCGTGCGTTATCGCGCGATGCTGCGCACGCTGTGGGCCACCGGCCAGGTCGCCTATGTCCCCCCGCGGGCGGACGAGGCCATGGCCGCCCGGGTCCCGATGGCCCCGGCCATCGCGTTTGGCGCCATCGCCGCGCCGTTGCTGTTCGGTTGACGACGACGTGCAGCGCGCGATGGCAGATCGGCGGTCGGCATCGGGAAGCAGGCGGCGTCGTCGGGTGAGCGCGTGCCATGGTCCCGAGCGGGTGCTGAACGCGGGTTCGAGCCCGACCCTCGGCACGCGCTCGACTTCTTCCTTGCGTATTTGGCGAGATCCACACCCTTGCATGAAGTCGGCCCGATAGACGCTGCGACCTTACGCCACCTCGCGGCGCTGGCGCCGCGACCGGGCAGCCTTGCCGACACCGGACTCACGCGGCTGTTCCTGGCCGACCTGGTCTCCAAGCACCTGGCGGCCTCCGGCGTGCTCAATCTGCTCGATCTGGCCCGACACCTCGGGCTGCCCGGGGCCATCGTTGAACCGGTCATGGACTTCCTGCGCGCCGAGGGGCGCGTGCAGCTTCACACCCAGCGCGAGGACACGCGACAACTGCGTTTCGGCCTCACTGATCGGGGCCGGGTGCTGGCGGCGCAGGCCTTCGAGCGCGATGGCTACGTCGGTGCGGCCCCGGTGACCATGGCGACCTACGAGCAGATCGTCGCGGCCCAGTCCGCGGGGGCAGTGCCCGTCATGCGCTCCCGCGTGCACGATGTCTTTGCCGACACCGTCATCGACAGGGAACTGCTCGACCGGCTTGGACCGGCGGTGCGCTCCGGCCGCTCGGTGTTCATCTACGGCCATCCTGGTACCGGCAAGAGCTTCATCGCGCGACGCATGAGCCGGCTGCTCGGCCCGCCGGTGCTGCTGCCGCGGGCCGTGCTGGTGAGCGGCAGCGTGATCGGCTATTTCGATGCCGGCGTGCACCGGGCGGTCGCCATGGAGGAGGCGGCGGCGGTCGAGCTGCGGCAGGGCTTCGACGAGCGCTTCGTGCTCTGCGAGCGCCCGATGGTGACGGTCGGGGGTGAATTGACGCAGGACATGCTCGAGCTGCAGTACAGCGCCGAGACGCGGCAGTACACGGCGCCGTTGCAGATGCGCGCGAACACGGGCATGCTGCTGATCGACGACCTCGGGCGGCAGCGCGTCAGTGTCAAGGCGCTGCTCGATCGCTGGATCCTGCCGCTGGACGAGGGCAGGGATCAGCTCTGGCTGAAGACTGGCACGCACTTCTCGATCCCTTTCGACATGGTGCTGGTCTTCTCCACGAATCTGGAGCCGGAGGCGCTGGCCGACGAGGCGTTCCTGCGTCGAATCGGTTATAAGATACGGTTCGAGCCGGCGACCGAGCGGGAATACCGCGAGATCTGGCATCAGGTCTGCGGCGGGCTGCGCATCCCGGATGCCGGCCGCCTCGCGGAGCATCTGCTGCGCGAACGCTACGCCACCACGGGCACGCCGCTGCTGCAGTGCCACCCGCGGGACCTGCTCGGGCTGGCGGCGGACTTTGCGCGCTATACCGGCACCGCGGTTGACGAGGCCGCGCTGGACTGGGCATGGACGAATTACTTCGTCACGGGGGCTTCCAACCGGTTGGACAGGGGGACATCGGCAGGATGATCACGCGATGAGCGCCGGCAGCCTGGTCACCATCCTTTTTTCGCTGGCCCTGGCCTCGGCCGTTGCCTTCCTCGGCAACGCCTGGCTCGACCGAAAGCTCGGGGCCTCCGACGGGGAAGTGCCGGAGACGGCAACGGTTGTCGCCGCCGCGAAGGACATCCCGGTGGCGACCAGCATCGACCAGACCTATCTGCGCATGCTGCAGGTGCCGCGTGCGCTGGTGCCGGAGGGGGCCGTCAGCGCCGCCGACGAGCTGCTCGGCCGGTCCCTGAAGGAGCCCGTCTATACCGGCGAGATCATCGTTTCCAAACGGCTGCTGAGTGGGGAGGAGAGCAACATCCTCTCGGCGATGCTCGCGCCGGGTATGCGCGCCATCACCGTGCGGATCAACGACGTCAGCGGCGTATCGGGCTTCCTGCGGCCCGGCAGTCGCGTCGATGTGATCTCCACCCCACGCGGGGGCAAGGCGCGCACGGTGCTGCAGGACCTCAAGATCCTCGCGGTCGGACAGGCCCTGCAGGCGGCCCAGGAGGGCGCCATGCAGGCGAAGGCGGTCACGCTCGAGGTCAACCCGCGCCAGGCGGAGTTGCTGGCCGAGGCCACCGAGAGCGGTGACGTGCGGCTGACGCTGCGCCACCAGAGCGATCGCGTCCAGGTCGATGCGGGGACCGGCGGCGCCCAAGTGGGTGGGCTGCCCGCGCCGGTATCCGAATCCGCCGCGCTGGCGTCCGCACTCGGTGCACGCATGGCCGGGCGCGACCGCGATTCGTCGTTCCACGTCACGGTCATACGCGGCACCAGGGCGGAGCTGGAAGGCGATCTGTCGTTGACGGATGACAAGGCGCCGGTGGCGCGTGCACTGCCAGCGGACACCGATACGCCGGCCGCGGAAGCGCCGCAGGTGATCCGATGACAGGAACCATCCTCGGCCTTGTCTTCGACAGGACGCATCGGCCCGTCGCGACCCTCGCGTGCCTGCTGTGCTGCCTCTGCAGTGCCGCATCCAACGCCGGCGCCAGCGGCGGCGTTGGGGGTATCTCGACGCCGAGTCCGCTGCGCGATCAACAGACCATCATCGTGCCGATCGACAAGTCCCGCATCGTGGATCTGCGCGAGACGGTCGCGCGGGTGTCGATCGCCAATCCGGCCATCGCGGACATCCTGGTCATCAACCCAAGACAGCTCTACATCAACGGCAAAGAGCTTGGCACGACCAACATGATCCTGTGGGACGCGGGCGACCGGGTGCAGCGCCAGATCGGCCTGGAGGTCACCCACGACCTGCAGACACTCAAGGAAAAACTGCACCGCTTCCTGCCCGGCGAGGGCATCCGGGTGGAGTCGGCCCAGGGTGCCATTGTGCTCAGCGGCGAGGTCTCCAGTCCGGTGAAGATGGATGCCGCGCTGCGTCTGGCCGAGAGCTACGCGACCAGGGTCGGAAGCCGGAGATTCGGGCAGGGGGCACAGGGCGGTACCCAGGGTGGTACCCAGACCGGGGCGCAACGTAACGTGATCAATCTGTTGCAGGTCGGCGGAGCGCAGCAGGTGCTGCTGGAGGTGAAGGTCGCCGAGATCCAGCGCGCGCTGACGCGGCGCTTCGATGTCGATCTTGCTGGCCTGTACGACGGTGGCAGCATCAAGATCGGTGCCGTCAATGGCGGTGCGACGTTTCCCGACGTGGTGCTCCCGGACGGGACTTCCCCGTTCACGTTTCCGCTGCGCCCGGGGCAGGACGGGCTGGGCAGCCCCTTTGCGCCCCAGTTCAAGCCATCGGATGCAGCGATTTCCGACACCGGCCTGTTCGCAAACTTTCTCAGCGGAAATTTCTATTTCAACGTCGTCCTGGACATTGCCAAGACCCAGGGCCTGGCGAAGATCCTCGCCGAGCCGAACCTGACGACACTCAGCGGCCAGCAGGCGGACTTTCTCTCCGGCGGCGAGTTCCCGGTGCCCGTTCCGGATGATCAGGGCAATATCGCGATCGAATACAAGAAGTTCGGCATCCAGCTGACCTTCGTCCCGATCGTGCTCGATTCCGGACTCATCAGCCTGAAGGTCAACGTGTCCGTGTCCGAACTGAGTAGCGAGACCTCGATTGCGCTGACGCCCAGCCAATCGACCGCCGTCACCGTGGTCCCGAGCCTGCGCAGCCGTGGCGCCAACGCCACCGTCGAGGTGCCCAGCGGCCAGACCATCGCCATCGCCGGTCTCTTGAGCGAGACCCTGCGCGAGGGACTCAACAAGTTCCCCGGTCTCGCCGATGTCCCCATCATCGGCGCGCTGTTTCGCAGCCAGGAGTATCAGAAGGGGCAGACCGAGCTGGTGATCTTCGTCACGCCGCGCCTGGCGCGCCCGTTCGAGACCGATCTGGTCAAGCTGCCCACCGACGACTTTGTCGAGCCCAGCGACGTCGAGTTCTATCTGATGGGACGCCTGGAGGGTCGCCGGCCGGCGTCGAAGACGGCGCCGAAGAGCACCCTGGGGCCGGACAAGAGCGGTTCGGAAGGGGCATTCGGTCATGATCTGTGACGGGGCAGGGCCCTTTCCGCGTGCCCCTCGGATTGCCAATCGGCCAATACAACAGGAACCTGCCATGTCGCCTGGTGCCGCCGTCATCCCTCGCGCATCCTGCCTGCTGTGGCTGTGTATCCTGTCCTTGCCCACCGGCTGCGCCGACGATGAGCAGCTCGCGGACCCACACTTCGGCGACTCGGTGCGGCGCATGATCGCCGTGCAGACGGCCGATCCCAACCGGGGCGCGCGCGGTATGGACGGGATCAAGGCCGAGCAGGCGCTCGAGGCGTATCGTGAGGAGAAGGCCGATCGCGCCGCCGTGGGGAACGTCCCATTGACGCTCACGTTTGGCGGCCAGGGGGGAGGAAATTGACAATGATTGATCAACAACCTGGCCGGCTGCCCGTTTTCGACAGGGCCTGGTCATCGAGCTCACGCAAAAGCTACCTTTGCTCTAACATCCACGCATGTACGTCTCTCTCGACCTCCTGATCGTTGGCCAGTCGCGTGAGCTCATCGCGCACCTGAGCGATGCGCTCGAAGGCCAACAGATGATGTCGCTGGTGCCGCTGGTGCTGCCTGCCGGCCAGTTGCTGATGCCCGAGTACATGCGCCCGGTGCCGGATGCCGTGATCTTTTGCGTCGATGAGGGCTGGCGCGAGGGCGTGTGGGAGACCATCGAGCGTATGCCGACGCCGCGCCCGCCGTTGTTCGTGATCAGCCCAAGCAACGACATGGAGCTGTTACGCACGGCGATGCGGCTTGGCGTGCGCGATGTGTTCACGATGCCGATCGGCGTCGAGGATTTCGTCACCGCCGTCTCGCGGATCGTGCGTGAGGAGCGCATCCGTCGCGGCGACACCGGCTCGCGGTTGATCGCGTTCATGAACACCAAGGGCGGCAGTGGGGCGAGCCTGATCGCGGCCAACGTGTCGCTGGCGATGGCCACCCAGGGGGGCTTCAGTCGGCGTCTGCTGCTGGTCGATTTCGATTTCCAGTTCGGCGGCCTGCCCACCTATCTGAACCTGGTCGCCGGCGACGGGCTGATCAAGGCCATGGAGTTCGTGGACTCCCTCGACGAGTCGGCGCTGCAGGGTTACGTACAGCGCCACGAGAGCGGTCTGCACCTGCTGGCCGCGGCGATGGACGAGATCATCGTGCCCGAGGACGTCAGCGCCGCGCGGACCGAGAAGCTGTTCGGTATCATCAATGGGGCCTACGACGACATCCTCGTCGACCTGCCCCACCGCATCGACGCCTCGGTGGCCGCGATTCTGGAGCGCTCCGATACCGTCGCGCTGGTGACGCAGCAGACCGTGGCGCACCTGCACGACACCAAACGCCTGGTCTTCCTGCTGCGCGACCGCCTGGGCATTGCGATCGAGCGCATCCAGTTGCTGGTGAATCGCTTCGACAAGAAGGCCGAGGTCCGGTTCGAGGATTTCACCGACGTCTTCCCGGGTGTCCGCATCGAGACCATCCCGGGGGACTATCTGCGGGCGTCTCAGAGCATCAATCTGGGCATCCCCATCTGCGAGAGCGCGCCACGCTCACCGCTGGGCAAGAGCCTGACCGACCTTGCCGAGGGATTCGACAAGCCGATCGTGTCCATGACCGAACGGCAGGAAAAGCGATCGGGGCTGCTGGGCTGGCTCAAACGGCCGGTGCGGGCATAGGAGGACGGACACGACAGGCCTCGGCCAGGCACGGCGACGCGGCCGGGCGCCGGACAGGAGGCACAGACCGGGGCGTCGTGGCGAACCGCCCTCTTGGGAGCTGGCGTTGCGCGAAGCCCTCTGAGGGGCGTTTTCACGCGTATGCATGCCCGGCGACGCATGGCCGAGCCGACACAATAACGAAATAGAAGATCCATACATGGCGCTCATCCGTAAACCTACTCGTCTTGAACCGGGTACCAACACCCCCCCCACGTCCGCATCGGGGGTTTGGAGCCGGACCCTCGGCGGCGGCGCCGGTATCAGCAACAGCCTGACCCAGGCCGAGCTGAGCTGGAAGCGGGAGATCTTCGAGCGGGTGGTCAAGGCGCTCGATCTCAGCCTGCTGTCCAGTCTCGACGACAACGATGCCCGTCGCCAGATCCATGAGACCTGCGAGCTGCTCATGTCGCAGGACACGGTGCCCTTTCCGCAGTCGACGAGACAGCGCATCATCCGTGATGTCCAGGACGAGATCCTCGGGCTCGGACCGCTGGAGCCGCTGCTGCAGGATCCCACTGTCTCGGACATCCTCGTCAACGGTCCGTCCAAGGTCTATATCGAGCGTCGCGGAAAGCTCGAGCAGGCGCCGATCTTCTTCGACAGCGAGCGCCACCTGATGACCGTCATCGACCGCATCGTCTCGCGCGTGGGTCGGCGCATCGACGAGGCATCCCCCATGGTCGATGCGCGTCTGGCCGACGGCTCGCGCGTGAACGCGATCATCCCGCCGCTGGCGCTCGATGGCCCGAGCCTGTCGATCCGCCGATTTCCGAAAGAGCGCCTGACCATGCAGCGCCTCATCGAGCTTGGCGAGCTGACGCAGACCATGGCGCGGGTGTTGGCCGCGGCGGTGCACTCCCGGCTCAACGTGCTGATCTCCGGCGGGACCGGCTCGGGTAAGACGACGCTTCTGAACGTGCTCTCGGCTGAAATCCCGCCGAACGAGCGGGTCATCACGATCGAGGACTCCGCCGAGCTGCAACTGCAGCAGCCCCACGTGGTGCGACTGGAGACCCGCCCGCCGAACATCGAGGGCAGGGGAGAGGTGAACCAGCGCGACCTGGTGCGCAACTGCCTGCGTATGCGCCCCGACCGGATCGTGCTCGGCGAGATCCGCGGCGGCGAGGCGCTGGACATGCTGCAGGCGATGAACACCGGCCACGACGGTTCGCTGACGACCATTCACGCCAACACCACCCGCGACGCGCTGGCGCGCGTGGAGAGCATGGTCGCGATGACCGGGCTGAACCTGCCGACCCGGCCTCTGCGCGCGCAGATCGCCTCCGCGCTCGACGTGCTGGTCCAGCTGGAGCGCCAGGAGGATGGCGCGCGCCGGCTGACCAGCATCGACGAGGTACAGGGGCTCGAGGGCGATATGATCACGACCGCCCAGATCTTCCGCTTCGATCGCAGCGGGATCGACACCGAGGGCCATGTCATCGGTCAGTTCACGCCCACCGGGCTGGTGCCGAAGTTCTACGAGCGGCTGCGCCAACGCGGTGTGAAGCTGGAGCTCGATGTGTTTCAGCCAACCGGGCCCGGGCGGCCGCGTTAGCCCCGTGATCGCCGACCAGACCCTCTTCGTGATGGCCATCTTCGTCGTGGTGGTACTGCTCGTGCAGGCCTTCGCGGCGCCGGTGTTTGGGACCAGCGCACGCACGCGGCGACGCCTGCGCAGCCGCATCAAATCCCTGTCGAGCACGGTGGTCGACAACGAGCGCGTCTCGCTGGTGCGCCACCACTACCTGCAGCGCCTGTCGCCGCTGGGGCGCCGGTTGGAGTCTCTCGCGGTGCTGGCGCCGGTGGTGCGGCTGCTCGAGCGGGCCGGCGTCTCGATGCCAGCCTATCGCCTGGTTCTGGCCAGCGTTGCCGCGGGGGCCGCCGCGCTGGCGCTGGTACCGGTCGCGTTGCCGTCGGCGGGCGTAGCGGCGCCGATGGCGGCGCTGCTCGCCGCCACGGCGCCATTTGCTTGGTTGACGCGGCGCAAGGGCCAGCGCCTGCTGCGGTTCGAGCAGGGGCTGCCCGACGCCCTGTCGATGCTCGGCAGGACCCTGCGGGCCGGCCTGCCACTGAGCCAGGCCCTGCAGATCGCGTCGCAAGAGCTTGACGGCCCGGTTTCGACGGAATTCGGGATCGTGTTCACAGAACTGAACTACGGCGGCGACCTGCGGGCCGCGCTGATGGGGATGCTCGAGCGCATACCCAGCGTGTCGGTGGTGGCGCTGGCCACCGCGATCCTGATCCAGCGCGAGACCGGCGGCAACCTCGCCGAGGTGATCGGCCGACTCGAGCGGCTGATCCGCGACCGGTTCCGTTTCGGTCGGACCCTGACAACGCTGACCGCGGCCAACCGGTTCTCGGCCTGGGTGGTGGCGCTGATGCCGTTTGCGCTTGGTGGGATGATGGAGCTGATGTCGCCCGGCTACATGAGCGCACTGACCGACAACCCGGGTGGCCGGCAACTGCTGTTCGCCGCCGTCGGTCTGCAGGTGGTCGGGATCCTGTGGATCCGGCAGATGGTTCGGATGGACGTTTGACGGAAGGCGACAATGAGCTGGGTCGACCGAATCCAGTATTGGTTCAATGGGCTGCTCGCAGACGACCGGGTCCTGCAATGGGGCTTCGTCATCGGCCTCGGGCTGCTCGTGTTCGTGCTCTCGCTGTGGTTGGTTCATCTCGTGCGCGAGATGTTGGACCCGGTCAAGCAGCGGATCGACTTCTTCGCCACGGATGGCGCCGGCGCAACCGGTGGGGCGGCGCGGGGCAATGCCCAGGCGCAGCGCATGCTCGAACGCCTCGGCCGTGGCCTGACCCCGCAGGACGCCCAGAAGCGCGGGCGCGTGGTCAGCAAGCTGCTCCAGGCGGGATATCGATCCCCGCGGGCGGTGCATCTCTTTTTCGGGGCGAAGCTCTTCTCGCTGATCGGGTTGCCGCTTGCGATCACACTGGCATTGCTGGTCACCGGCGTGCTGCCGCTGAGCTCGGGCATCGGATTCATCGGCATGGCACTGCCGATCGGCATCCTGCTGCCGGATGCCTGGCTCGCGCGCCGGGTCCGGCACCGGCAGGCGATTCTGCGTCGCTCGCTGCCCGATGCGCTGGACATGCTCGTGGTCTGCACCGAGGCTGGGCTTGGGCTCAATGCCGCGATCCAGCGCGTCGCACAGGAGATCGAGATCCAGCACCCGGAGTTGTCGGACGAGCTCGGCATGGTCATGATGCAGGTCCGTGCCGGCATGGACAGCCGCGTCGCGCTGCAGGATCTGGTCCCGCGCACCGGCATGGATGAGATGCGCTCGCTGGTGGCGACCCTGCTGCAGGCGATGCGCTTTGGTACCAGCATCGCCGAGACGCTGCGGACCTACGCCGACGAGATGCGCGAGAAGCGCCTGCAGATGGCCGAGGCGGAAGCGGCCCGGGTCGGTGTCAAGATGATCATCCCGATTGCGCTGTGCATGCTGCCCGGATTCATGCTCATCGCGCTTGGCCCGCCGGTCATCAACCTCATCAAGGCGCTCGGTGGCGGGGAATGAGCAGGGTGTTGACGAACTGCGCGATGCGTACCGGTGCGGTCGGAGCTCCCGGGGTCCTGCTCCTGTTGCTGCTGGCTGGTTGCGCCCAGATGCCGGGTAAGGCATCGGTGAACGACGACTACGCGGCGTTGCTCGGCGGCAGGTCCGATCTTCCCTATGCCACCGAATTCCCCGTCGGCTCCGCCGCCGAGGCCACCGCGAAGGGCGATGCGGCACTGGCAGGCGGCGATATCGACCGGGCGCTGTTCGAATACATTAGGGCGCTGCGTAAAGAGGGGTCCAATGCAGAGGTGCTGTATAAGATCGGTAGCATCCACGCCGCTCGCAACAATACCGAGCTCGCCGAGCTGGCCTATCGCAAGGCATTGGCGTCGGACCCCCGCCACGCCGGCGCGCTGGCCGGCCTCGGCCTCCTGCTGACCCGCCAGCGTGAATACGCCGAGGCCGAGCGCAACCTCAACGCGGCGTTGCGCGTGAACCCCCGTCTGGCTCGCGCCCACAACGGCCTTGGCGTGCTGGCGGACATCAACCGCGACTATCCCCGCGCCCAGCGTCACTACCAGGAGGCCCTCGCCATCGCGCCGCGCTCGCCGGTGCTTCACAACAACCTGGGCTACTCGCGCTACCTTGGAAAGGACGACGCGGGGGCCATCACGGAGTTCAAACAGGCCCTGGAGCTGAGCCCCAGCTACGCGTTGGCCTGGCGCAATCTGGGACTGGTCTACACCAAGCAGCGTCGCTACGCGGAGGCCCTCGATGCCTTTGGCAAGGTGCAGGATACGCCCAAGGCATACAACGACGTGGGCTACGTTGCGATGCTGGCCGGACGGCTCGATGACGCGGAGTCGTTCTTCGACCAGGCCGCCCGGTTGTCGCCCGAGTACTACAGCCTCGCGGAGGAGAACGCAAAGCGGGTGCAGGCGCTCAAGGGCAGCCGCTAGTCAAGCGCGCTCTGGGATCTCCCGGTCGGTGCGGATCGAAATTGGGAGGCGCTGTTTGAGTGCCGGTCCTGTCCGAGCCTTGGATGGCTCGGCGAGCGGATCCGGTGCAAGGATGGATGTGATCAGCGTATCCGTAGGTGGCGCTATACTTACTCAGGGCGTGGAAATTTCAGGTGTCGGACCCTCTACAGGTGAATCGACAGGGCGGTTAGCGCCAAAACGCGGCTGGGCCGGCGAAGTACCCATCCTTGGCCCTGGATTCCGTTATCCGAGCCGGAATGACGAGCACCGAGGCAGCGTTGCTCTCCCGTCGTCCCGGCAGGACGCCGGGACCCAGTGCCACGGACGGTGGGCGGCGGTCGAGTGGAGGAATTCCGCTCATCGACATCGCCAATGGGCGTGTCCGGGGTAACGCATTCCTCGCGTGAGAGATCCCGTTGCTGGAGCGGCGACGATGAACAACAAAGAACAATGCGCGGGGCGGACAGGACGCGGGACGCCGACGGGCGACCGCGCGAACCGGCCCGGTCGTCATCGCGCTGATCGGACCCGGCAGACCGGCGCCTTCGTCATCTGGACGGTGCTGCTGATCGCCGTCTTCCTTGGCTGGCTCAGCCTGTCCATCGATGCCGGTTACTGGTTGCTGCAGACCAATCGCGCCCAGACGGCGGCGGACGCGGCCTCGTTCGCTGGTGCCCTCGCGCTCGGGCGTCTTGGCCCTGATCAAAAGGGTATCGCGGCCGCGGCGCAAGCGGTTGCGACCGAAAATGGTTTCGATCTCGGTGACGATGGCATCAGCGTCGATGTCGAGTACCCGCCATCGAAGCTGTACAACAATCTGATTCCGTCCGCCGATCGCCATTACAGCGGAGATACGAGCGCCGTCTTCGTCGTCGTCAATGAACCGGGGGCGTCTTATTTTTCGCCGGTCCCACCACCGGGTATTTCAGCCTATGCTGTTTCGAAGCTCGTTTCATCTAAAGAGAGCTACGGCGTCATTGCATTAGCGAGTGACGGAGAGTCACTGAAGATGGAGCCGCCAGCAACTTTTAAAGCTGACTGTGTCGTAAAAGTCTATTCCTCCGATACGAAGGCCCTCAAAGCCCCCGCATACAGCTTCGAAGCAGCTGATATAGAGGTCTGTGGTGGTTATAGCCCACAAGGGAATGGCAAATTTACCTGCGATACTCTTCCATGTCCAAAAACGGATAAGTGCGTAACGACGGCTGAGATCAATCAAATCAGGCAAGACCTTCTCGACGCTTGTGCTGATGAGCGCGATGGATTTGTCTGCATTCCTGATAGTGTAGAATTTACTCGTGAGCATCCGCCACAAAATGACACGATATATTATGTGGCAGGCGAGCTAACACTGAAGGCACTTGCACTAGAGGAAGATGCTATGGAGCTTAGCGGGACGCAGTTTGTCGCCGACACGATCAACATCGACAAGGATGGGAAGAACAAGACATACCTTTGGCTCAAGAACTGCGGAACGGTTTCCGGAGTTGGGACCAGCGTTGCCCTTGCGCAATGAGCCCCGAGGCGATGAATCGCTTATTCTCCCGACGACAATCCGGCAGCGCCTCCGTCGAGTTGATGTTCGTCGTGCCGATCTTCCTGCTGCTGATCTTTCTCGGGATGGATCTTGCGCGGGTGATGAACGCCAGTATCCTGCTGGCCGGCGCGGCGCGGGAGGGGGCCCTTGCGGCCGTGCCGCGCCCGCTGGCGGAAACGGCTTTCGTCGCCGACGGCCACATTCAGAACGCAGCAGTAGATTATGCATCGTCGAATCCGTCGCTGGCTGGATTCGACACGGGCAGAGTGACCGTCAGCAGGCGTTGCCGGTGTCCGGCGGATGGCAGCCAGAACGATCCCTGCACGGAGAAACAATTCAACGATATGGTCAAGGATTGCGCCCAGGAACCGGAGTTGTATGTCGGTGTGACCGCGACCTGGCCGTTCAGCACGGTCATGCGCCTGCCCGGTGTGCCGTCCTCGATCCGTCTGAGCGAGCGCGCGCTTATGCGCGTCCAATAGGGGTTGGGCGGATATGTTCGGGCCGGTGCGATCGAGATACCCTTCCCGCCAGGCACAGCGGGGCGCCGAGCTGGTGGAGGTGCTGCTGGGCTTGGCGCTGTTTCTTGGCCTGATGTTCACCTTCCTGCAGGGCACCCAGCTGGTGTCGGCCTACAACATGACCGCCTATCTCGCGAGCGAAGGGGCGCGCTACGCGGCGGTGCGGGGCACGGGTGCGGCTGCAGAGGCTGGCCGCAAGGATGTCGTGCCCGCGACCGAGTCGACGATCACCGCCTTCGTCAAAGGCATTGGCCTGCTCGACGCTAGCAAGACGACCGTCACCGCCATCTGGGATCCGGCCGGAAACAAGAACCCGGGCAGCCGGGTGACGGTTACTGTCAGCTACGCGTTCGATCCCATCTCGTCCCCGCTCGTGTGGCTGACCAGCCGAACCGTCTCGAGCAGCGCGCGGACGACCGTGCTCTATTAGGCCCGTCGCGTGCTACGCACCGGCCCGCTCGCTCGGTGGAATCACCCGAAACAGGCGCGTGCTCCCGTCGATTGCGATCGGTTCCAGCCAATCGGGCACGTCTCCCTGCAGGAGCTGGTCGTAGAACAGCCTGGTGCCTTTTCCGCGCTCATGGGTCGCGACCGGTTCGTCTTTGCAGAGCAGCAGGAGATCCACGCCGCGCCGATCGACGGCCGCCTTCGCGGTGGCCTCGTCGCGGTAGAAGACCAGGGCGATGTCCTTCAGACCACCGGTGTTTCGGTGGTAGGGCGCGGCCAGTACCTGATGCGGCGTCAGCAACAGCAGCGAGGCGCCCACGTTGATGGGCGCGGCAATCAGCATCGGGCCCTGATCGGAATAGGGCGGGCGGTTCAGCACTGCCGCGGCGGCCTGCAGGTCGCAGGGGTCCCCGGGTGGCTCCTCCGGCCGCCCGCTAAGCGTCTGCGCGAGCAGGCTGGCCGTGCCGGGCAGCAGCAGGACGATCAGTGCCGGACCGGCCCGCCGCAGCAGGCGTGGGAGCAGACCCGGGGTCTGATCGATCTTCGCGCCCACAGCGGCGGCCCACCAGCACAGCACCAGCCCGGCATAGACGTTGGCGAGGAACGACGCGCGCAGCTGCCAGAACTGCAGCAGGATGCCACCGGCGACCAGCAGCGTGGCAGCGAGCCAGAGGGTGCGCCGCGCGCCAGCGCCCTGTACCGACTGCCAGGTGCTGATCACCAGGGCCAGCAACGGCAGCGAGAGGAACTGCGCCGCGGTTCCCGGGCGACGGAGGATATCGATCCACATTGGCTGCGCCTCGCTGACCCGGGAGACCAGCAGCGCGGCCTCGGGCGAGATGCCGGCATAGGGCCCGCCAGCGCAGTTGGGAAAGAGCGTGTAGAGGACCGCGATCAGGGCCGCACCGAGCAGACCTCCCGCCACAGCCCGGCGCGGCCATGTCGGCTGGCGCAACACGCGCTCGATGAGCGCGGCACCGACCCCGAACAGGGCCAGGGCCCACCCAAGCGCGACGCTGAGCAGCGAGAAGCTGTCGCAGGCACGCGAGCCCCATTGGCCCGGTGCGAGCGCGGCCGGGACGATCAGGCTGGTCGCAGCGGCAAGGCTGACGCCGAACAGCGCCAGATGATCGGCGCCCTGTTGTCCCGCACGCAGCCAGGAGAGGGTGAGCACGGCGGCACCAACTGCCACCGCGGGGATCGCCTCCGCGCCGACCCACAGGCCCAGGGCGCCGGCGACACCCGCGGCCACGGACGCCCCGACCGACGGACGTCCCGCGGCGACGCGCAGCAGCGCGCCCGCGCCGATCACCGCCAGCAGCAGCTGCCAGCCGTGATGATCGATGCGCCCGGCCTGAAAGGCCATTAGTGGAATGTTGAGTACGAGCCCGATCAGGCCGGCAAACACGGCCCCGTCGCGCCCCGTCAATGCGACGGCCGCCCAGACGAAGGCGATGAAGAACGCCACGCCAAGCAGCACCGGCACCGCGACGGCGCTGACCACCATGGCCTGGTCGCGGCCCAGCACCGGCTCGGTCAGCGCCAGCGTGCCGAGGATCGGAAGGTCCGGCAGGCGCGACCAGTGCATCACCACGCCGTCCGGCGGATTCAGCCGCGGCTGGGTCATGTCGAACCAATCCGCGCCGTCGCGCAGCGCCAGAACCTGTAACATACGCATCGCGTCGTCCGGGTCCTTGTAGGGCATGTCCGGGATCATCTGGCCCGCGCCGCCGCGCAGGATGCACAAGAATGCGACGACCAGCGCCATCGCGGCGAGGATCAGGGTCCGGGTTCGTCGGGGTGTCAGGGGCCTTTGGTGGGTCAAAGTCGTGGGTCCTTCAGGTGGCGTCCAAGTGGGAGCCGGCTGCGGGCGTGCCGGAACCCGTGCATGATCGCGGCTTGATGGCGCACCGCGGCGAGGCCAAGTTCCCAATGCCGCGTGCGGCGCTCGCCGCGACACGGATTCGGAACCGTCGCATGATCGCCCGAAACGCGAGGAGTGCAAGACGGGAGTGCAGACCCAACCCGGGCTGTCGCGAGATGTCGGGGTTCGCGCCCCTGCCAGAGCGGGAGTCGAGATGATCCATGCAGCCGACCCTCATGTGCCGTCGAATCGCGATCCCGGCGGGTCGCGCATTGCCGTTCTGATCCCCTGCTTCAATGAAGAGGAGACCGTGGCAGAGGTTGTCAGCGCCTTTCGCAAGAGCCTGCCGGCCGCGCGCGTGTTCGTCTACGACAATGCATCGACCGATTCCACGGCCGCCCGTGCGCGTGAGGCCGGGGCCTTCGTTCGCCGGGTCCCGCTGCGCGGCAAGGGCCATGTCGTTTGTCGGATGTTCAGCGACGTGGACGCCGATATCTATGTGCTCGTGGATGGCGACGACACCTATGACGCGTCCGCTGCCTCGGCA
Source organism: Chromatiaceae bacterium (assembly GCA_040775095.1). Lineage (GTDB taxonomy): Bacteria > Pseudomonadota > Gammaproteobacteria > Chromatiales > Chromatiaceae > JAXGTD01. The sequence continues at coordinate 4,803 of JAXGTD010000051.1, read as the reverse complement.
CTTGTTCAGCGTCTGTGTGACGATGGCCTGGACATGGTGTGCGCTGCGCGCAGCGAGGCCGGGCAGGCGGCCTATCGCGCCGGGCACCGCTTCGGCAACCGGCTGCTCAGCGCGATCGTCGCACGGATGTTCCACGGCCATCTGGAGGACATGCTGACGGGATATCGCGTGTTCAGTCGACGTTTCGTGAAGACCTTCCCGGCGTTATCGGCCGGCTTCGAGATCGAGACCCAGTTGACCGTGCACGCGCTGTCGATGCGCATCCCGTTCGCCGAGGTGCCGACACCCTACAAGGCGCGTCCAGTGGGCTCGCAAAGCAAGCTGCACACCTACGAAGACGGCTGGCGCATCCTCAGCACCATCGTCTATCTGGTCAAGGACGAGCGTCCGCTGGGATTCTTCACCCTGCTCTTCGTCCTGCTCACGAGCACATCGGTCGGACTGGCCTGGCCGGTGGTGACCGAGTTCATGGCCACGGGGCTGGTGCCGCGTTTCCCGACGGCCATCCTCTCCACGGGCATGATGCTGCTCGGGTTCCTTTGTCTGGCCTGTGGCATGGTCCTCGATTCCGTCAACAACGGACGGCGCGAGGTCAAGCGGCTGCACTTTCTTTCCGAGCCAACGCCTGGCCGCTAGCGAAGCGCTTTAAACCAGTGTTTCTCAGGCAGGAACTCAATGCATGAATTCGTTTGGTGTCGCGTGCATGCCAAAGGTTGTCCCCGATGCCCTTGCCGGATCCCGCGGCAAGGCGGCATGCTGCCCCGGAGTCATCGTTACGTCGTCACTTCGAGGATGGGTCCGGCGTGCAGCGCAGGAAGGCGATAAACTCGTCCGCTACCTCGGTCGATTCGCAATACGCCCTGAAGACTCGGCGAAACCGTTCGTAAGCAAGGAAATGAGACAGATATTCGCCTTTCTCGCGGGTGAAAATGATGTCGGGCTTGCCACTGTTTATGTCTGCGATGACGGTGTTATCCCAATATCTAAGGATGTCTTCGGCCTGTGCGTCAGATAGTTTATTGGCCCTTGTCCGTGTTGCTGGCAGCCACCAGAGAAACGGAGAGCGACCGACGGGCGACAGGCCGCTATTCAGGACCGCGGGGTATGCGGATGCAATGTCGGCGTCGAGAAACATTACCGACGCCCTCCCTGAGTGAGCAAGATACGCCTCGATCTGTCGCTGTTGTTTACTCGCGGGGTGTGGGCGATAGAACATTGTCGCAACTGCAAATGCCACCGCGATACACGCAAGAAACGTCGCTCGAGTGTGCTCGGCCAACGGGAGAAGCATAAGAATACTGAAAGAGGAGAGCGTCAGGGTCGGCAGATAGTAGTAGGGCCATCCCTTATTCTGCACAAACGCTATGATGGCAAAAACCAGGCTCGCTAGCAATAAATAGAACACGAACCCGATTTCCATCGAACCGTCATGCAATGCGGCGCGATGGGTCAAGCGTAGAGCAAGAGCGAGCGCGACAATCGCGATGCCGAACAACGCATAGTTGTAAATGGCTGGCCATCCAATGTAGCCATAGACGCGATAAATTGTCGGTACGATTGCCAAATATTCCTTATTGAAGGTCAGAAGCAGAATCACGTAAATCGTGACGGTGCTCAGGAGAGAATATAGATAGGGGCTGAGAATGGCCGTCCATTTTCCTGACTTGGCAGCCAAGGTGATTTCCAGGGCCGCGACGACGACCAGCGTCTGTGGCTTGAGCGAAAATCCGATACCGGCCGTGGCGCCAATAACGATGGGAATTAGGTTCGATCTTAGAGGCTTGCCAGCCCGAGAGGCGAAACTCAATAAATAGGGAAGGACAAGAATTATGAGCCAATGATCACGCTCACCAAACATCGTTCCTGGTAGGAGGAGAAATAAGACGCAGAGCGTCAGAAGGATGCGATACTGTCTGTCTGGAGGCAGGCCCGAAGTTTCGATCACACTGCGTGACAGTATCAAGGAGAGGGATATGAGACCGAGGGTTAATCCGGTGTGGGAAGCTAAGGGGCTAAAAGAAAAAACGCGATGGAGAAGCACCGCCACAGTGGTAATGTATGTGGCAAGTGGCGGATTGAGCTCGACAAGATGCTCGCAGCAATAGCCGTGGTAATCGAGTAGTCGCTCCGCAGCGATGAACTGCCAGCTGTTGTCGGGGTTAATTCCAAAATGGTCGACCAGAACAAGGGTCGCCGTGAGCACAATGAGAACCAGCAGGAGTCGAAAGGTGAGGGCTGAAGTCATGGGCCAGTATCCTTGTCTCATCCAGGGTGATATCCCTTTGTAGGCGTGGCGGTGAGGATTGTTCGCGGTGATGAGCATTATCCCTGAACGAGAGCACCACCCACCGTCCGTGGCGCTGGGTCCCGGCATCCTGCCGGGACGACGGGACACGAACGTTCCCTCTGTGCTCGTCATTCCGGCTCGGATACCGGAATCTAGGGCCAGGGATGGATCCTTTGCAGACCTCGCTACGTTTCGACGCCAATCGCCTTGTTCGGCCTCGATGGCAAGTTGACCGGCTCAACGTGGCCGGAATGCACGTTCGCGGAATGCTCGTCAGGTGACTCAGATGCCGTCCGCGGCAACCTGACTGGCCAAACCCGCGCCCCGCAGAACCGACACGGGGATATCGGCCGCCCGGGCACCAAGGATCTGCTCAATACGCTTGACGTACCCACGTGTCTCCGGATAGGGCGGGACGCCGCCAAACCTTGCCACCGCGTTCTCGCCCGCGTTATACCCGGCGAGGGCCAGTTCCAGATCGCCGTCGAAGTGATCGAGGAGCCAGCGCAGGTAGGCCATACCGCCGCGGAGGTTGTCGACGGGGTCCCAGACATTGGTGACGCCAAAGCGCTCCGCCGTCTCCGGGATGAGTTGCATCAGGCCCTGTGCCTGCTTCTCCGATCGGGCCGTGGGGTCGAAGTTGGATTCCACCTTGATCACGGCGAGGACGAGCTCGGGGTCGAGCCGATAGTCCGGTGCCAGACGCGTGACCAGCGAGACGATATCGGCACGGCCGACCTCGCGCACCGCCAATGAGGGCGGCGCCAGGTCGGGATCTGGAGCGGCGCGCCCGCGGCCGCGCTCGGTGGGGATACGTCGGGCGACCATGGCGGCGCTGAGCACGCATTGGGGGGACTGCCCGAGGTCCATGTCGAGGGCGCCGAGGTCCTCGAGCTGCTGCTCGGCGCGCTGATGCCGGGCGGACAGTGCCGCCTTGAACCAGGCCGCCGCAAGGACCTCGTCGATCTCGCCGACCCGGCCGGTGGCATAGAGCCAGCCGAGGTGGTACTGGGCCTCCGCGAGGCCGAGTCCGCTGGCCTTGCAATAGAGGGCGACCGCGCGGTCGATGTTCTGAGGGGCGCCGATACCGTGCTCGAAGCGCTGTCCCGACGCCATGAGACGCCGCGCCTCGGTCTCGCGGTGGTCGGCGCCCAGGGCGCCGCGCGGGGCCATGCCCGCGATCAGCGCGGCCGAGAGCAGCGTCGCTGAGACGAGGGGGCCTGGCATGGGCCGTCGGTATGTGCGCGACATGTCTGGCTGGTCTTATCGCGGGGCGATCGTCTTGGACCTGGCGCCGATGGATCCCTGAGAGTGCATGCCTGCTGTCCTGTTGCCAGCAGGCTGGTCCGTGCCGCCCGGGTCCATGGACCCGCGGATCCTAACATGAACACGCCGTGACGCGGGGGGTGGAAGCGCGATCCGGCGGCCCGCTCCGCGCGATCGCGGGCGTGGGATGCGGTGCGCACATGCGTCTTCTCCCAGCATCCCCCGGTCAGTCGACGCGCCGTGGACCGGCGGCGGTCATTTGCGCGAGCGGAAGCGTTCGGTGAACGCGGTTCCAATGGTCGATGTGCAGGTCGCCGCTCTGACCCTGCAGCGTAAGCCGCTGGCGGGATGGCGAAGACGGGTCGGCGGTAAGCGGCAGCCGCGCGGCGATTCTGTACGCGTCGACGCCCATCGCAAACAGGCGCTGCTGCTCCTTGCCCGGCGGGGCGGAGCCGGGGGCGAGCTCGGCCCCCGGGTCCGGTGCGAGGATCCCGGGGACGTCGACGACGTAGAGCCCCTGCAGATCCGCCCCGGGTGCTGACGTGTCGTCGAGAATGTGAGAGGTGCTGTAGACGCGCCTGTCGGGGCCCGCGAGTGGGCGCAACGAGGGCCAGATCCGTGCAACCTGCCCGGCGGTGCCGATGAGGACGATGCAGTCTGCGCCGCCCGCCGGATCGGCATCCCCGGGGGCGGTCCGCACCAGCGCATCGATGAGATCGGCGACCTCGACATCGATGGCCGGGTAGGGGTACCCGGCGTCGATGCGGCCGCCTTGCGCGCTCCAGGCGTCACGAAAGGCGCCGGCAAGCCGGATACCCCAGGCGTCGTCGGGGTAGATGAGCAGCGCGGACGTTGCGCCGCGCTCGCTGGCGTGGCGGGCGATCTCGGCGACCTCGTCGTTAGGCGAGAGCGCGAACTGGTAGAACCAGTCCGGCGCAGTCCGATCACCGCGCATCCGGTTCAACGCCAGCGTGGTGACGGGCAGCCGCGCGGCCGCCGCACGATCGACCGACAGGGGCTGCAACGGGCCGACGACGACATTGGCGCCGTTCGCCATGGCGCGGCGGATCAGATCCGGGGCCGCGGCCGGGTCGCTGCTGTCGTAGAAGCGCAGGCCGATCTGGGTCTGGCTGGCCGATGCCTGTTGCGCGGCCAGGATGCCGGCGCGGATTGCGCTTGCGGCGGGAGCGAAATGGCCGGTGCGAGGCAGCAGCACCGCGATGGACCTGGTGCTGCTCAAGGGTGCAGGG
>JAXGTD010000050.1:0-26099 GCA_040775095.1 Chromatiaceae bacterium | reverse complement strand
TGCCACAACCGAGGCGCGCCGGCCCCCGCGTCCCTGTCCGTCACGCGATCTGCACGACGATGTCGTGCAATACCCCCGCGGCGTGCTCCACCCTGTCCGCGCCATTGGACAGATGCCGGTAGACCTCGCGTCGCTTGAAGACCTCGATCACGTAGGCCATCGCATTCGCCTCGGCATTGTTGGCCTTGCTGCCAAGCGCGTCGATGTGGTCCTGCGCGTGGAAGAGCTCCGCCAACGCGGCACGGTATACCTTCTCGGTGTTGCGCTCGGCCTTGCGCGCCGCGGCGGCGTCGGATTCTGCCTCGGTCGGGTGGGAGGAGAGTTTGGCGTAACCAGCGCGCAGCGCAACGCTGCCGTCACGGATCAGGCGCGCCATCTCCGCCATATGCTTGTCGGGCTTGATCTCCAGCGCCTCGACCTCGCGGACGGTGGTCTTGGCATAGTTCAGGATCTCGTCGATGGTGACGATGGCGCGGTAGATGTCCTCGCGATCCATGGGCGTGGCGAAGGCGCGGCCCAGGATCTCCATATTGCGGGCCTTGAGGTCATCGCCCTCCTTTTCCATGGCCCGGACACGCTCCCCGGCCGCGGTGTCACCGCTCTCCATGAACTGCACGAACACATCGAGGGCGCGGCAGATCTGGTCGCACTGCAGATTGATCAGGCCGTAGAAGTCGGGCATGCGCGGAAACACGCGGTCGACGAACTGGGCGACGGCGGAATTGGAACTACCGCTCATTGTGGTTCTCCTCCAAACAGATCAGTTTGATGTCGTGGGCTCGGGTTGATCCTGAGCAGTGAGGCGATGGTGACGCACCTCGCCGCGGGCCTGCGGCAGGCGCTCAATTCAGTTCCAACAGCAGATTCACGAGCAGATAGGTCAGCACTGACACCGAGCCAGCGCCCGGGATCGTGATGATCCAGGTGCTGAGGATCTCCTTGGCCTTGGACCATCGCACCGCCTTGGGCCGTTCCGAGGCGCCGATGCCCATCAGCGACGAGCTCACCACGTGCGTGGTCGAGACCGGTGCACCGATCACGGAGGCGCCGAAGATCACCGCTGCCGAGGTCAGTTGGGCGTCGAAGGCATGGATCGGACGGACCTTGAAGATGCCAAATCCGACGGTCCGCACAATGCGCCAACCCCCGGACAGAATGCCCAGGGTGATGGCCGCGGCGCAGGAGACGATCACCCAGAACGGGACGTCGAACGTGGACAGAAATCCGCCATTGAGCAAGACCAACGTGATGATCCCCATGCTCTTCTGGGCATCGTTGGCCCCGTGGGCAAAGGCCAGGCCGGCACAGGAGAAGATCTGGATGCGTTTGAAAAAGACGTTCACGCCAGGTTTGGCGCCTCGCATCAGAAAGAATGTCAGTCGGTGGATGCCGAAACCGACCCAGAAACCGATGATCGGCGAGAGCACCAGCGCAAGCAGCACCTTGGTCACACCGGTGAGATGCCCATCGGAGAGCTGCGAGAAGCCCCAAATAACGTGGTCGGAACCGACCGCGACGACCACGGCACCGGCCAGACCGCCAACCAACGCATGCGACGACGACGACGGGATGCCAAACCACCAGGTCAGCAGGTTCCAGAAGATGGCACCGGAAAGCCCGCAGAGGATCACGCTCACCGACAGGATGGGGGCCACGTCGTCGAGATTGACAAACTTGCCGATGGTATTCGCCACCGCGGTGCCGCCCAGAATCGGCCCGAGAAACTCGAACGTCGCAACGATGACGACGGCCTGAATCGGGGTCAGCGCGCGCGATGCGATGGGCGTGGCAATGATGTTCGATGCATCGTGAAACCCGTTCGTGTAGTCAAACACCAACACCACGGCAACGGCCACAACGACAAGCACGGATAGAACTTCCATAGGCGGTCGGCACCTCGTTTCTGTGATCGGTCGGCCTGAAGCGGACCGGTACGGCCAGGTCTGAATCGGACGCGGCCCCCGGCGGCGCACCCCAGGCGGCGCACCCCAGGTGGGCACCGCCGTGGCAAACGTGGTCCATTCCGATCCGGACAGAAGGGCCAGACTCCGCGAAAGCCGAGGCCAAACCCGTCGGCGCCGCGCCCTTGATCCCGCACCATGGACCGCCGCGCCTCGGCGCCCCCAAGACACCTCGAGCAGCCCCCCGCGACCCGGGCCTTAGGACTCATCGTCGAGATTGGGCTTGCGTCTGGTCACGGGATTGTCATTATAGGGTCACATCATAGTCATTGTTTTGTCATATGGCACGCCCTGATTCATCCCGCGCCCCGATGCGGCGCCACTGCCCAGGACGGGCGCCTGGTCTCACTGCCCGCTTCTCCGGCTCCCTTACCGCGCGGTTCCCGACCCGGAAGAGACGTTCGATCCCATCGGCCCCCATTCATCACACGGAGATCCACGCCCATGACCGACAATTCCAGCCGCGGCCCGACCCCCACCACGCGCACCGCCGAACGCGGTCGCGCTGCCGCCGACGACAGATGGATCGATGACGACGCCTTGCTGGAGAGCGAGGCGAATGATGTTGACACGGACGATGGACCCGACAGCGACTCGGGCGGCGCACACGCGGCCACGCCCATCACGCCAAGCGGCAGGGACGCGGAGGAATTCAAGCTCAGACAGGCGAAGAAGGAGTCCCGGCGCCAAGGCGCCCCGGACGACCTGGAAGGCGAGCTCGGGAAACTGAGCGCAGCGGACTATCTGGATCTGATCATGCCGCTACACGTCGAGCTGCTCAAGATGCAGAACTGGGTCAAGGAGCAGGGCCTACGCGTGCTGGTCATCAACGAAGGACGCGACGCGGCCGGCAAGGGGGGCACCATCAAGCGCTTCGTCGAACACATGAACCCGCGCGGCGCGCGCGTCGTCGCGCTGGACAAGCCGAGCGACCGCGAGCGCACGCAATGGTATTTTCAGCGCTACATGGCCCACCTCCCAAGCGGTGGCGAGCTGGTCTTCTTCGACCGCAGTTGGTACAACCGCGCGATGGTCGAGCGCGCGATGGGCTTCTGCTCCGGCGCCGAGGTCAAGGAGTTTCTGCGATCCGTTCCAGAGCTCGAACGCATGCTGATCCGCTCCGGCATCAGGCTGTACAAGTTCTATTATTCGGTCAGCAAGAAGGCCCAGGCGAAACGATTCTCCAAACGCGTCGATGACCCGCTGCGGCAATGGAAACTCAGCCCCGTCGACCAGGAGTCGCAGGACAAATGGGACGAATACACCCGAGCGAAGGAAGACATGTTCTTCTTTACGTCCACCGCTGACAGCCCCTGGGTGATCATCAAGTCCGATGACAAGAAGCGGGCGCGCATCAACGCCATCCGCCATCTGCTCAGCCAGGTGAGCTACCCCGATCGGCGCGACGAGCTGCTGCGCATCGACCAGCGTATCGTCCGATCGGTTCAGGACGAGACCGGCGTCGAGGACTAACCGGCGCTCGACGCGTCCCGCGCAGAAGGCCGGTGACGCCAGCCGCGCTCAGGAAAGGTGCTGGCGGTTCAGCCTGCGCGGTTGCCAGACGGACAGCAGACTGGTCAGCCGCAGCCACTCGGTCAGCGACGATGTGGCCCCATAGCGCGCGGACAGCAGCATCAGGCCATCGAGCAGATCTGATCCATCCCAGGGGGGCCAGATTATCTGCTCCAGGCACTGGCGTTGCTCGCCGTTCAGCGCCTCATAACGCAGAAAGAGATGACGACCGGCGCTGGCCTCGACACAACAAGGCAGTGTCAGCGGTCCGCCGTTGGCGGCCGGGAAGATCACATCCACGTGCTGGCCACTGGACAACCCAACGGCCCCATCGAGAAACAGACTCCCCATGCCAATCTCGTAAGTTTGACAAGGCACCGCCTCGTCACCACCCGCGAGGCGCAAGGCGACGTCGAGACGCCGGCTCACGGACACCGCATCGCTTTCGTTCTCCATCCCGCCCTCCACGCTGTCGAGTCTTTAAGTTTGAGTAGTCATAATACTGCAACATTTTCGTAATATTACAAGCAGCGCGTGGCGCCATCCTGCCGGCTACCCATCAAAGTGGCCGTCGCGACCACTGATCCCGGCAATCCAGTGACCGCAGAACTGGTCATGGACGGCTTCCCGTGGCAATGTCACCCCAATCTCGGGTCGAACCTGTCGACACGCACCGAACGTCGCCGGCCAGGCGGCTTGCGCGACGGTTTCTCGATCGACGCACCCAGGACCGGTAGACGAGTCCTCGCCCCCTGCGTGCATCGAGCGAAGTGGAAAGCAGGACCCGCTCGGCGGGTCGCCTTCGTCGTCAGCGGCAGCGCCTTCGCCGAGGCCCCGCGGTCCAACGAACAGTACCAGGTAGAGGCATCGAGACCCCCACCATGACCGATTTCATCGAAAAGCTGCGGCTGAAAGGGTTGGCGGAAGAGGATGTCTACTTCGCCAAACACGACATGGAACTGATCGAGGCCCTGCAGAAGAAGCGTCTCGCCAAGTTGGCCAAGTGCGGCGGCAACGCGGAGAAACGGAAGGCCGAGGCGTTCGAGGAACGCTTCGAGAACCTTGCCGAGAAGCACAAGAAAAAACCACGGAAGCTGCTGAAGGCCTGCCGCGGGCTGCTCGAGGATATTAAAAGCGCCTGCAAACGCCGCGGGTGATGCTGCGGCATTCCACGCCGCGAGCGCCGGGCGCCACCCGCTTCCGCGCGGATCAGATACCGACCCGACGTTGGGCGACCGGTGGACGAGATCCCACGCGGGCCGGGGTCTACCCGCGCCAGGCACGACGAATCCAACACCAAAATGCCGTGCGATCTCGACGATGCGCATGCCGGAAATCCCCGGCACCACGAGACGCTGGACATCGGCACTTCCGCAGGCCGACTGCTCACGGGCGCATGTCTCGACCAGGTCGGCGAGCAGCTGGGCCGCGGTCTCCGTGACGGGCAGCAGCGCGTGGGCCGCATTCACGCGTTGATACCGGCCCGCGGCTCTGGCCGTCTCATGGACGACATGGGCGGCGATCAACCGCGTGCCGGTCTGCCACGCAAGACGTCAGGCGTATTCCAGGCAGCGGCGCCCGTGCTCACTGATCGCGACGCCGACCCGAATCGGGGGCGTTGCGCCAACAGGGTGGGAAGGTTGGTACATGGCGCCGTCCAGGGACGCGGACGACGCCCCCGAGCATATCGCCTTGTACGCGGCAGGTGTTTACGATTGCGCGGCGATCCAGGCAGATCCCGATCCGATGCCCCCTGCCATCGGGTCCGGCCGCGAACCGGGAACGCGGTCTCCACCAGCCCGTCCCTGGTGCGCGGGGTCCGGTGTCACGCCTCGTCGACGACGCTGACAAGCGTGGCGATGTCCTCCGCGGCGTTGCGCAACTGTGCCCCGTCCTCTCTGGTCAGTACGGGATGCTCTCCCTGGGTACGCGCGGCCAGATAGCGGATCCGCTCCACGAGTCGCAACAGACGTCCCTTAATCGCGTTGATCTGCTGCAGCTTGGCCATCGTGGCGGTGCGTAACTCCTCGGCCGCCTCGAGTCGCTCGCCGTCGGTCGCGCCGGCATGCAGGTCACGCAACGCGATGGCCTCCTGCATCGAGCTGCGCCACCAGTTGAAAAAGGTGGCCTTATGGTCGGCCATCGTATTCAGCGAGATCGCCATCGCATTGATCTCGTCGCGGCCACTGGGGTCGGCGGCGATCCGCTCGGTCGGGTTCTCGTGGGTCAGGCGCTCGAGCAGCCCCGCCATCTCGCGTACCGGCCGGACGATGCGCACCGTGAGCAGGAAAGCGAACAGCGCGCCGAGCACGGTCGCGGCGAAAGCGATCAGCAGGCTCAGCCGCGCACGGTCGGCGGATGCCGCGGCAATGCGGGCGCTCATCTCGTCGACCAGGGCCTTGGCCTGGGTGAGGTTATCCTCGACCAACGGCGTGATCCGTGCCGCCGCCGCGTCCATCTCGGCGGTGAGCCGGGCGATGTGCCGGTCCTGCTCGACCAGCGCCTGGAAATCGCGTTCGTAGGCGTCCAGCAACCCCCCGAGCTGGGCCTTCTCCTCACCGGAGATGTTCGACGCGTTCACCTGGTCGCGAAGCCCTCCGGCAATCTGCTTCACCATCGCGACGTAGCGGTCGTCACGGCGCAACAGGTAATCCTTTTCGCGCCGGCGCAGTTGCAGAATCTGCGTCTCCATGCCCGGGATATAGTGGGAATAGAGGATCGCCTCGATGCGATGGGCGGCATCCCGGAATGGCCCTTTCCCGCCACCGATGTCTTGCTCGGCGAGCGCCAGCTCGGCATAGGCGTCGAACTCCACGCGATAGGTCGCAATCTCGCGCGCCAAGGTCTGCTTCACCGACTCCGGCAGGTCCGATGCGGCGACCGTGGACGCCATCTCGTCGAGCAGCCCATTGACCCGGGCGCGGTATTGCGGATCACGGCGCAGACCGAGATCCTTCTCACTCCGGCGAATCTGCAATAGCAGCAGATAGGGGCGGTCGACATTGTAGTTTCCCGCCCGGGCCTCGAGCTCGTGCACCGCATCGCGGAAGGCCCCCTGCAGACCGGAGTCCTCGTCCAGTCCCCTCTTCTCCCAGGCCGCGACGATGGCCTCGAAGCGGGAGATGAAGTCCTGCGCCTGGGCACCGATCTCAGCGGCGCTGGCGCGCGACTCGCCATCGATGGCCGCCAGGCGCCCGATCTGCTCCTGCAACCGCACCATCTGACGACGTGCCTCGTCGGCAAACCTGAGCTCGCGGCGCAACAGGAAGCGTTCTTCGGCACCGCGCATGGCCGCGAGCCGACTCTCGATCTCGAAGGCATAGGACTGACGTGCCGCGTAGACGGCGTTCAGCTCCTGATAGTCCGTCACGACGCCGCGCAGCGTCAGATCGTAGAACCAGATCACACCGAGAAAGACCAGCCCGATCACGCCGAAGCCCAGACCGATCTTCTCGCCAATGCGCAACTTGGTCGTCAGCTTGTTCAATATAGCGTGCTCCTCGCGTGGCTGGTCTGGGCTTGAGTGGTCCGCGTGAACGAATCGCCGCGGCGCTCAGACCATCGGCCCGACCCGTCATCAAATGCCGCCGGCTGGGTGCGCGCTAACGCGCCATGCACTACACCTGTTCGGCGCGAACCCGGATCACCGTGCGATCGTCGGCCTCCTCGGCAATAAAGCGGTAGCCATCCTCCACGATTGCATCCCCGGGGCGCGCGATGCGCCTGAGCCTGGCGCTGACGAAGCCGCCGATGGTGTGGGCCTCGGTCAGTGGCACCTTGATGTGCAGCACGTCGTTGATCTCCGACAGTGGCGTGCGGCCGCTCATCCGGAACGCCGTCTCGCCGTCACTCTCGATAAAATACTGACGTTTGGAATGATACTCGTCGAAGTCGTAGCCGACGTCGATATCGCCCACCACCTCCTCGAACACGTCCTCCATGGTCAGGATTCCGATCGCGGAGCCGAACTCGTCCACGACTATACCCATGTGGTCGGAGCGCGCCTGCAACAGCGGCAAGGTCTGGTCGATGGTCTGCTGCGGGCTGAGATACAGCGGCGGCTGGATGAAGTCGGAGATCGGCCGGTCGTCGATATGCTCGTCGAGGAGATCCCAGGTGCTCAGGGTCAACACGCCCTTCAGGTTGGTGATGTTGCCGCGATAGACGGGCAGGCGGTTGTACCCGTGTTTGAGTACCAGGATCACCGCATCCGCGGTGCCGCGCATCTCGTTGAAGCCGACCACGTCCGCCAGCGGGATCATCGCCTGACCAACCGTGGTGTCGGCGAAACGGATGATGCGCCGAATACTCTGTCGATCGACCTTGCCGCTCGTGCCCGTGGGATCGCCATCGTCGAGCAGCACGCGCAGCTCCTCGCGGGTGATGAACAGATTCTGGCGCGTCGAGGCCCCGCCGACCAGCCGTGTCGCAAAACGCGCCACCCGGCTGAAGATGAAGATCACCGGGTAGAACACGAACGAGAAGAACCGCAGGATCGGGCTGACGATTGGCGCCAGCACCTCGGCCTTCTGCTGAAAGACGCTCTTGGGCACCACCTCACCGAAGATGAGCAGAAACGGCGTCATGATCAGCACGGAGATCAGGTCGCCCACGTCGCCGAACAGATCCATGCAGATCAGCGCAACCAGCGTGGAGACCGTCACCGTCGCGAGATTGGTGCCTACCAGCGTGGTGCCCAAGATCACGTCCGGGGTGCGGAACATCTTCAGCAGCAGCGCGGCGCTGCGGTCACCCTGTTTCGCCCGGTGGCGCAGCTTGAGCTTGTCGGAGTTGACGATCGCAATCTCCGAGCCGGAGAAGAATGCCTTCAGCGCCAGAAACACCAGAATGATCAACAGCTCGACGGGCCAGTCCATCAGACAGTCTCCCCGGTCTTGGAAGCGGACAGCTCCGCGGACGCCCGTCGCGCGGGATCACCGCCGGGCTGCGTCCCTGTCGCGGCGAGCTCCTCGGCGTCATCGGCGCCTGGTGGCGGCTTGGGCTTGCGTTTTTTCCCGGCCTTCGGTGCCGCTTGCCCGAGCCCCGCGGGCCGATCCACGTCATCGGGCGCCCGGTCTTCGCCCCGGGGCTGGACGCTGCGCTCCGGCGAGGATGCACCGGCATCGGGCGTGGTATCTGGCGTGGCATCCGGCGCGGCAGATGTCTTGGTCTTGGAGACCCGCAGCCGGCTGATGCGCAATCCATCGATACCAAGGACCTGGAAGTGGTACCCCTCGTAGTCGACCGTCTCGCCGACCTGTGGCAGGCGGCCGAACAACCGGAACGCCAGTCCCCCGATGGTGGTCATTACCGGGTCGTCGATATCGATGTTCGTCAGGCTGTAGAAATCCAGCAGGCGCATCCAGCCGGGCACGATGTGGCCTTCGTCGTCGCGTTCATATTCCTCGCTGCCCCGCACGTCGGTCGTCAGCTCGCCGAAGATGAAGGCCAGCACGTCCTTCATCGTGACAATGCCGACCACCTCGCCGAATTCCCCCAACACGATACAGGCGCGGGTCCGATGCTCTTCGAAGAACTTGAACAGCTCGTCGACCTTGACCGTCGGCGGAAGAAAATGTGCCGGACGCAGGATGGACTCGATCTTCATCTCGTCGAGATCCGCGCCGCCGCGCACCAGGCGCAGCACATCCTCGGAGTGCACGAAGCCGATGACATTGTCCCAGTGCCCGGCGTACACCGGCACACGTGGATGGCGATAGTGGCGGAAGGTCTCGATCAGATCCCGCACGGGTTGATTGGCATCCAGCAGGCACAGCCGCGGCCCGGGCGTCATGATGTGGGAGATGTCGGTCTCGGACGCCTCCAGCAGATTGTCGATCAGCACCCGCTCGGTGGCATCGATGATTCCGGTCTGCTCTCCCTCCTCGAGCAGGGTCTTGAGCTCGTCGGGTTGCAGGATGTTCTCGCGCGCGACGGCCTCACCCACCAGCAACGTGGTCACCCGGTCGGCGATCTGGCGCACCGCCTCGCGCAGCGGCGTCACGATATAGATCCAGCGCGGCAAGATGCGTGCGCTGATCCGCTGCGCAAAACCCACCGGATGGTTCACCGCGATGGTCTTGGGCGTGACCTCGCCAACCAGCAGGAGCAGCGGAACCATCACCAGGATATTGATCCACCCCGCGTCCTGACCGAACGTGAGGAGCAGGATCGCCGCCATATTCGCCGAGGAGGCGATGTTCACCAGCTCGTTGCCGCAGAGGATGGAGATGATCAGCCGACGCGGCTCATCGAGCATCGCGTGGATGCTCTCGGAGTGCGGATCACGACGATGCCGCAATTGCTGCAGATCGATTCGGCTCAGCGAAAACAGCGCGGTCTCCGAGCCGGAGAAGACCGCGGACCCCAATAGCAGCAGGACCTGCAGCACCCCGCGGACGAGCAATTCGAGGTCAAAATCTGCGACGTCCATTGCTAAGGCCGCACTCCGACGGGCTGACCGAAAGGGAGAAGATTAACCCAAGTCGTCGCCCCTGTTGAGTGCTTATGCATTAAATTGGGGCAGGGTCGCGGCCGGCACATGGCTCCATCTACTCTTCTGTCTCGACCACGGCCCCGTTTCCATCGACATCCTCGACGATCACGAGCTTACCGAGGGTCGGGTGCCGCAGGGCCGTCACGCGAAACGACGGATACTGTTTCTCGGCGACGAGCTTACCCTCGTCTTTCAGGTCGACCACGACCTGCTTCTCGGCATCGAACATGCGCATGGCGAATCAATCCTCCGGGGATCAGGGCCGACCCGATGTCGCCCTCCACGTTAGAAAGATAACACTTCAGAACTATACCCATCAGGCGCCGGGTATTTCGGTTCGGAGATCGCCGCGTCAAGCACCAAAGTCGGCGACGAGAGTCGGCAGACCCCGGTCAGAGGCGTTCGCCGTGCGGGCCAGGGGCGCCCGACCCCGGGGCAGGCCTCAGGACCGTGTCGTCTCGGTCAGCAGCGGACGCATTGCATGGAGCAGGTTCGCAAACAGGTGCGGATTGTCCGCCTCCTCTCGCGCCAGCAGGGCCTTCATGTGCTCGCGGCGGGTCGGCATCTGGAAGCACGCCGGACAGCTGTCGGGCACGACCGGCAATCCGGCGGCACGGGCGAAGGCCGCGGTCTGACGCTCACGACAGTAGACCAGTGGACGAATGACGCGCACGTCGCCCGCGTCGTTACGGTAATGCGCCTTCATGGTGCGCAACTGGCCACCGTGGAAGATCGACATCAGCAGGCTCTCGGCCAGGTCGTCGAGGTGCTGCGCGAGGGCGAGCACGTTGTAGCCCTGCTCGCGGCAATAGCGATACATGATCCCGCGCTTCATGCGCGCGCAGTAGGCGCAGAACGAGTCGCCATCCATATTGGCCTTGGCCTGCTCCATGATACGCTGCCGCGCGTAAAACCAGGGCACGCCGAGGGCGTCGTACCAGCCCTGAAGCGTTTGCGGCTCGAAGCCCGGCACGTCAGGATCGACCGTCAACACCGCGAGCTCGAAACGGACAGGGGCATAGGTTTGCAGGTGCCGCAGGATCGCGAGCAGCGAGAGCGAGTCCTTTCCGCCGGATACCCCAAGCAGCACGCGATCGCCATCGCGGATCATGGCGTGGTCGGCGAGCGCCCGACCCACCTGGCGCAGCAGCGACTTGGGCGGCTTGCGGGTTCCCGCCCCGCATTCGCGGGTCGATCCCTGATTGGTCTCGGCGAGCGGATTCATGACCCGGCATCTTAGCCGATTGTCGCAAGCGGGTTCGTATGGCGCCATCCCGGAACGGGGTCAGCCGAAGATGTGCCACCAACTACCGACACGCGCTCCCCATGGACGGGTACCGCGTGGGTTTTCCAGGCCCCGGCGGGCCGGGCGCGGGGCGCATATCCCGGCCCCGGGGCATCCGGCCGAGCAAAGCCGGGGATATCCGTACTAAACTAACCGCCTTTCGTCGTTTAGGATGCCACGCCGATGAGACTTCTACTTGCCGCCTCCCTGTTCGCGCTCATGCCCTTGAACGTGGCGGCACAGCCCGCCGAGAGCGATGACCTCCTGGACGTCCCGGCCGTGCCATCCGTACCGACCCCGGACGGCGCCATCGAGCCGGAGGTCACCATCATCGAGACCGAGAACGAGGTGATCTACGAGTATCGCGTCAAGGGCCAGCTCTACATGGTCAAGATCGATCCCATCGCCGGCCCACCGTACTACCTGCTCGACACCAATGGCGACGGCAAGCTCGATGTCCAGGATCAGCGCCCGCCCGCGCTGGCCGTGCCCCAATGGGAGATCTTCAGCTGGTGAGGTTCACCCGTCGACCCGTGCGGCACCCTGTTGCGCCGGCCGGCACGGGAAGCGGCGTGCTTCACCCCGGGGCAGGCCATGCCGCCACATGACTCACGCGTCGCGGGCGCGCTGCTGAGGCTCGCCACCGGGCTGGACGCGATCAATGAGTATATTGGTCGCGGGGTCGCGTGGTTGTCGCTGATCATGGTGCTGGTCACCTTCCTCGTCGTGGTGCTGCGCTACGCCTTCGATCTGGGCTGGATCGCGATGCAGGAGTCTGTGACCTACATGCATGCGACCCTGTTCATGCTCGGCGCCGCCTATACCCTCCGCCAGAACGGCCACGTCCGCGTCGATATCTTCTATCAGGGTTTCTCCGACCGCGGCCGCGCCTGGGTGGACCTGTTGGGGACCTTGCTGCTGCTCATCCCGGTGTGTGGGTTCATCTTCGCGTCAGGCTGGGGATACGTGGTGGAGTCCTGGTCGATCAACGAGGCCTCCCGCGAGGCCGGTGGCCTCCCGGCGGTGTGGCTGTTGAAGAGCCTGATCCTGCTCATGCCGGCGTTGGTCATGTTACAGGGGCTGGTTTGGGTGCTTCGCAACGGCCTGTTCCTGGCCGGCGTGCCCAGTGCCCTACCCGACAGACAGGAAGCGGGGGGGCAGCACGTGCCCGGACCGGAGACACACACCAATGGCTGAGCTGATACCGCTGCTGTTGTTTGCCGTGGTCGGCGCGGTACTCCTGCTGGGCTACCCGGTCGCGTTGTCGCTGGGGGGGACCGCGCTGCTGTTCGCGTTCGTCGGCGAGGCATTCGGCCTCTTCGACCACGCCTTCGTCGAGGCACTGCCCAACCGCCTGTACGGCGTGATGACCAATGAGACGCTGATCGCGGTGCCGCTGTTCGTCTTCATGGGCGTGATGCTGGAGCGCTCGCGCGTGGCCGAGAACCTGCTCGATACCATGTCCATGCTGTTCGGCCCGATGCGCGGCGGGCTTGGCATCTCGGTGACCATCGTCGGCATGTTGCTCGCGGCCAGCACCGGCATCGTCGGCGCGACCGTGGTCACCATGGGTCTGCTCTCACTGCCCACCATGCTCCGGCGCAACTACTCCCCCAGCGTTGCCGCCGGCACCATCTGCGCCTCGGGCACGCTTGGTCAGATCATCCCTCCGTCCATCGTGCTGGTCCTGCTCGGCGACGTGCTCTCCTCGTCGTATCAGCAGGCACAGCTCGAGATGGGCGTCTGGTCGCCGGAGACGGTCTCGGTCGGCGACCTGTTCGTCGGCGCGCTGCTGCCCGGCCTGATCCTCGTGCTGGCCTATATCACGTACATCCTGGCCCTGGCGGTGCTTCGACCCAACGCGGTACCGGCAATCCCAGCCGACGAGCGCCCGGTCCACGACGCCCGCTTCTGGCTCCGGGTGCTGCGCGTCTTGATGCCGCCGCTGGCCCTGATCATCGCGGTGCTGGGCTCCATCCTCTATGGCATCGCAACCCCAACCGAGGCGGCGTCCGTCGGGGCCGTCGGGGCGCTGCTCCTGGCCGCGCTTCAACGTCAGCTGAACCTGGAAACGCTGCGCGCCGTGGTGCGCCAGACCACCATCGTGACCAGCATGGTGTTCTTCATCTTCGTTGGCGCGGCCATCTTTTCGCTGGTCTTTCGCGGCTTCGAGGGTGACGAGATGGTCACCGATTTCCTGACCGGCCTGCCCGGCGGGACATTCGGCGCGGTCGCGCTGGTGATGCTGGTGATGTTCCTGCTCGGATTCATCCTCGACTTCATCGAGATCACCTTCGTCGTCGTGCCCATCGTCGGCCCGGTGCTGCTGGCCATGGGGCTCGATCCGGTCTGGCTCGGGGTGATGATCGCGATCAACCTGCAGACCTCGTTCCTGACGCCGCCGTTCGGCTTCTCGCTGTTCTATCTTCGCGGTGTCGCGCCCGCCGAGGTCACGACGGGACAGATCTACCGCGGTGTCGCCCCGTTCATCCTGATCCAGCTGTTGATGCTGGGCGCGCTGGCACTGTTTCCGCAACTCGCGACCTGGCTGCCGGAGGCGGTCTATCAATAGTTGGGGCCGGGCTCAGCCTGGTCCGGACGATGTCTCGAGCGGGGCGCCCTGATCGGCGCGCGGCGGCAGGGCGGGGGCGGGATGCCGGGTCAGCTCGTTGAACAACCCCGGCTGGGGATCGCGGAACATCACGCCGATCCCGCTGCTGTCGCCATGGACCACGACCGCGGGGAGGAGCCAGTCGCGGCCGAGGCCGAGGCATTCCAACTCCACCGGCGTGCCCACGGGCAGGGTCAGCGATTGCACCGCCAGCGACATACCCCCGACAGACAGCTCGCGGGCGCGGGCAGCCAGGAAGCGACGCTTGCGGTAACGGATATAGACAGCGAGATCGACTCGGTGTCGGGCGCTGTATCGGCGGTCGACGTTCATCATGGTTCCCTGATCGATGGATTTCTTCGGCCGCCTAATATGTTAGACCAGGATCTTGACGAACCAACGCAGATACGATGACAAGCCGGTGAACCTCCAAACGCCACCGTAGCGCTGAATCGGGTCAGCGACGCGCGCGCTGCTCAGGAGGTGCTGTATTCGCTCTTCGAGCCGGTCAGATCCCAGGCGAAGGTGCAGTCCAGGTGCGAGAGCACCGCAATCAGCCCACTCTCACCGTCCTCGATCATGACCGCGACCGGCGCCTTGCGGCCGAACTGCTTGTTTCCGCGCTTGACCCAATGGTTGCGCATCTCGGGATTGCGCGGGAAATAGGTATGCAGCGCCTCCTCGATGCGCAGCAGATAGGCGACGCGCCGGTTCACCACGGCCTCGTCCGGAAACGGTTCTTCATCGCGGAAGCGCGAGAGATTACGCGCCTTGACACTGTCCGGAAGCTGAAGCAGGGCAATGATGTCCTTTGCCCCCAGTCCCCAGCCCTCGACCAGATTCATGGTGCGACGGGTGAATGAGAGGCGCTCCTCGATCGTGAGCTCGGTCATGGTGCGAAGTCCGATGTTTTCGCCGGCGCAGGGTCGCGCGCTTGGCATCAGATCAGAAAGGTGTAGCCAAATAACCCGGGATACAACCCGGAATGCCCGGCCGGGCACGGATCGGGGTGATCAACGCGACAAGCGCGTGATGCGCACGACCAGCGGGATCTGCCGTAACCGGCGCATGATCGCCGCGAGCTGGTCGCGCCCCCTGACATTGAGCAGGAAATCCAGCGTCGATGTCATGCCATCCTTCTCGCGCGACTGGACATTCTCGATGTTGCAGCCCTGATCGGCGATGGCCGCGGCGATGGTCGCCAGGGCGCCGCGCCGGTTGCCCACCTCGACGCGGATCTCGGTCGCAAACTCGGCGTTCGTGTCCTCGGCCCACTCGACGTCCAGCCACTTGTCGCGCTTGGCGTGAAAATCGCCCAGGTTACGGCAGTCGCTGCGGTGCACCACGATCCCCTTGCCCGGGCTGAACAGTCCGACGATGCCATCGCCTGGAATTGGTCGACAACAGCGTGCGAAATTGACCACCATACCCTCGGTGCCGCGGATCGCCAGGCGCCGCGCGCTCCCCTCCTCCTGCGCCACCTGCTCCAGGGCCTGCTCACCAACGCCCGCGGCGCCGGCCAGGCGCCGCGCCACCAACACCGGCATCCGGTTCCCGAGCCCGATCTCGACGAACAGCTGCTGCGCGCCGGCCAGGCCATTCTTCGTGGCATAGCTTGCCAGGCGCTCCTCGCCAATGCGCTCCAGATCCAGGTCGAAGGCGGCCAGCTCGCCGGTGAGCATGCGCCGCCCCAATGCCTCTGCCTCACGCTGCTGGAGGTTTTTCAGATAGCCGCGGATATTCGCACGCGCCTTACCGGTCACGACGAAGCTCAGCCAGGCCGCATTGGGCTTGGCCCCCGGCGCGTTGATGATCTCCACCGTCTGACCGCTGCTGAGCACGGCGCGCAGCGGGGCCAGGCGCCGGTCGATCCGGGCGGCGACACAGGTGTTGCCAACGTCGGAATGGATGGCATAGGCGAAGTCCACGACCGTGGAACCCTTGGGCAGGACCAGGATCCGGCCCTTGGGCGTGAACACGTAGACCTCGTCCGGGAACAGATCGACCTTGACGTGCTCCAGGAACTCCTGTGAGTCGCCCGCGTCCCTCTGCATCTCCAGCAGGTTCTGCAGCCAGTCCCGCGCGAACGCCTGGGCACTGCCCCCCTCAAGACCCGACTTGTACAGCCAATGCGCGGCGATGCCGGCCTCGGCGATGCGCTGCATATCGCCGGTGCGGATCTGGATCTCGATCGGCACACCCTGCGGACCGAGCAGCACGGTGTGCAGCGACTGGTACGCGTTGGATTTCGGGATCGCGATGTAGTCCTTGAAGCGTCCGGGCACGGGCCGGTAGAGGTTGTGCACCAGGCCAAGCACCCGGTAACAGGTGTCGACGCGATCGACGATGACGCGGAACGCGTAGACATCGACCAGGTCGCGAAAGGCCCGCGCCTTGTCCTCCATCTTGCGGTAGATGCTGTAGAGGTGCTTCTCGCGGCCGGACACGTCGCCATTGATGTCCTCCTGCTGCAGACGCCGCCGGATCGCGGTCTCAACCGTGGCGACGACCTCCCTTTGATGACAGCGCGCGTTGCGTACCGCGGTCTCCAGCACCTGATAGCGCCACGGCCAGTGGTGCCGAAAGCCGAGGTCCTCGAGCTCCAGACGCATGCTGTTGATGCCGAGCCGATTGGCGATCGGGGCATAGATCTCGAGCGTCTCGCGCGAGATGCGCCGGCGCTTGGAGAACTTCATGATGCCCAGCGTGCGCATGTTGTGTAGCCGATCCGCGAGCTTGATCAGGATGACGCGGATATCGCGCGTCATCGCCAGCATCATCTTGCGGAAGTTGGCCGCCTGCGCCTCGGCGCGGGACTTGAAATCGATCTGGGTGAGCTTGCTGACGCCGTCCACCAGCTCGGCGACCTCTTCGCCGAATGCCTGGACAATCTGCTCCTTGGCCATCGGGGTGTCCTCGATGACGTCGTGCAGGATCGCGGCGATCAGGCACTTGTGGTCCATGCGCATCTCGGCCAGGATGCGCGCCACCGCGACCGGATGATAGATGTAGGGCTCGCCGGTCATGCGCTGCTGGCCATGGTGCGCCTCGGCGCTGAACAGATAGGCCCCGTAGACCTCGCTGACCTGCTCCGGCGGCAGATAAGACTCGAGATAGGCGCACAGATCGCTGATCAGGAATCGCGGCTCCTCGAGCGAGGCTCCTGGGGGTTCGATGACGGGCGCGGCGGCGGTCATGGCATCGGCGCGTGGATCGAAGGCGACTCGGGCCGGGATCGGCGAAGGGGCCGGCCGCTAGTCCTCTTTCTCTTGCTGAACCGCAAACTCCTCGGCCAACGCCCGCTCCAGGGCCTGGGCCGCATCGGCGGCGGCACGCTCACCCTCGACCAGGGTCTCCGGGCGTACCAGCCCGTCGGCGATCTCGCGCAGGGCCATCACGGTGGGCTTGTCCTTCTCCCATGGCAGGAGCGGCTCGACACCATTGGCGAGCTGGCGCGCACGCTTGGACGCGATCAGGACGAGATCGAAACGGTTGTCGACGTGGTCGAGACAATCCTCGACGGTGATACGTGCCATTGAATACTCCCGAAAAATAAGGTGCGGGCCCGCCAGGCGGTGCCAGAGCAAGTCGCGGACGAAAGGGTGAAGGGCCCACGCGCTGACACCCACGGCAAATCAATGACATGGGCGCACACCGTCGACGCGGCCTTCTCCAGCGAGCTTTGGGTAATCTACCAGAAACTTCAAGTAGCGACGATGCACATCCCCGGCCCGGCGCCGCCCGGCGGGTCTTACCGGACGGCGCCGGGCCGGACCCACGCGGGCGGCGACGCCCTCAGCACCCTGGCTTATAGCGAAGATCCAGCGTATAGGGGTGCTCGCCGGCCGGCTCCTCGGGGGGCGGGTCGATGTCTCCCGGGGTGTGCCCCATGAGCCGGAAGCGGGCGATCCGGCGCCCCTCGGCCGCATAGGCGTTGACCGGGAAATTGTCCTCGCTGCGCCCGCCCGGGTGCGACACGTAGTAGCTGCACCCGCCGAGGCTGGCGCGATTCCAGCAGTCGACGATGTCGAACACCAACGGGCTGTGCGATGGGATGGTCGGGTGCAGACCCGAGGGCGGACTCCATGCCTTGAATCGAATGCCGGCCACGCATTCGCCCTTGCGCCCGGTCGGACGCAGCGGGACGCGCCGGCCATTGCAGGTCAACACATGGCGGGCCTCGGTCAGGCCGTTGACCTTCACCTGCATGCGCTCCACCGCGGAGTCCACGAAACGCGCGGTGCCCTGGGCGGTGACCTCCTCGCCGAGCACGTGCCAGGGCTCGATGGCCGCGCGCAACTCCATCGAGATCCCGTTGGCACTGACGAGATCCCCGTAATGCGGGAAGCGGAACTCGAAGAAGGGATCGAACCAGGCAGGATCGAACGGATAGCCGGCGCGTCGCAGGTCGCAGATCACGTCTTCGAAATCCTGCCGGACGAAGTGCGGCAGCAGGAACCGGTCATGCAGCTCCGTGCCCCAGCGGATCGGCGCTCGGGTGTAGGGCTGCTTCCAAAAGCGCGCCACCAGCGTGCGCAACAGCAGCATCTGCGCCAGGCTCATGCGCGCGTGCGGCGGCATCTCGAAGGCGCGGAACTCCACCAGGCCCTGTCGGCCCGAGGCGCTGTCCGGCGAGTAGAGCTTGTCGATGCAGAACTCGGTGCGATGGGTGTTCCCGGTCACGTCCACCAGCAGGTTTCGCAGCACCCGATCCACCACCCAGGGCTGGGTGACCTGGCCGGAGGGCATCTGCTGGAACGCGATGGCGAGCTCATAGAGGCTGTCGTCGCGGGCCTCGTCGACACGCGGCGCCTGGCTGGTGGGCCCGATGAAGGTCCCGGAGAAGAGATAGGACAGGCTCGGGTGGTGCTGCCAATAGGTGATCAGGCTCTGGAGCAGGTCTGGCCGGCGCAACAGAGGACTGTCCGCGGGGGTCGGCCCGCCAAGGGTGACATGGTTGCCGCCGCCGGTGCCGGTGTGGCGGCCATCGAGCATGAACTTCTCCGTGCCGAGTCGCGCCTGGCGTGCCTCCTCGTAGAGCATGCTGGTATCGCGCACCAGGTCATCCCAGCTCGAGGCCGGGTGCACATTGACCTCGATCACACCCGGGTCCGGGGTCACCGCAAGCTTCTGCAGCCGGAAGTCGCGCGGCGGCTCGTAGCCCTCGACGATGATCTTCAAGCCGGTCTCGGCGGCGCTCGCCTCCAGGCAGGCAACCAGGTCCAGCCAGTGCTCCAGATGCGTTAGCGGTGGCATGAAGCAGTACAGCCGGCCCTCGCGCGGCTCGATGCACAGCGCGGTGCGCACCAGATTCGCCGGATAGTCGTCGGGCAGCACGTGCTGTTCGGTCAGCGGTTGCCGGGTGTCCTCGACGTCTTCGGCTCGGCCGTAGCGCTGGGCCATGGCGCCGGGGTCGGAGCCCTGCTCGTGCAGGGCCTGACGCCTCTCGTCGGTCTCGACGATGCGCCCAAAGCGCCCGCGCGTGCGGTCGTGGCTGATGTCGTCGTAGCGCGTGGGCAGCGGAGAGACCGGCTCGAACGGGTCGCGCTCCGGGTGGGTGTCGAGTTGCCCGTCGGGCACGTAGGGCAGCGCGTCCAGCGGCAGGCGAAAGCCCATCGGCGAGTCACCGGGGACCAGGAACAGGTTCCCGTCACGCAGCGACCAGCGTCCGCTGACCCAGCCACCGCCCCCTTGGGCCCCCAGCGTCAGCCCCGCCCAGCGCAACGGCAGCGCGTAACCGGCAACGCGATCGAGCCCCTGGCCAAAGACCCGCGCGAGGCGCTGACGCTCGATGGGGTCCTTGAGCTTGCTGTCGAGCGGGTCGACGTTGACCGGCAGGCGGGCCTCCCGCCACAGATAATAGAACACGTCCTCGTGGGCCGGCTGAGCATGCTCCGGACGCACCCCGAGCTTGCGCGCGAGGGTCTCGACGAACACCCGCGCCTCCTCCGGTCCATGCCCGTAGTCATCGCGCTCGTTGCCGAGCAGGGTGTCGTCCTGCCAGACGGGCTCGCCGTCCTTGCGCCAATAGCAGGCCAGCGCCCAGCGCGGCAGCTGCTCGCCCGGATACCATTTTCCCTGACCGATGTGCAGCAGCCCCTCGGGCGCGAGATGGCGCTTGAGCCGCAACAGAAGGTCTTCGGCGAGCGCCTTCTTGGTCGGACCCAGCGCCGCGATGTTCCACTCCGCGCCGTCCATGTCATCGATCGAGACGAAGGTCGGCTCCCCGCCCATGGTCAGGCGCACGTCGTTGTCGGCCAGCTCCGCATCCACGGCATGGCCCAGCGACTCGATGGCACGCCACTGCTCCTCGGTGTAAGGCTTGGTGACGCGCGGGTCCTCGTGGATGCGCTTGACACGGTTGTGGAAGTAGAAGTTGACGTCGCACTTGTCGGTGACGCCGGTGATCGGCGCCGCGGAGATCGGGTCCGGCGTGCAGGCCAGCGGGATGTGGCCCTCGCCGGCGAACAGCCCGGAGGTCGGGTCCAGACCGATCCAGCCGGCGCCGGGCACGTAGACCTCGGCCCAGGCATGCAGGTCGGTAAAGTCCTGCTCGGGGCCGCTGGGGCCGTCCAGGGCCTTCACGTCGGCGGTCAGCTGCACCAGATACCCGGAGACGAAGCGCGCCGCCAGGCCCAGATGCCGAAGGATCTGTACCAGCAGCCAGCCGGTGTCCCGGCACGAGCCCTTGCGCAGGCGCAGCGTCTCCTCGCAGGTCTGGATACCCGGCTCCATGCGGATCACGTAGCCGATGTCTTCCTGCAGGCGTTTGTTGAGATCGACGAGGAAGTAGACGATCTCGCGCGAGCCGCGGTCCACCGCCGCGAGCCACTCGCTCAGCAGCGGCCCGTTTTCTTTCAGCTCCAGATACGGGGAGAGCTCCTTGACCAACTGGGGATCGTAGCTGAACGGATACTTGTAGGCGTACTCGTCGACGAAGAAGTCGAACGGGTTGATCGTGATCATCTCGGCGATGACGTCGACCTCGACGGACAGCTTCTTGGTCTTTTCGGGGAACACCAGGCGGGCGAGATAGTTGCCGAACGGATCCTGCTGCCAGTTGATGAAGTGCTGCTCCGGCTCGATGTGCAGCGAGTAGGAGCGGATCGGCGTGCGGCAGTGCGCCGCCGGTCGCAGGCGGATCGTGTGTGGGCCCAGACCAATCGGGCGATCAAAGTGGTATTCGGTCTTGTGATTGATGGCGACAAGGATCGACATGGGCAGCCAGACTCCGAAACGACGAACAAAAGGGGCATGATTTGGCCGTAGGTTAACAGCGATCAGCAAGAAGCGTTCCGGCATTTTTGGACGGCCGAGCCAACGCCCCTTTCAGGTGCATTCAGGCCGATGGGACGCTGCCGCCGCGTCCAACCGGTGCAGACAACGGGGCCGGCGAGGAGACGCCAGCCGCGCCGGCCTGCACCCACTTCTGGCGAGGCGGTGAGCAGGCCGCGTCGCAAAGCGGGCAACCCCGCGCACAGAAACGGACCACCCCCGCCGCCGCCGCGCCCGATCTCGGTGCAGCCGGCCGCCCTCGCTGTCGGCGGCGGCCCGTTCCGATGCGGCAATGCGGATTATCAATCGTCACTGGCCCGTTTCCTGCTTAGAGTTTGAAAACTTTCGAGACGCCACGAGGGCCACCGATCATGATTCGCCAATTCTTAGCGGGCGGCGGTCAATTCCAGTCCATGCGTCCCGGCGCGATGCGTCAGGCGGCGGTGCGCTCTGTCGGCGGGGTCCAGACGGATCCGGCCATGGCCTATCACGAGTTCTACCAGGACGATTTTCGCCCGCGCGATCACTACCTTCCGATGTGGGAGCACATCCAGACCAGCGGTCAGCACGTGCTTGGCGACAAGGCCCGCGAGGCGCACCTGACGCTGCACACCGAAGGCGTGACCTTCACCGTCTACTCCAACCAGGACGAGGGCATCGAGCGCGTCTGGCCCTTCGACATCCTGCCGCGCATCATCACGGCGGCGGAATGGGCGCATATCGAGGCCGGCCTGAAACAGCGCATCCGCGCGCTGAACCTCTTCCTCAAGGACATCTACCACGGTCAGCGCATCTTCAAAGACGGCGTCATCCCGCCGGAGCTGATCTACCGCGGCAAGGACTTCCGCCGCGAGATCATGGACATCGACGCGCCCCACGACATCTACACCCATATCAGCGGCGTCGACCTCATCCGCGACGAGGACGGCCGTTACCTGGTCCTTGAGGACAACCTGCGCACGCCCTCCGGGGTGTCGTACATGATCGAGAACCGGGTCGTGGAGCGACGCATCCTGCCGGAGTTCTTCGCCCGCTACCGCGTGCGCCGCGTGGAGCACTATCCCGCGCTGCTGCTGCAGGCGCTGCGCTACCTGTCGCCGCGGGGAAACGACCGCGCCAACATCGTGGTGTTGACGCCCGGCATCTACAACTCGGCCTACTTCGAGCACACCTTCCTGGCCAAAGAGATGGGCGTGGAGCTCGCCGAGGGCCGCGACCTGGTCTGCAAGGACAACAAGGTCTATCTGAAGACCACCCACGGGCTCAACCAGGTCGACGTGATCTACCGCCGTGTCGACGACGACTTCCTCGACCCACTGGTGTTCCGCCCCGACTCGGCCCTCGGGGTCGCCGGCGTCATCAATGCCTGGCGCGCGGGCAACGTCGCGCTGGTGAACGCGCCCGGCGCCGGTATCGCCGACGACAAGGCGGTGTACGCCTATGTGCCCGATATCATCCGTTACTATCTGGGCGAGGCCCCGATCCTGCAGAACGTGCCCACCTACCAGATGACGGATCCCAACGACCGCGCCTATGTCCTCGACAACCTGGAGCGCATGGTCGTCAAGGCGGTCGCGGAGTCCGGCGGCTACGGCATGCTGATGGGGCCCAGCTCCACCCAGGCGCAACGCGCCGAGTTCGCGCGCAAGATCGAGGCAGACCCGCGCAACTACATCGCACAGCCCGTGGTGCAGCTCTCGCGCCACATCTGCTACCTCGACGGCGAGCTGGAGTCACGCCACCTCGACCTGCGCCCGTTCATCATCTACGGACGCGACATCGACGTCGTCCCCGGCGGCCTGACCCGGGTGGCGATGACAAAGGGCTCGCTCGTGGTCAACTCCTCGCAGGGTGGCGGTAGCAAAGACACCTGGGTCCTGGCCGGTTGACCGCCATGCTGAGCCGTATCGGAGAATCACTCTACTGGATGGCGCGCAACCTCGAACGGGCGGACGACACCGCGCGCATCCTCGACATCAACGTCGTATTCATGCTGGAGGCCGACGAGGGCGCCACCGAAGAGATGCAGTGGACCCCGCTGCTGACCATCGTCGGGGCCGATGACACCTATCTGGAACGCCACCCGGACGGCAAGGTCACGGTGCAGCGGGTGATCCACCTGCTGACCCAGGACAAGGACTACAGCGGCTCCCTCTACAACAGCCTGCGGCTCGCGCGCGAGAACGCGCGCGTGGTGCGCGACCGCATCTCGCAAGAGATGTGGGAGGCGATCAACGAGTTCTGGCTGTCCACCGACCGCCATCTGAAGACCAAGCTCCAGCCCTGGCGCGCGGCCGAGTTCTATGCCTACGTCCACCGCGAGGTCGCACTGTTCTTCGGCCTCGCGCAAAGCACCATGATGCGCGGCGAGGCCTACGGGTTCACCCAGCTGGGGTCCCTGCAGGAGCGCGCCGACATGACCGCGCGCATCCTCGACGTGCGCTACCACCTGCTGCTCCCCGACCTGACCATGGTGGGCTCGCCGCTGGACTTCTACCAATGGGGCGCGCTGCTCAAGTCGCTGTCGGGCTTCGAGTCCTACCGGCGCAAGTACCACAGCGGCATCCGCCCCATTGACGTGGTCGAGTTCGTGCTGCTCGACCGCGACTTCCCCCGCTCGCTGCGCTACTGCGTCGACGGACTCGACCGCGCGCTCGACCGGATCGGGCTGGTTGCCGACGGTGCCGCCTCCGAGCGGCTGGCCGCGCTGCGCGCTCACCTCGATGGCACCTCCCCGCGCGCCGTGCTCGACCAGGGCCTGCACGAATACCTCGATGACTTCCTGGCCCTGCTCGCGGACCTGACCAGCGCCTTGCAGGCGGACTACTTCGAGGCCCACATGGGCGACATGCAGGTCAGCGAGCCGCACGTGGCGGCCAAGGTGACGGGGGACGCGGCGTGAGAT
Source organism: Chromatiaceae bacterium (assembly GCA_040775095.1). Lineage (GTDB taxonomy): Bacteria > Pseudomonadota > Gammaproteobacteria > Chromatiales > Chromatiaceae > JAXGTD01. The sequence goes on along the minus strand of JAXGTD010000050.1, from coordinate 2,054 downwards.
ACCGAATCGAGCGCACCGACCGCACGGTCTTCACCGCCCCCGTGCGTGAGCATCACTTCGAGTACCGGGTCGCCCCCTGGAACGACTCAAGCCAGCGGCTGCAGCGCCTCGAGGTCTCGGTCGAGCCCGCCACCGAGCTGACATCCCACCGCGACTGCTTCGGCAACGAGATCCATAGCGGGGCATTGCTCGGCGCGCACGACCGCCTGGTGGTGCACCTGAGCACCGAGGTCGAGACCCTGCTCAGCAACCCGTTCGCGTTCGAGCCGGTCGCCCCGGCTCGCGAGGCTGAATGGATCGCCGACAGCCTGCGGCAGGCGCCGCGCTTGTGGGATTTTGTGCTGCACCGCAGCCCACTGACGCCGGAGCTGATAGCGACAGGCCCGGACGAGGGCAAATCCGGCGATTCGGCCGCGCCACCGACCCCCGCCTGGCGACCGGGTGTACCCCTGTTGACCCAGGTTCAAGAGGCACTCGCCTGGATCGGCGACGGCTTTACCCACGACCCGGAGCGCCCGGGGGCGGCGCCCCTGGCCGAGCTGCTCGAGGCCCGCGTCGGCAACTGCGCCGAGCTGTCCCATCTGCTGGTGGCAATCGTGCGTTCCTGGCAGATCCCCGCCCGCTGCGTCACCGGGTACCTCGACGCGGCCTATTTCGACCCGGACGACGAGGATGGCGAAGACGCCCAACCCCGCCCCCAGACGCGCCATTGCTGGACGGAGGTACTGGTCCCCGGCGGCGGCTGGCGCGGCTTTGACGCCGCGCAGGGTCTGCTCGCGGACGAGACCTACATCCGCCTGGGGATCGGCCGCGATGCCCACGACGTGATCGGCCAACGGCAGAGCTTCAAAGGCGAGGGCGAGATCACCTCCCAGCAAACGGAGATCGACGTCACACGGCTCGACTGACGAGCCATGCCGCGCGTGGGCGCGGCGGGTCGAGCGCACCCCACGCCCGTCGGGTGCGACCCGGGGTGAAGGGGGCCAATGCGCCCATCCATGGTCCACACGGCCGGGCCTGGATCGGCGATCTTCGGTGCGCCGCGGCACGGCCGGTGTGGGTCAGAAACCCTCCGTCGAGGTAAACAGCCCGACCCGCAAGTCTTTGGCCCGGTAGATCTCCCGGCCGTCCACATCCATCACCCCATCCCCGATGCCGAGCACCAGCTTGCGGCTGATGACCCGTTTGATGGAGACGTGGTAGGTCACCTTCGATGCCGTCGGCAGCACCTGGCCGCTGAACTTGACCTCACCGACACCGAGGGCACGACCATGGCCCGGGTTACCGATCCAGGCCAGGAAAAAGCCCACGATCTGCCACATCGCATCGAGCCCCAGGCAACCGGGCATGACCGGATCACCGGGAAAATGACAACCGAAGAACCAGAGGTCCGGGCGGATGTCGAGCTCCGCGATGATCTCTCCCCTGCCGTAACTGCCTCCGGCATCGGAGATCCGCGTGATCCGGTCCATCATCAGCATGTTGGGCACGGGCAACTGAGCATTGCCGGGGCCAAACATCTCGCCGTGCCCGCAGGCGAGCAACTGTTCGCGGTCGAGGCTCTCGATTCTGCTCATGGGGTTTGCATTCCTTCTTCGTGATTGGGCACGCCGGCAGCGTACTCGTACCGGCGGGCCGTCTCCTGGCGGAGCGGAAGTCGCCGAAATCCAATATCAGGCCCGCGAGGGCCAGTTTCGAGGCACCGCGGCGGCGCTCTACAACGATCTCTCGCCACGCGCCCCGCGCGGCTCAGCCCGCCAGCTTGCGCTCCAGGAAGGGCACGATCTCATCGATGGGGATCAATTGCATCTCGGCGTCACCGCGTCCCTTGTACTCGACCCTGGCGTCGTCGAGGTGCTTGTCGCCGACGACGACCCGGTGCGGGATGCCGATCAGCTCCATATCCGCGAACATGAAGCCAGGACGGACATCGCGGTCGTCGAGGAGCACCTCGATACCGACCGCCCGCAGCCGCGCATAGAGGTCTTCGACCACCTCGCGCACCCGGTAGGACTTGTTCAGCTTCATCGGCAGCAGCGCGACCTCGAACGGCG
>JAXGTD010000049.1:0-26322 GCA_040775095.1 Chromatiaceae bacterium | reverse complement strand
GGCCAGGCGCCACGCGGTGTGTGCCATGGGGGGCGTCGCGCTCTTCACCGATGAGGTGAGCTGGCGGAAACCATTTGAACACAATGAATACAGTAGCTTGCGTCACGTGCATAGCGGTCAACCGCCGTTCCCAGGATGATGACCTGCTGTCTCGCCGGGCCCGTTGAGGTCAGGGGAGATCCTGCAATGGCACCGGGTAGACGTGTTCGCCCGGTGGGCTGCCCGCGGCCAGGCTGACCCAGCGCGCGGTGTCCGCGTTGTAGCGCTCGTAGAGCCTGAGCTTGGATTTGACGCGGTTCACGAAATCGAGCTGGCGCTGTGTGCCCCAGCGCGACCAGGTATCCAGGTCCACCCGCATCACATCGCTCTGGTAGGGCAGCCCCTCGAGATATTCGCCAAGCAGCCCGAGGTCGGCCAGGGACTGGGCATCGGCCTGGGTGGCCAGATTGGGGTCGCGGCTGTACTGGGCCGCCAACGAGCGCAGATTGTCGAAGAACGCGTCGGGCTTGAGCATGCCCGCGTTGGCCGCATCCAGCACCTGTCTGAGGATGTTGTGCAGGTCGCTGAGCTGGTCCTTGGTCAGCAGGACCCGCTCGTCGACGGTGCGCACGGTGGGGTTTGCCAGGTCACGGTCGCTGATCCAGGCCTCGAACACCTGGGGTGCCCTGGTGCGCTCCGTCCGACCCAGATAGGCCAGCTGCATCGCGTGACCCATGGCCTGCGTCAGGCGTTGGATGCGCCGCGTTTCGGCATCGGTCTCGGCCGCTTGGGGGCTCCCCGCGTCCGGTGTCGCGGTTTGTCCGCTCTGGGTTTCCGACGCCGGCGACAGGGCCGGCTCGCCGCGGGCGGCCTGTTCGATCTGGTGCACCACGCTGTCGGCCAGTGTCGTGACGGCCCTGGTGTAGGATTTCAGCGAGCCGGTCTCCACGGGGATGTACAGCGAGTCCTGGATCGCCGGGTTCGCCGCCAGGGTGCGGTATTGGGTCTCCGCGGCGGCGTGGTCGCCCTTGCCTTGTGGCGTCTTCAGATGCAGCACGAACAGACCGACGCCCTCGGCCGCCGCCGCCGAGCGCAGCTGCTCGGCGCGCAGGCCGGTGCTGGAGTCGTCTCCCTCCAAGGCGCCGGCATCGGTGATCAGCACCAGGTAGCGCGCGCCGAAATGTTGCCAGGGGATCTCCTCCAGCGCCAGACTCACGCCGGCATAAGGGTCCTCGTCGAAGTGGTCGGTCGTGACCTTGGCCTCGGTCAACGCGCTGGCCTGGGCGAGAAACCCCTCCGCGGAGCTGACCTGATCCGGGTTGACGAACATGCGCGCGACATACTCCAGCCCTTTGTCCCGTGTCGGATCGGCGCTGCGGGCGCGAAACGCCACCAGGCCGAAGGAGACCCGATCGAGCATGCCGGCACGCTCGATGCGCTGATAGACCTGGTGCACCGCATCGCGCGCCTCGTCGATGTACTTCTGCATCGAGATGGTGGAGTCGATCACGAAGACCACCGCGGCGCGGAACCCCTGCAGCTTGCGGACCTCGCCGGACGGGGTCGTTGTCGGGTGCGGGGTGTCGGCCGTGGTCGCCGGGTCCTGCCCGATTGGCGAGGAGGGGGGCGAGGGGGTGGGCGACGCCTCGGTGGCGGTCACGGACGCCACTTTCAGGCCGCGCAGGACATGGCCCGACTCGGAAAAGACCTCTTCGTAGTCGAGGATCGGCAAGAGATAGAAGTTGCTGTTGATGTCGATGTGCCGATCCGGCTCGATCGCCAGCACGCGCGGATCGCGACCACCGGCCGCGATCTTGCTGGTCAGCGGCGCCACCGCCGCGGCCGGGTCATCGGACAGCATCAGGGCCTCCAGGCTGTCCCAGGCGTCGAAGAACAGGGCCCGTTCGCGCTGGGCGGCCGGGTTCGTGAACGCGACGGCGAGCTGCTGGCGCCAAGGCACCGTATATGCGGCATCCACCCACCCGGCCACCGTGCCCTTACTGTCCACGCCCACCTCGAGCCAGCGGTGGGTATCGACCTCGCGCACGCCATAGACATAGTAGCGGGTGAACGCGTCGATGAGGGTGCCCCGGCCGGCGCCGGGTTGTTGCAGCAGTTCGGCCCCGGGGCGTGTGAGCACGCGCTCGTAGAGGGTCTGCTTGCCGGGTTGCAACAAGGGCGCACGGGATGCGCCTGCCGCGCTGCCGAGCGTGCCGACCAAGAGCAGGGCGAGGATGGCAAAGCGTAGTCTCGTCATGTCCCGTGACCTTTTCCCCGGTGCCATTGTTCGAAAGTCGGCAAACCCCGAATAAAATACCAGGAGGACCGGCTCGCTGTCATTGGGCCAAGGCTCCCCCGCGCCTTGGACAATGGTCATCGGCAAACGGCCTGGATGCGGATACCCGCGGCAGCCATCGGCGGATGCCGTGCACCGAGGATCGAGACCATGGACACGACGCGCGTCGCGAGCTTGTTCTACCCGGACCTTGCCCGGGCCACGCGCGATGCCGAGCCGCTTTGGCATCAGGTGGACGCGATCCGCGCGCGCCTGCGCCGTCATCTGCCCGCGGCCACCGCGTCGCTGTTGGCGCGCCCGCAGGCCGACGCCGGGCAACCCGGGCGGCTGCAATGGTACAGCGACCTGGCCGGCCAGCCGGTCGCCTTCGATGCCCTCTCGGACGCGGAGCAGGCGCGGGCCCTGGCGCTGGTCGACGACCGACTGCGCAGTATCCGGCAACTCGCCGATGAGCTCGAGGCCGCGCCCGAGGCCAAAGCCCTGTCTGGCCATGACCGGGACCCCGGCGCGGACCAGGCAACGCCCGCGCTGCTTCGGCAGGCCGCGTGCTATCCGCACCCGCGTTGCATCTACCTGGTCGATAACGAACCGGTGCTCACCTACTGGGGGCTGGATGCGCCACGGTCCGCCACGCGCGGCGGGGGGCCGCTTGGCGAGCCGCCGCCATCGCGACCCCGCGCCAGGCGCATGCGCCCGGTGATCTTCATCGCCCTGGCGCTGTTGCTTGGCGCCCTGGCCCTCGGTGGCTGGAACTGGTTTCAGGCCTCGCTGCGAGGCCGGCTTCAGGCAGACCTCGATGCGGGCCTCGCGGCGCAATGCGCGTCGACCGGGCTACTGGAGGCCCTGTGGGCGCGCCTGCAGCGTATCGATCCCGAAGGCCAGCGCTTCCCTGGCCTGCGCCTGGATACCGAGCGCGAGTTGAACCGTTGCGCCGATGCCGTGGACCTCGACGCGCGTCTGCGCGCCGCATGGGAGGATTGTGCGCGGCTGCCGGAGGTGGAGCAGGCCCTGTTGTTGCAGGATCTGGGCGAGCCGCCGTTCCCGAAGATCGAGGCCCGCCTGCGGGGCCGGCTGGCCGAATGCCGCCTGGCCGAGGACCTGACCCGGCGGCTGGCCGAGGCCGCGGGGGATTGCGACGCGCTCATCGCGTTGGCCGGCGAGCCGCAGCCCCAGGGCGCGGACGACTACCCGCTGGCAGATCCCCTCGGGGCCATCGCGGCGGCGGCGGAGGCATGTCGGATCGAGGCCGAACTGCGGCCTCGCCTGGCCGGGGCTGCCGGCGATTGTTGGGCGCTGCGGGAGTTGGATCGGGCGTTCGGACAGCGCATTGCGCGCTCCGATGGCGAGGGGTCGGGCCCCGGCGCCGGTGGGCCGGATGGGGCGGCCGCGCTCGCAACCGGGGAGCCTGGCGCGGGGCCGCGTCCGGACCTGTCGCGGGGGCCACTGGCGGGACTGCGTGCAGACCTCGACGCCGCGCTGCAACGCTGTGCGCTGGCCGATCACCTGGCCGAGCGCCTTGGGCGCTCGCAGGGGGATTGCGTCGAGCTCTTCTCGCTGCACGAGACGCTCTCGCGGCAGGGGACGCGGGGGCCGCCGTTCGACGCGATCGCCGCCCGGCTCGATGAGTCGCTTGCGCAATGCGCGGCCCTGAACGACCTGGAGACCCGCTTCACACGGGCCCAGGGTGACTGCGATCTGGTCACGGGGTTGAGCGGCGAGCTCGAACGTTGGCGAGACAACCTGCGCTTCGTGGATATCCGCGCTCGGGTCGCTGCAGAGCTGGGCATCTGCGCACAGGCCGATGCGCTGATGCGTGATATCGCCAACCTCGGCATGGATTGCCCGAGGCTGCGCGAGCTGGCCGAGGTCGTCGCGAAACAGGCGGGCACGCAATTCGACCGGGCGCGTTCCGCGCTCAAGTCCAAGCTCCTGGGATGCGCCCGGCTGGCGGATTACAATCGCCGGCTGACAGAGGCCGGCAGCCATTGCGGCCGGCTCAAGGCGCTGCGGCGCGACCTGGCCGGGGAGAAGGGCAGCGGGCTGGAACCGATTCGCCAGCGTCTGGACAAGGCACTGGAACCATGCCAACGCAAACCGGATCCGGTCATCGCCGGGCCCCCGCGCGGCGGCGGCGCCTACGCGCTGAGCGGGCAATGCAGCGGCGAGCTGGTGATCGCCCCGGCGCAGGGCTACCACGGCGACCGCGTGCGCCATATCGTGCGCATCGCCCCGCCGGGCAATGCCGCCATCGCCAAGGTGGTTTCCGACAACCGCGGCTGCCGCGACTGCCGCCTCACCAAGCGCAACGCGACGACCTGGAGCGTGGGGCTCTACTACGGCTGCTCCGGCGTTGGCCCCATCCCCATCGCCTACAGCGCCTTCGATGGCAGCGGCAAGCTCGTCTGTAGCGGGCGAGGGGTCGCCCACTGCCTGGGACGACGACGTTGATCCGCCCCCGTCGGCCGGCTCGGGCCCCGGTTTGTGCCTGCAATGCCGCCCGTTGGGCCGATAGCTCAACGAGAGTGGGCTTGCTCCCGTTCGCGAAACGCCCATCCATGGTCCGGACCAAGAACCTTTGACATCGGCGTCTCCTTCATGAGTAAGGTTGACGCGGGGTGGACCCGGCCGGCTAACCCGTCGCCGCCTCGGCGGATGGCTCGCCCGCGTCGACGCGCCGCACCGTTTTCGCCGCGACCAGCACGTAGACCGCCGGCACGACGAACAGCGTGAACAGGGTGCCGATGCCGAGTCCGGTGACGATGACCAGGCCGATGTCGAAGCGGCTGACGGCGCCCGGACCGTTGGCCGTGAGCAGGGGGATCATGGCCACCAGCATCGCGACCGTGGTCATCAGGATCGGGCGCAGTCGGATCTGCGAGGCCTTTTCGACCGCCGCGCGTTTGTCCAGCCCCTCGTGCTCGCGCACCTGATTCGCGAACTCGACGATCAGGATGCCGTTCTTGGCGATCAGCCCGATCAGGGTGATCAGCCCGACCTGGGTGTAGATGTTGATGCTGGCGAAGCCCAGGAACAGGAACACCATGGCGCCGGCGATGGACAGCGGCACCGACATCAGGATCACGAACGGGTCGCGCCAGCTCTCGAACTGCGCGGCCAGCACCAGATAGATGACCAGCAGCGAGAGGAAGAAGGTGGCCTCCAGCGCGCTGCCCTCGGTCTTGAACTGGCGTGACTCGCCCTGGTAGTCCCAACGCACGTTGCGCGGAAAGATCTTCGTGGCGGTCTGCTCCAGGTAGGCCAGCGCGTCGCCCAGCGCGACGCCGGGGGTCATGACACCGGACAGGGTCACCGAGTTGAGCTGTTGGAACTGGGTGCGTTTGGACGGCTCGACGCGATGGCTGATGTCGACCAGGGTCGAGAGTGGCAGCAGCTCGCCGCCGCCGGTGCGGATGTAATAGTCTTCGACGCTGCCGATGTCGTTGCGGGCCGCGCGGTCCACCTGTGGAATCACCTTGTAGCTGCGACCCGCCAGGCTGAACCAGTTCACGTAGTCCTCGTTGAGCATCACCGCCAGGCTCTTGCCGAGCTCCTGCATGCTGATCCCGAGGTCTCCGGCCAGATCCCGGTCGATGTCGATGACGGTGCGCGGACGGGTGTATTTCACGTCCTTTTGCAGGAACATGAACTGGCCGCTGCCCATGGCCTCTCCCAGCAACTGATCGGCCAGAGCGTTGATCTCCTCGAAGTCGGCGTCGGAGACGATGACGAACTCCACCGGGATGCCGTTGCCGGGGGTCGGCAGGCTGGGGCGCGGGAACATCACCGTCTGCAGGCCGGTGATCGCGCCGAGGGCACCCTGAAGCTGTGGTTGCACGGCCATCTGCGAGCGCGTGCGCTGCGACGGTGGGGTCATCTTGAAGCCGCCGAAGGTGGTGCTCGTGTCGCCGCCGAAGCCCGCCAGGATGAAGCTCTCCTGGTACTCGGGGATGGTCTCGAAGATCTGCTGGATCTGCTTGACGTAGCGGATGTCGAAGTCGATGGTCGCGGTCTGCGGGGCGGTGCCCATGAAAAACAGGATGCTCTGATCCTCTGTCGGCGCCAGCTCCTGCTTGGTCATGCCATACATCACGTAGATGCTGGCGATAACCGCCAGTGCGACGATCACGGTCGCCGCGGGATATCGGAGCCAGCCATGCAGGGCCTTGCCATAGACGCGGGCGAGCGCCTGGAAGAACTGCTCCACCGCGTGCTCGAAGCGACCCTCGTCCTTGCTCGAATGCAGCACGCGCGCGGAGATCATCGGCGAAAGGGTCAGCGCGACGACGCCAGAGATGAGCACCGCGGCGGCGAGCGTGAAGGCAAACTCGATGAACAGCGACCCCACCAGCCCGCCCATGAACCCGATGGGGGCATAGACCGCAACCAGGGTGGTGGTCATGGCAAGGATCGGCAGGCCGAGCTCGCGTGCGGCATCCACCGCCGCGGTGATGCCATTCTTGCCCATCTCCAGATGCCGGTGCACGTTCTCGACCACGACGATTGCATCGTCGACGACCAGGCCGATCGCCAGCACCATGGCCAGCAACGTGAGCAGGTTGATCGAGAAGCCCATCAGCAGCATCAGGAATGCCGCGCCGACGATGGACAGAGGCACCGCCACTGACGGCACGATCGCCGCGCGCAGCGAGCCCAGCGAGAGAAAGATCACCAGCAGCACGATCAGCACCGCCTCGGCCAGGGTGGTGAACACCTCTTTGATCGATTCCTTGATGAACTCGCTGGCGTCGTACGGGATATGTGCCTCCAGGCCCTCCGGGAACTGGGCCTCGAGGCTCGGCAGCAGCTCGTGCACGCGCTCGGCGACGTCCAGCGGATTGGCTCCCGGGGTCTGCTCGACGCCGATGAAGATGGCCGGGATCCCCTTGTAGAGGGTCGCCGAGTTGGTGTCGGCCGCCCCCAGCTCGATCTCGGCGATGTCGGAGAGCCGGACCAGGGCGCCGTCCTGCTCGCGCACGACGAGGTTGCGGAAGTCCTCGACCCGGCTCACGTCGGTCGTGGTCGACAGGTCGATCTGGACGTTATCGCCCTTGATCTGGCCGATGCCGGCCAGGTAGTTGTTGTCCTGCAGCACCCGTGAGACGTCTTCGCCGCTGACGCCCAACGAGGCCATGCGGTCGGGGTCGAGCCAGATGCGCATCGCGAACGTCTGATTGCCGATGAGCTGCGCCTTGGCCACGCCGTCGAGGGCCTGCAGCTGCGGCTGCACCACGCGGATCAGGTAGTCGGTGATCTGCGGCAGCGTCATCTCCCGGCTGTAGAAGGCCAGGTACATCAGTGCCGTGGAGTCGCCGGTGGTGGAGTCGATCACCGGGTTCTGCGCCGCCTCCGGGAGCACGTTGAGCTGACTGGCGACCTTCGCCTGAATCTCCGAGACGGCGGCGTTGGGGTCGTAGTTGAGGCGCATGTTGGCCTCGATGACCGAGACCCCCTGGGTGCTGGTGGCGGTGAGGTAGTCGATGCCGTCGGCCTCGGCCACCGCCTGTTGCAGCGGGGTCGTGATGAAGCCCCGAACCAGCTCGCTGCTGGCGCCCGGATAGGCGGTCGTGATGGTGACGACGGTATTCTGCGTCTGGGGGTACTGGCGCACCTCCATCTCGACCAGGGCGCGCAGGCCCAGCACGAAGATCAGCAGGCTCACGACGCTCGCGAGCACAGGTCGGTGAACGAAGAGATCGGTGAATTTCATTCGGCGTTGTCCGACCGCGTCTCGAGCGCCTTCGCGCCCACGACGGGCGCGCCGCCGGTGGCCTCATTGGGCACGATGCTGACCTCCACGCCGTTGCGCAGCTTGACCTGGCCGGTCGCCACCACCTGGTCGCCCGCCTTGAGGCCGTCCGTGACCTCGATCTGTTGGCCGCGGGTCGCCCCGGTCTGGATCTGCCGGCGCTGCACGATCAGCTTGCCGGCCTGGGCATCGCCGGCGTCAGCGGTGCTCGTCTCGATCAGGAACACCGAGTCACCGTAGGTGTTGAACGTGATCGCCTCGCGCGGTAGCGTCAGCACCTGATCGCGTGCCGGCAGCAGGGTCGCGACCTTCGCGAACATGCCCGGGCGTAACAGCCGCTCCGGGTTCTCGAGCAGTGCGCGGATCCGGATATTTCGGGTGTTCCGGTCGACGGCCGGGCTGATCGCCTGGATCTCGCCCTTGAACACCCGTCGCGGATACGCGGCGACGCTGATCTCCACGGGTTGCCCCACCCGCAGCTCGGCGAGTGCGCGCTCGGGCAGGGCGTAGTCCACGTAGACGGGGTCGAGCGCCTCGAGCTCGGCGATGCCCGATCCGGCCGGCAGAAACTGGCCGAGGTTCACGCGCCGAATGCCCAGCTGGCCATCGAAGGGGGCGCGGATGGTCTTTTTCTCGATCAGCGCCTGCTTGGCCTGGACCTCGGCCGTGGCCTGCTGCACCTGGGCGCTGATCTCGTCGTAGTCGCCCTGGGCGACGGCGCGGTCCTTCAGCAGCCGGGTGTTGCGTTTGAGCTGGGTCCGGGCCAGCTCCAGTTGGGCCTCGAGCCCGGCCAGATCGGCCTTGTCGACGTCGGTGTCGAGTTGCACCAGGGGCTGGTCCAGCTTCACATGGTCTCCCGACTGGAACAGGATGCGCTCCACCTGTCCGGCGACCTGGTTGCTGACGACCACGCCCTGTACCGCCTGGACGTTGCCGACCGCGTTGAGTCGCGGCTGCCAGCGCGTTGCCTCCACCCGGACCGCCGAGACCGTCGTTGGGGGTATCGGCTGGGAAAACTGGGCCATCTCGGCCTGGATCTGGCTGTATTTGAGGTAACCGAGGCCGGCGACGACGAGCGCCAGCACGAGCAGCACGAGCAGGATTCGGACGAGCATGATTCAGCGGGCTTCCAGCTTGGGTTGTGCGATGTCCCGTGCGCGGTGGGCGGATGGACCGGGACGACGCGGTGGCGCGAGACGCCGCATGGCGCTCGGCGGTTCAAACAGCTGTTTATGACGTTCGTGCGCAGTATAGCCGCCGGCGAGCGGGAGTGGCAGGTGAATTCGTTCGGACGGGGTGCCCTGGATCGCCGTGACGGACCCGGTCAGCTCGACGCCCATGCCGGAAGAATGTCGCCCGCAAGCGGGCTCCTACGGCACGAACCCGCTCCGGCGCCGGTCGCCAATCCCGTAGGAGCCCGCTCGCGGGCGACCGGAGCTGCCCAGCCCGGAAGGGAGCCTTCAATTGATCGTTGCACCTCACGTAGGAGCCCGCTCGCGGGCGGCGACCGGCGTCTACAGCCAACGCGCATCCCGATGCGGATAGTCGCGGACGGATTGCACCAACCCCGCGCGTACTGGGTTGGCGACCACATAGCGCGCTAGCGCGCGCAGATCCTCTTCCTCGCGTATCGCATGGTCGTGGAAGCCCTTCTGCCAAACCCGTCCGCTCTGACCGAAAAGGCGATTGATCCCGATCGCCGAGCGCGACTTCACCCGCAGAACCAGCCGCGACAGGTCGGCCTGCCGCAAGGCGGTGAGCCAGTGCAGATGGTCGGGCATGACGACGTAGGCCCATGTGAACGACCAGTCCAACGCGTCCACCTCGCGAAGCTCGCGAAGCTCGCGAATCAAGATGCGCACGGACCAAAGATTTCGGAATACCGGTTGCCGTTGCTCCGTCACGCTCGTGATCAGGTACACCCGTCCGGTCTCCGACCACCGGCCCTTGCGCAGATCACGCGCATGGGGCAAGGTCCCCGTAGGGGCCCGCTTGCGGGCGAGGATCGCGCTTGTCGTGGCCACGGTTTCCTGATGGCCTTCGAACAGGCCAGTTGTTGCTCCTTGTTGGATCCTGAGTATAGCTGCGGCACGTCTTCCATGTGTGTACGTGCAAGCGGGCTCCTACGGGGTGAAGGATCTTGCGGCGAGCGGATTTTTCTCGGCCGACCCATAGTGGGTCGCCCATGGTCCCGGCGAGCCAACCTGTGCAATCGGGCACACCCCGGGCCCGGTCACTCGGTTATAGTCGACCGCGAGGATGGCGCGTATCGCCGTGCGCGTCGTGTCGAGCTCGGGGGAGACGATGAACCATCGCACCATACTGGTCGTCGCGGTCGCGTTGGCGCTCGCGGGATGCTCGGCCAACGAGGCCACGACGGACTATAACCTGGTGATGACCGATGTACCGGCCATCGAGTATGGTCGCATCCTGTGTCGCGGCATCCCGATGGAGGATCGCCATACCTGCCTGACCTCGGTGATTCAGCATTATCAGGATGCCGAGTTGGAGAAGATCGAGCCGGACGAGGCCACCAGGGGCCCGTTCGTTGTCGTGTTCGACGAGGACGTCTATCGCGGCAGCTACGTCTCGCAGCCCTTTGCCGCCGCCTTTACCGTGAGCAACGGACGCAACGTCTGCCGCGGGCGCTACAACGCCTTCGCCGGCGATACCAGGGCCATTTTCAAGGTGCACTGCGACGATGGCGGCCGCGGCACGGCCAACATCATCCTCGACGAGCGGGGCCGCAACGGGATTGGCATCATCGAGATGGACGATGGCACCCGCGGCGAGATCGTATTCGGTCACTCGGCGGTCGGTGGGGCCTTCTAAGCAGGCGTTGATCGAATGCCTTGCCCTTTCCGAGGGAGCGCGCTCCGGGTAGGCACCATGGTCAGCGCCCGATACCGTTTCCCGTCCGCTCAGGCCCGCGCCCGGCCGAGCCGCAGCAGTGTCCAGACCGCCGCGAGCGCGATCGTCGCGGCCAGCAGGAAGGCGGCCTGGCTCCCCCACAGCTGCCAGACGCCGCCGAAGAGCAGCGCACCGGGCAGCGCGGCGAGGCCCACGGTCATGTGGTAAAGGCCGAACGCCGTCCCCTGCGCATGCCCCGGCGTGAAATCCCCGACGAGCGCCCGTTCGGCGCCCTCGGTGGCCGCCAGGGCCCCGCCGTAGGCCAGAAACACCAGCCAGGTGACCAACTCGTTGTTGCCGTCCGCGGTCAGGGCCAGGACGAGCAGAAGGACAATGCGCAGGGACCAGCCCCCGAGCAGCACCGGCCGGCGCCCGAGACGGTCCGAGAGGGTGCCGGCGGGGGCTGACACCAGTGCCTTCACCGCGCTGGCCGCGGCCCAGATCAGGGGCACCCAGGCCAGGGTGAGGCCGCGGTCGCTGGCCCAGAGCACCAGAAAGGCCTCGGGCGCGCTGGCCAGGGCGAGGCCGCCGGCCGCCAGAATCAGCCCGCGTACCCGGTGATCCAGATGGCCCCAGCGCAGCGGGACCGCGGCAGGCGGCCGGGGCGGGCGCGGGGCCTCCTCCAGGCGCGTGACCAGGAGCAGCAGCACCAGCGCGCCAGGCAGGATCGACCAGAGAAACACCTGGCCGATGTCGACCCCGCGGCTCAACAGGGCGAAGGCGATCAGGGGCCCGACCATGGCCCCGCCGTTGTCCAGCGCCCGGTGGAAGCCGAAGGCCTTTCCGCGTTGGGCGGCGTTCGTGCTGGCGGCGATCAGGGCGTCCCGGGGCGAGGTGCGCACGCCCTTGCCCACCCGGTCGAGAAAGCGCAGCAGCAGCACCCAGCCCCAGCCGAGTGCCAGGCCGATTGCCGGGCGGGCCAGGTTGGAGAGCCCGTAGCCGGCAATGACCAGCCGCTTGCGCCGCCAGCCCCGGTCCGCGAGCCGGCCGGAGACGAGCTTGAGCAGGCTGGCGGTCGCCTCGGCGAGCCCCTCCACCAGGCCGACGACGGCTGGGCCGGCGCCCAGGGTCGCGGTGAGAAACAGCGGCAGCAGGGGCGTGATCATCTCGCTGGCGGCATCGTTGAGGAAGGACACCAGCGCGAGGATGACCACGGTTCTTGGCAGGGTGTGCATGGCGATGGCTCCTCGACAAGCAGGTCGTCGGTACGAGAGACGCGGTCGGTCTGGGCCGCGATTCCGAAGCAACCGGCAATCCGGCGAGCGGCTTCCGGTTTGCTACCCTGTAGCCGTGCGGCATGCGTTGATCGACGCCGCCGCGGCGAGCCGGGTCGGGAAGCGTAAAGGAGGCAGGCGAATGATGGAGAAGGGGATGCATCCCCCGGTACATGGGGTGGTGGCGTGGCTCGTTGTGGGAGTGGCCGTTCTGCTGGGCGGATGCGCCAGCTACCGGGCGCAACCGCTGCGTGAGCGTTCGCCCCTCGCGTCTGACCCGGCAGCGGTCCTCACCCGGACGATAGACCCATCGGCGAAAGACGCCCAGTGGCATCGCTTCGATCCGTCCGACGGGTTTGATCTGACCGAGGTCGGGATCCTTGCCGTCATCAACAACCCCGACCTCAAGGCGCAGCGCACCAAGCTGGGCGTTGCCGACGCGCAGGTCTTCTCCGCGCGGTTGCTGCCGGACCCGCAGCTCGCCGCCACGCTGGACCGGCCCATGGGGGATCCCACCGGGCTGGTGGACGCCTGGGGGTTGGGGCTGAGCTACGACATCATCCCCCTGGTCACCCGCGCGGCGCGCATCGAGGCGGAGCGTCAGGGACAGACCCAGGTGCGCCTGGACCTGCTCTGGTCGGAATGGCAGACCGTCCAGCAGGCGCGATCGCTGGCCGTTCGCGCCGATCTGGAACAACAGCGCCTGCGGTTGCTCCAGGAGATGCTCGCGCTCTATAAGGCGCGCTATGCGCGGTCGGCGAAGGGCCTTGCGGACGGTGACGTCACGCTCGACGTCAACGGGACCGACCTGACGGCGGTGCTCGATACCCTCAGCCAGATCTACCAGCTCGAGCAGACCCACAACGCGACGACCCACGAGCTGAACCTGGTCCTTGGGCTGCGCCCCGGTGTCGGGTTGCGCCTGGCGCCGCTGTGCGCGCCCAGGTCCGTGGACAAGCACGAGCTGACGCGGCAGCTGGATGTCCTGCCCGACGTGCGCCCGGACCTGCTCGCGTTGAAGGCCGGCTACGAGAGCCAGGAGGCGCGGGTGAGGGCGGCGATCCTGGCCCAGTTTCCCTCGATCAGCATCGGCTTCAACCGCGCCCGGGACACCAGCGATGTCAACACCGGCGGTTTCGGGGTCAATCTTACCCTGCCCTTGTTCAACGCCAACCGGGGGGCTATCGCGACCGAGCGCGCGACCCGCGAGCAACTCGCGCGGGAGTTTCAGACCCGCCTTGCCCAGGCATCGGTGGATGCCGACCGGCTGCTGACGTTGCAGGACATCATCCGCCGGCAGCAGGGCGACCTGGCGGAGTACCTCCCGCGCCTGAAGCTGTTGGTCGAACCGGCGAAGCGCGCCTACGAGGAGGGGGAGATCGACGCCCTGACCTTTCTGAACATGGAGACGACCTGGGTGAACAAGCGCCTTGAACAGCTGAACCTGATGCAATCGGCCTGGGAGAACCGGTTTGCCCTGCAGACGACGCTCGCGCTCCCGCTCGACGAAGGAGATGCCCGATGAGATGCATGGCGCAGGCCAGACCAACGGCAAGGCCGGCCCCGCGGCGCGCGATGGCGGCCCTGCTGGGTCTCTTCACCGCGGCGGCCTGGGCGCAGCCCTCCGGGGTGCTGGTCGAAACGGCGCCGGTCACGGAAGACGAGGTCGGCGAGACCCTGCAGGTCTATGGCGTGCTCGAGCCCGACCCGGATCAGGTGCTGAGCCTGTCGCTGCCGCATGCGGGTCTGGTCAACCGCATCTGGGTCAGCCTGGGAGAGCGGGTGAGCGCCGGTGACCGGCTCATCGAGCTGGTCACCGCCCCGGATGCCCATATGCAGTTTCTCCAGGCGCAGAGTGCGGTGGATTTTGCGGGGCGCGAGGTCGCCCGTCAGCGACGCCTGCTCGCCGAGCACCTGGCCACGAAGGCCCAGGTGGATGCGGCGCAGAAGGCGCTGCGCGATGCCGAGGCGACGCTCGAGGCCCTGCGCGCACGCGGCATGGACGTCGCCTCCGAGACCCTGCGTACCCCGATCGACGGGGTCATCACCCGTCTGGACGTGGCGCAGGGTCAGCGCGTCCAGGCCGACAGCACCGCCATGCTCATTGCCGCCGAGAAGCGACTGGTCGCGCGCCTGGGGCTGGAGCCGGAGGACCTGGGTCGGTTGCACCCGGGATTGCCGGCCACGGTAAGCCCGGTGTTCGTGCCGGGCGTGCGCGTCGAGACCCGGTTGCGCGAGATCCACGGCATGATCAACCCGAGCACCCACCTGGTCGATGTCCTCGCCCCGATCCCCGAGGCGCAGACCGGGGGCCTGGTGCTGGGGAGCCGGGTCTCGGCGCGCATCCGGCTGCCGGCGCACCAGGCGCTGGTGGTGGCGCGCAGCGCGGTGCTGCGCGATGGCAAGCAGGCCTTTTTGTTCGTCGTGACCAAGGGGACCGCGCATCGGGTCGACGTCGACACCGGTGTCGGGCAGGGCACCGAGATCGAGGTCAGGGGTGCGCTCGCGGCGGGCGACTCCGTGGTCGTGCTCGGCAACTATGAGCTGCGCGACGGCGAGTCCGTGCGGGAACGCGCGCCATGACGCTCGCGCATTGGGCGGCCGCGCATCGGCGCTCCATCCTCTTTCTGGTGGCGATCCTCGCCCTGGCCGGGATCGCGGCCGCGACCAGGCTGCCGGTCGCCCTGTTCCCCCACGTCGACTTTCCGCGGGTCGTGGTCTCACTGGATGCCGGCGACCGTCCCGCCGATCAGATGGTCATCGCCGTCACCCGGCCGGTCGAACAGGCCATTCGCTCGGTGCCCGGTGTGGCCGGGCTGCGCTCGACCAGCAGCCGCGGCAGCGCTGAGCTGTCGGTGAATTTCCAGTGGGGCCAGGACATGGTGGCCGCGATGCTTCAGGTCGAGTCCGCGATCAACCAGGTGCTGCCCCAGCTGCCGCCGGGCACCAGCTTCAGCGTGCGCCGGATGGACCCGACCGTCTTCCCGGTCGCCGCCTACGCCCTGACCTCGGCGCGCGAGGGCCTGGTGGCGCTGCGCGACCTCGCCGAGTACCAGCTCGTCCCGTTGCTCTCGTCGATCGCCGGGGTGGCAAAGGTGGCGGTGACGGGTGGCCGCCGGGCGGAGTACCGCGTGGAGGTCGACCCGCCCAGGCTCGCCGCCTACGGGCTCGGGCTCGAGGACGTCGCCACGGCCCTCTCGGCCAGCAACGTGCTGCAGGCGGTGGGCCGTCTGGAGGATCACTACAAGCTCTACCTGCTGCTCTCGGATACACGTATCCGTTCGCTGAAGACGATCGGGGAGACGGTGCTGCGCAGTGGCGAGGGCGGGCTGGTGCGTCTGAGCGACGTGGCCGAGGTGTACGAGACGACGGCCCCGCAATGGCTGCGGGTCACCGCCGACGGGCGCGATGCGGTGCTGGTGCAGGTCTACCAGCAGCCCGGGGGGAACACGGTCAGGATCGTCGAGGGCGTGCGGGAGCGTCTGGGTGCCTTCCGGGACAAGCTGCCCGCGGACGTACAGATGACCAACTGGTACGATCAGAGCCAGCTGATCACCGCGTCGGCGGCGAGCGTGCGCGATGCCATCGCCATCGGTGTGGTCCTGGCCGCGGTCGTGCTGCTGGTGTTCCTGCGCAGCCTGAAGATCACCCTGGTCGCGATCCTGGTCGTCCCCTCGGTGCTGGCCAGCACGGTTCTGCTGCTTGGCGTCCTGCACATGAGCTTCAACATCATGACCCTCGGCGGGATGGCCGCCGCCGTGGGCCTGATCGTCGACGACGCCATCGTGATGATGGAGCAGGTGATCCGGCGTCTGCGCGAGGGCGGCTCCGATGTCCCGTCCAGCGTGCGCGCGGCGGCCATCGAGCTCACCGCGCCGCTGGCGGGGTCCTCGGCCGCGACCATCGTGGTGTTTGCGCCGCTGGCCTTTCTCAGCGGGGTCACGGGCGCCTTCTTCAAGGCCCTGTCGCTCACCATGGCGAGTAGCCTGTTCATCTCCTTCCTGCTCGCCTGGCTCGCGGTGCCGCTGCTGGCCGAGCACCTGCTGCACCCGCGCGATGCCGAGCGCGAGGACGTCGGGGCCCTGTTTGCCCTTATTCAAGGTCTCTACGAACGGCTGATGCGGCGCGCCATGCGCACCCCGCTGCTCGTGCCGCTCGCGCTGATCCCGGTGATTACCGCCGGCTACGGGGCCTATTCGCAGGTCGGCTCGGGATTCATGCCGCACATGGACGAGGGTGGCTTCATCCTGGACTACCGGGCGCCCCCCGGCACCTCGCTGACCGAGACCGATCGCCTGCTGCGCCAGGTCGAGGCGATCCTGCGGCAGAACCCGGCGGTGCAGACCTACTCGCGGCGCACCGGCGCGCAGCTCGGGGGCGGCATCACCGAGGCGAACGAGGGTGACTTCTTCGTCCGCCTCAGGCCGCTCCCGCGCGCGCCCATCGACCAGGTCATGGACGCGGTGCGCGGCCGCATCGAGCAGGAGGTCCCTGGGCTGAACGTCGAGATGGCCCTGTTGATGGAGGACCTGATCGGCGATCTGACGGCGGTGCCCCAGCCCATCGAGATCAAGCTCTACGGCGATAAGCCCGAAACGCTTCTCGCCGCGGCGCCGAAGGTGGCCGAGGCCGTCCGCGCGATTCCCGGCATCGTCGACGTGAACGATGGGGTGGTGCTCGCCGGCGACGCCATCCGGATCGTCGTGGATCGGGACAAGGCCGCGCTCGAGGGGATCGACCCGGACGGGGTCACGCGCCAGCTCTCCGCCTGGCTCAAGGGCCTGGTCACCACGTCCGTGCAGCAGGGGATCAAGCTCATCGATGTCCGGGTCTGGGTGCCCGAGTCGGTGCGGGTGCGCAGCGACGAGATCGAGGGGATCCGGGTACGGGCAAGTGATGGGCACGGTTTGCCGCTCAAGCGCATCGCCCGTGTCGAGGTGGAGAACGGCCAGCCACAGATCACCCGCGACGACCTCAAGCCGATGGTCGCCGTGACCGCGCGTATCAGCGGGCGCGACATGGGCTCGGTGGTCGGGGATGTCAGACAGGCGCTGAACGCACCCGCGCTCCTGCCGGGCGACATCTACTTCGAGCTGGGCGGGCTCTACAAGCAGCAGCAGATCGCTTTCCACGGCCTCATCGCGGTGTTCGTTGCCGCCGTTGCGTTGGTGTTCCTGCTGCTGCTCTTCCTCTACGAGGACTTCCCCGCGGCGCTCGCCATCCTGCTCTCGCCGCTGCTTGCGATGTCGGCGGTGTTCGCGGGCCTGTGGCTGACCGGGATCGAGCTCAACATCACCGCGATGATGGGCATGACCATGATCGTCGGCATCGTCACCGAGGTCTCGATCTTCTATTTCTCGGAGTACCACGCCCTGGTGCGCGCGGGTGAGCCCGCGGACGAGGCCCTGATCCGTGCCGGGAAGAACCGGATGCGCCCCATCGCCATGACCACGCTGGCCGCGATCCTCGCCCTGATGCCGCTCGCCCTCGCCCTGGGCCAGGGTTCGGCCATGCAACAGCCGCTGGCGGTGGCGATCATCTCCGGACTGCTGGTGCAGATCCCGCTGGTCCTGATCGTGATGCCCATCGTCTATCGGGGCCTGGCGCGCGCCCGCCCGGGTGCGGCGGAAGGCCTCCGGAGCGGCGCCGCGCGGCGCGGCTGAGCGAAGGCCTGGCGTCGCCGTCGTCGCCGTCGTTGCAGTCGTTGCAGTCGGTGGTCTTGGCCGCCCGATTGTCCGCCTCTCCAAGCCTGAACGCCTGCGCCAGGTCCAGCGGGGGCGCCCTGCTCATCCCGGGCAGCACGCCGTGCCGACAGTACATGGTTGAGGCGGTGCACCCGTGCTCGCCGGCATCCGCGGCGCACGGTCTTGCCGGTCGGCGCGGACCGGTGCCTGCTCGATGCGCAGCGGGAGCCGAGCCTGGGACCCGGCGATGCCGAGGCGCCGGCCGGGAAGTCGTGGCACGGGCGGCAGAGCGTGCCGGTCAGCGGCCCTGCGCGGGGGCGAGCCGCCACCGGATGCGCCATGGGTCCCCCCGCGGTGTGCTGTCTGCACCGGGAAGGTGCGCGCTCGTGCACTCGCCGCCGCGAATCCCGGCACTGGGGTAGGGTCCGTCGATGGGCCACCCCGGCCGGCAAGCGGCGCCAAGGCCCTGGCGGGGCATCGGTTGCCACCCGTTTGGTGCCCTCGCGTTGGCCGGGACACCCCGAGACGCCCCGCCGGAGCCAGGTCGACAGGCAGTGAATGGCGCGGGAATTGCTGTAGACTTGGCCAGAATATCCTCGCCCAGATCCCCCGCCTCACCCCAGGTAGCCCAAACGATGGACCCCATTCGCGAGCTAGGCCTCGACCCGAGTGCCCTTTCGTCCGGCAACTATTCCGCTGATCTGACGGTGGAAGAACGGCAGAAGTTGCAGCTCTATATCAACCTCAAGCTGGTTTCGTCCGGTCAGCCTTCGTGTGGTACGGGGGAGACGGCCGAGTTCATCGATATCGCCCACGACCTGCTGCTCAGTTATCGGGAGAAGAACCGTCTGCTCTCGTCCTATCACTGCCCGGTGGATCGACGCATCCAGGACTTTCTCAACCGCTACCTCCATGAGCTGGAGCTGGATCGGGTGCCGACCCTGCCATTCCAGTCCTTCATCCTCGATCGCCATGGCTTGGCGCGGGAGCTCTCCATCCCCATCGACAGCGACCGTTTCCATTCCGACATCGTCGCCAGCTACCGGGTTGCCCAAGGGGTGCTGCACAATCCGGCGAGCGACCGGCGCACGACCGCCGGATCGTTCCACGTCGCCGAGGGCGGCCTGCCGATCCCGGGCGACAAGAAGGCGGTGCCGAAGGCGGTCTTCGCGCGCATGCTGGAGGCGGCGCTCGATCCCCCGGCGGATCTGTTGACGATCCCGTTCGCCGCCAATCAGGAGCGGCCGGCGCGAATGTTCGTGTCGCTGTTGCTGCGTCCGGTGATCTGCCCCGAGGTGCCTGGATTCCAGCCCGAGAAGACGATGGAGATCCGCTTCTTCGCGCCCGGCAATCTGGTGTCCAACCTGGACTTTGTCGAAAGCATCTTCGGCAACGGTGGCAATCCCCATCTGGCAGAGTTCGATGCTGCACTCGATGTCGACCACTGGTCGGGGCACACCGGCTGCGTCCTGCTGGCCCCGCACCTGACCCGGCTGACCAAGCGCGAGCTGGGACTGCCGCATTGGGATCACGCCACCGCGCGCCAGCGCGACGACGGCATGTGCTGGCGCGACCCCGAGGAGCGCTACAACGGTGGCCAGGCCTTCAAGCTGACGGCGCGGGACGCGTCGGGGGTGATTGTGACGATGCTGGCCGACAACTACTTCGGCTACTGCAAGAAGGAGGTGAAGACCCAGATCAGCTTCGCCGCCAACCTGTTCGGACTCGCGGAAGAGGAGCACGCCGGCGGGGCGCTCGCCTTCCCGCGGATGAATCACGGTGAGGAATTTGGCGCCGGCAGCCATAGCCGCGAGCCCGGCTACTCCTTTGCCGAGGTGCTCGAGCGCTACGGCTCCCTCATGGACCTGCAGCCGGAGGGCTATGGCATCGACAAGCGCTTTGCCGATGTCCTCTACGTCCCGCAGGCCCTGCGCATGGACCTCAATGCCCAGCGCGTGACCTGGGAGCAGGCTGGTGAGGTCCGTTCCATCCGACTGCAGCCGGGCAAGATCTATGTCCAGCCAAACGGCTACCGCATCGAGATGCAGCGGCATCCGGGTGCACCGTCCTGGCGGCTGATCGGCACGCGGCCCGAGGGGACCTTCTGCCATAAGCCCTGCACCGTCTCCGGGGGTGGCAAGTCCGAGATCTCCAAATCGCTGGACGATGCCGTGCTCTATGGCCCGATCTTTGTCGATGATCTGCAAAAGGATCTGGACCGGGTGCAGGAGATCTTCGACCGGGACTATTGCGACCGTTTCCTGCCTGGCTTCGAGGGCGAGGACCGCGATCCGACCCGCAAGCCGCTCTCGCCCGAGCGCAGTCTCGGGTCGGTGATCAAGCTGCTGACCCCGTCGCCGAGCTACACCCCGGAGTTCAACGCCTGGCTGCAGGCGATTCCGCCGCGCCTGCTGGCGCTGACGTTCATGATCAAACGTCTGTATCGCCGGGAGTGGGGTGACGCCTGGCGCGAGTACTTCTCCGTCGATGAGGTCGACGGGGCGCCGGGCCACGAGCTCAAGGCCTACGATCGGCGCATCGTGGCGTCGTACCTGCGGGTGGGGTTCGACCTGCAGAACAAGTGGCGGACCTTCAAGTTGCGTCAGGACTTCATCGCGGCCGAAAAGGTGCAGATGGAGGATGACATCACCGCGTCGGTGGTCATCCCGGCCGGCTACGTCGACGGCTGCGGTGCCGCCAGTGCGGGGGGCGGGCACAGTGTCAAGCTGACCAAGAACTGCGAGTATCGGCTGTTCCAGCGCCCCGATGACGCCATCATCCCCGGTTTCGACAAGCAGACCGAGTTGGAGATGGCCAGCCCCGGAAATTTCATGGCCAATTTCGAGCCGCTCGAGGCCGATAGCCTGGACGCGGTGCTGCACGATGTGCTGACCCTGGGGAAGTTCACGCCGCCCATGCGCGAGCGTCTGGAGCGGGCGGCGCGGGACGGGGTCCCCGTCGTCTCATCCGCCCAGCCGCGGCTGGTCGACGGTAAGCCCTCGAAGAATCCGCGCTATCTCCAGGTCCGCCCGGATCTGGTCAATCCGGTGCGTGGCTACGTCGCCCAGATCGGGGCCCGGTTCCATCGCAAGCTGCCCCTGGATCGCCCCGTATGCAATCCGGTGGATGCGGTCCTCACCGGGCGGCGCAACAATCCGCCGGAACCGGGTGTGCGCGCCCTGGCCGTGTACAATCCGATCCACTATCAGGAACTGCCCGAGCTGTTCATGGACTTCATCTGCTCGCTGACCGGCAAGTCCCCGTCGACTACCGGTGCCGGCAGCGAGGGCGCGCTCACGAAGGCCCCGTTC
The DNA here is from genome assembly GCA_040775095.1 of Chromatiaceae bacterium. Classification (GTDB taxonomy): domain Bacteria; phylum Pseudomonadota; class Gammaproteobacteria; order Chromatiales; family Chromatiaceae; genus JAXGTD01. The sequence continues at coordinate 5,182 of JAXGTD010000049.1, read as the reverse complement.
AATGCCCTGCGACCCACGGTGGACCTCAACAACGCCCTGGTCTCCTACATCCTGACAGGCTACGCGGGCTTTTCCAGCTCGGCCGGACACATCGGGCCAGATCTGAGGGTGGCGCACGACGTGTCGCTCCTGATTCCCGAGATCTGGGCGCGCCTCTCGCAGCAGGAGCGCGACCCCGGGTATCTGATCGGGAACGGCTATCTGGAGCCGATCGAGGACTTCCAGCACCGGGGCCGCACGGTGCTGGCGAGCCGGCTCGGCTATCGCATCACCGAACGCTTCGTTGCCCATTTCCTGGGTAAGATCTTCGATAACCCCCAGGCGGTCTTCACCCCGGATATCCTGCGCCCGGAGCGGCAGGACCTCGATGTGTTCGTGGACGGTGTCGAGAACATCTGCGAGGCCCAGCAGCGGGTCGCCAGGCGCTATCTGGACGACGGCAGTATCGATGACGCCTGTCCGCCGCTGAAGGCCCTGATCCACATTATGGCCGAGGGGCACTATCAGGGGCGGGCCATCCACGACCCACTCGTCCGGGGGCTGTTCTCACGCGCTTCCCTGCTGGCATCGGATTGGTACCGCGAACGCCTGGAGGTCAAGCAGCAGCGCGATGTGCAGCTCGCCCGGCGCCTGGTGTTCAATCTCCAGCAGTTCCTCGAGCTCAGCCACTATGCCGATGAGGCCGATCGGCTGGACGCCACCGCGCGCCTGGAGCGCGGCAAGGCCTGGCTCGCGACCGTGCAGGACCCTGCCTATCTGGATGCGCTGGTCGGTACGCTCGGCGCGGATCCCTTGCAACCGGTCCGGCAGGCAGAGGAGGTCGAATCGCGCCGCGCGGCCTGATTCCCAACCGCGGCGGTGCGCGGGGGCGCGCACGGCTGGCGTGGACCTTTCGATGACCTGACAGGTCGCGCCGCCGCGCGAAGCGGTTCGAAGCGTTCGCGAGACGCGACTCGCGGAGTGCCCCATTTCCAGGCGCTTGCAGGGCTCGAACATGCGAGCCCTTCCGTGGCCAGGAGGGCAGGCGCCGTTCATCGGCGTTTCTGTAACGGGCGCCGAGAGGTTGATCGGGATGCCTTCCTGCCACGGCGCGCTTGCGACCGGAGAACACGGAGGGTCTCTCGCTTCACGTTCGATCACCGGGGCAACCGACAGTGCTGGACCATTCCTGACCCAGCCGGTCGCATTTGCGCCGAACCGGTTGTCTGCCGCCGACCCTCTCCTCGACACGGCCCGTGCGCAAGAGAGGTTGGAATCAAGGCGGCAAGAAACGGTAAGATAATGATCGGGCGATGGTTTTGTTTGGCATCGCCGGGAGTGGCCCAAGTCTTGTGGAAACAACATGTTGGTGTCCGGGCGACGACCAACGGCGGCGTTTCCCAGGGGTGGGTCGGATTCGACGCAATCATGACGGTGCGGGGCGCTGCGGTTCGAGCAGCGGCTTGACGGAGGTAAACCCGATGACTTCATCGACGGACGAGCAACAGGGGGGGCGGCGCCTGAAGACCCTGAACGCCCGTATTGGCCGCCGCCTGCGTGCGGCACGGCACGAGCAGCAATTGAGCCTCAGCGGGTTGTCGGAGCGCACCGGCGCGCGGCTGTCGAAGTCGCGCATCAGCAACTACGAACAGGGTCTGCGCCGTCTTGGCCTAGAAGAGGCGCTCATCTTGGCCGAGACCCTCGGGCGGGGCCTGTCGCCGGCCTACCTCTTGTGCCTGGAGGATCAGACGCCGCTGAGCGAGGAAGAAGAACGTCTGGTGGAGTATTTTCGTGCCAGTGATGACCGTGGACGGGGCATCACGCTCGCCGCGGCCACCGCCGTGTGCGTCGCGGACTCGAGCGCGGAGTAGACGGGCCGGGTGCGTGCGCCGGCCATACAATAGCGGTTTGACAGCCTTGCGGGATCGCCATGCTCACCGTCATCGACCGCTATTTTCTCGCTGAGATCACGAAGGTCTTCACCGCCATCATGGCAACGCTGCTGATGGTGATGAGCAGCATGCTGTTCCTGCGCACGCTCGAGGAGGTCAACGTTGGCGCGTTGAATGGGGACATCGTGCTCCGGTTCCTCGGTTTTCAGATCCTGCGTGACACCTCGAGCCTTCTCCCTCCCGCGTTCTTTATCGCCGTGCTCGTGACCCTCGGGCGCATGGCGCGCGACAGCGAGCTGATCGCGTTGCACGCCTGTGGGCTCGGGCCGATGCGTATCTATCGCGCGTTGATCTATTGCACCCTGCCGTTGTCGCTGATCGCCGCGGTCTTTTCCCTTCAGTTGCAGCCCTTTGCATCGACCCAGATTCAGCAGATTCGCGAGATGCAGAAGGAAAAGGTCACCCAGATCGCCGGGCTTCAGGCCGGACGCTTCTATCAGCAGGAGGGCGGTCGCGTGACGTTCTACGCCTCGGCGATCGATGAGGGTCGGCGTTTTCGTGACGTCTTCGTGCAAGACCGGCGCGGGGATCAGCCGATCCTGGTACTCAGCGAGAAGGCCTACTATCAGGAGGCGCCGGCCACCGGCGAGCGCTCGGTGGTGCTCGAGGCGGGGCGACGCTACGACGGCGCCCCCGGCGAGGCGGACTATGGCATCGCGGATTTCGCCCGCTACCAGCTCAACCTCGAGGAGGCCGATGCCGCCGTAGAGGGGATGCGTCGCCGACGGGCGAGTCAGGCGACGAGCGTCCTGTTGCGCTCCGACTGGTTGCCGGACCGGGTCGAGATTCAACATCGGCTTGCGAGCCCCGCGGCGATTTTCGCGCTGGCGCTGCTCGCCATTCCGCTCACGACGCTGTCGCCGCGACAGGGCGGCGCGGGGCGGATGTTTCTTGCCTTCTTCGCGTATTTCGCGTTTTTCAATCTGCAGGGACTGGCGGAAAACTGGATGGGGAACAGCGTGACGCCGGCATGGATCGGCACCCTCTGGTATCAGGTGCTGGTGGTCGCCATGGTGTACGCGGTGCTGCTCCCCGAAAGCTATTGGCTCAAGCGTCTGCTGCGCCGATAGATCCGTGGCTGGCGACGGGGGAGGCCGGGCCTGGTCGGTGCGCTTGGGTCCGCGAGCCCCTGTTGCATCGATCCACTGCCGGCAGGGGCCCCGCGTCGGCAACGCAGCGATTCGGCGGCATCGGGTCCGGGGCGTGGGGGCGCCTACTCCCAGCGGAACATCCATGCGGCGGCGGCGAGAAGGGTCAGCGCGAACCCCAGCAGCAGTGCCACCTCCGGCAGAACATCGGCGATGCCTGCGCCGTCGATCATGATGTCCCGGGCGGCATTGACGAGATGGGTCAGCGGCATCAGTTGCGAGAGCGCCTGGGCCGCGGGGCTGGTGCCTTCCATCGAGAACCAGACACCAGAGAGCAGCAGCATCGGCCAGGACATCAGATTCAGTACGCCATCGGCCAGCTCCTCGGTCCGCAGTCGCGCGGCCACGCCGAGGCCGAGACTGATCATGCACAGGGCGCCCGCCGTATAGACCAGGAGCAGCGCCGCATAGGAGCCACGCATTGGGAAGTCCAGCACCAGCGTGGCGCCGACGAAGACGACGGTACTGGAGCTGAGCACGACGACGAGGCGCGACAGCACCTGGGCGCTGAGGAATTCGAACGGGCTCAAGGGTGTTGCCTTGAGCCGACGCAGGACGCCGTTTTTCCGGTAGCGCACCACCACCCAGCCCACGCCCCAGAGGCTGGAGAACATCACGTTCATGGCCAGGACGCCCGGCAGGGCCCAGTCGGCGTAGCTCAGCGCATCGCCGGTGACGGTCCGGCGCTGCGGCGGTGCGTCGCCGAGTGCGTGGTCGGCGAGCAACAGCCGCTCGACCAGGTAGCCATTCGGTGATTCCGGGTTGACCCAGTACGCCGGTGTCCCGCGCAGGTCCAGCAGCAGGTCGAGTTGATGGTGCGCAACCTTGCCGATGGCATCCCGCGGTTCGTGGAATGGCACAAACCCGATGTATCGGGTCGCGAGGAACGGCGTGTTCTGTGCCGCGACCCCCGGGGGCGCGATCAGACCCACCTTGAACAGGGCCTTGGGCTCGCCGCTGAAGATGAACGCGAACGCGACGATCATCATGACCGGCATGACGACGTTCCAGCTCAGGCCGGCCTTGTCGCGATAGAACTCGCGGTTGCGCGCGATGAACACCGCCGCGATGCGCTGCCACATTGCCTAGGTCCTCAGCCGGTGGCCCGTGAGCCGCAGAAAAAGGTCTTCCAGGCTGGGTGTCTCGACGCGCAGCGCCGTGAGCGACGCGCCGATGCGCTCCAGGTGTTCGAGCAGCGGAGAGACCTCGTCGGTATAGAGCTCGATGGTGCCGTCGCGCTCCTCGGCATCGTCGGGAAGCGGCGCGGTGGCCGGCCACGCGGCGCTTGGCAATCGGATGATGGCGGCAGGAAAATGCTCTCGGATCAGTTCCATGGGTGCGCCGTGCGCGATGATGCGCCCGCGGTCGACAATGGCGATCTGATCACAGAGCCGTTGCGCCTCTTCCATGTAGTGGGTGGTCAACACGATGGTCTTACCGCGGGCCCGCACGGTCTCGATGAGACCCCAGAAATTCCGGCGCGCCTGCGGATCCAGGCCCGTGGTCGGCTCGTCGAGGAAGAGCAGGGAGGGATCGTTGACCAGCGCGATGGCGAGCAATAGCCGCTGACGCTGGCCGCCGGAGAGCTTGCGGGTGTCGCGCTCGAGGATATCGCCGAGGTGGCACAGGCGGATCAGCTCAGAGCGCTCGGCGCGCCTGCGGTAGAGGCTGGAGAACATGCTGAGCGTCTCGCCAACCGTCTGAAAGTCCTGCAGCGCGGTGGCCTGAAACTGGATCCCGACCGCCTCGCGGTAGCCGGCGTCGAGCGGCCGGCCTTCGAACAGCACGCTCCCGGAGCTGGGATCCTGAATACCCTCCAGCATCTCGAGCGTGGTGGTCTTGCCGGCACCATTCGGACCGAGCAGCCCGAAGCACTGGCCGCGGCCCACGGCGAAGCTGATGCCGTCGACGGCAAGCACGCCCGGAAACTGTTTCTTCAGATCCCGGGCCTCGATCACCTGGGATTCGGTCGGGGTGGTCAAGTTGCGGTGACCCTGGTCTTGCCTTGTCGAGAGCCGCCGTGGGGGCCGCCCCCCCCGCCCCGGGGGGGGGGGGCGGCCGCGCGGCGGGGGGGGGGGGGCCGCCCGCGCGGGGCGGGGGGGC
>JAXGTD010000048.1:0-26377 GCA_040775095.1 Chromatiaceae bacterium | reverse complement strand
TTCATCCCGCGGGGCGCGTAGCTGGAGCTTCATCCCGCGGGTCGCGAAGCTGGAGCTTCGCGACCAGGGATACTCTCTCCACGCGAGTCGCGACGCCGGCGTTTTGCGATCCGGGATACTCTCACTGGTGCCGCGGCTCCAGCCGCGTCACCCACACGTTGAAGCTCCAGCTTCGCGATCCGTAAGGAGGCGATCAATGACCCGCAGCCGCTACCGTTTTCTCGGCAACGACGCCCCGTACTTCCTGACCATGACGATCAATCAGTGGCTGCCGGTCTTCACGCGCCCGGCGACGGTCGAGGTCATCCTGGATAGCTGGCGGTTTCTGCAGGCGCATCATGACTTCCGCCTGCACGGCTATGTGATTATGGAGAACCACTTGCATCTGCTCGCCCGTGCCCCGCAGCTGGACCGGGATGTGCAGCGGTTCAAGTCGTTCACGGCGAAACGATTGATCGCGGTGCTGCAGGAGGCGGGCGCGCGTCGCCTGCTCAACATGCTCCGCCTATTCAAGGCCGAGGGGAAGATGGATTCAACCTATCAGGTCTGGGAGGAAGGCAGCCATCCCCAGCGCATCGAGCACGAGGCGGTGATGCGTCAGAAGCTGGATTATCTGCATTACAATCCAGTCAAACGCGGCTATGTGGACCTGCCAGAGCACTGGCGTTGGTCGAGCGCGCGGGATTATCTGGGCCAGCCGGGGTTGATCGAGGTGGATACCGGCTGGCTGGGACCCTGACACCGCCGGGTGAAGGTAACGATTCATCGTTCGGGATACTCCCTTTGGTGACGCGGCTGAAGCCGCGTCACCCACGCGACGAAGCTCTGCTTCGTGGCCGGCGCTCTCCGCGCGCGATCCGCTACGCGGAGGTACACTCATGTGCAGGGTGCCTTGCCAGCGACCAACCCCAACCCGACTGGGAGCCTCGACATCATGCAATCCCAACCCGCACGCGCGTATCGCTTCGAGGACTATCTGGCGGTGGAGCGTGAGTCGGCCGGGGTCCGGCACGAGTATGTCGAAGGCCAGGTCTTCGCGATGACCGGCGGCAGCTATGAGCACAACCTGATCACGGCCAATCTGGCCGGCGAGCTGCGACAGCAACTCAAGCCCGGTCCCTGCGCGGTACTCTCCAGCGACATGCGCATCCGCATCGAAACCGCCGACGCCTGCGCCTATCCGGATGTCAGCGTGCTGTGCGGAGATCCCGTCTTTCACGACCAGCGCCGCGATGTGCTGACCAACCCGACGCTGATCGCCGAGGTGCTTTCCCCGTCGACCGAGGCCTACGATCGCGGCGCTAAGTTCGCGCTCTATCGCCGCCTGCCGAGCCTGCGTCACTATCTGCTGATCGCGCAGGGCCAGGTCGCGGTGGACGTCTTCACCCGTCAGGCCGACGGCCGCTGGCTGCTCGACGCCTTTACCGATGCCGAAGCGGTGATCGCGCTGGAGGGACCAGACTGTCGGCTGCGCCTGAGCGAGGTCTACGACCGCGTGGTGTTCGGCGCCAGCGACTGCGCGTGACGCGGGTTCCCTGGTGATGTGGATTCGGCCGCGTCGCCCCCTCCAGACATCGATTCGTTACCGGTTAGCGCCGGTATTCATTGCGTCGGTTTGGGCGGCCAGTTGCTGTCTCCGCGGAGCCTCCGCGCCTAGCCGCTTCGTGGCTGCGGGCGCAAAGCAACATCACGCTTCGCCTAAAGTGGTGCTGAGGGCCGTGACACAAAACGCGACACAAAGAAAAAAGGCTGTCAGATGACAGCCCTTTTTCTTCGAATTTGGAGCGGGAAACGAGACTCGAACTCGCGACCCCAACCTTGGCAAGGTTGTGCTCTACCAACTGAGCTATTCCCGCTGAGGAAGCCCGATATTCTAGCGGTTGGCCGCGGTCTGTCAACCCCCCGTTCTCGGTCCGACTTCCCGCCCCGACCGGCTGCCCGGATCAGGGCCCCTCAGCCAGGGTCATCGGTTGCCGTCAGGCTTGGCCACGCCGCCCGGAGGTACAGGATCATGGACCAGAGCGTCAGGAAGGAGGCCATGTAGAGCAGCACCAACGCGAGTCCATCGATCGGGATGCCGAGCAACGGCGCCTGCCAGATAAGCAGCAGGATCGCGATCATCTGGGCCGTGGTCTTGAGCTTTCCGGCCATCGAGACGGCGACCTTGGCACGGGCACCGACCTCGGCCATCCATTCGCGCAGTGCCGAGACGGTGATCTCGCGCCCGATGATGACCGCCGCGGGCAGCGCCAGCGCCGCCTCCGGGCGTGATTGGACGAGCAGCACCAGCGCGACGGCGACCATCAGCTTGTCGGCGACCGGGTCCAGAAAGGCCCCGAGCGGCGAGGTCTGCTCCCAGCGTCGGGCCAGATAGCCGTCCAGCCAATCCGTCAGGGCCGCGATACCGAATACCAGCGCGCACACCGGTCGCGCCCAGGACACGGGCAGGTAGAAGATCACCACAAACACGGGGATCAGCGCGATGCGCAACAGGGTCAGAATGTTCGGCGTGTTCCACATCACGGTGGGGTCCTCGTCGACGGGTCGTGCCAGGCCGGCCTGGCGGAGCGGCCATCAGCGGGCCATTCTACGCGCCGACGCGCGATCGCGTGCGAGCGCGGCCACGCGACCGCCCCCGATGGCCAGACCAACAGGGCCATTTCGAGCAGAGGCCCGTCGCACCTGTCCATGACAGCAATCGGCTCGCGGTCCGAGCGGTTTAGTTCCTGGAATGCCCCGTTTTCAACCGCTTGTAACACTCGAACAGCCCCGGGCCAGGCATGGGCGGCGGCGAAAACGCCTCGCCTCGGCGTGTCGCTACTCGCCGCGCTGGTGGAACAGGTCGTGGATCTGGCGCGCCAGATCGGGTCCGATTCCATCGACCTTGACGATGTCCTCCAGCGGGGCCGCGCTCAAGCCGCGCAGGCCGCCGAAGGCACGCAACAGGCTCGCGCGCCGCTTCGGGCCTACGCCGGGGATCGCCTCGAGCATCGAGGTCCGTCGCGCCTTGTCGCGCCGCTGCCGATGCCCGGTGATGGCAAAGCGGTGGGCCTCGTCGCGGATCTGCTGGACGAGGTGCGACGCTGGCGAGTCCGCGGCAGGCTGTACGGGGGTCTTGCGCCCATGGATCCACAGCTGCTCGGCACCGGCCTTGCGGTCTGGGCCCTTGGCCACGCCGATGAGGTTGACCCCGGCGACCCCGAGCTCTTGCAGCACGGCGGCCACGGCGGCAATCTGCCCACGGCCGCCGTCGATGAACAGGATGTCCGGCAGTGGCGCCTCGCCCTGCCGAATACGTCGGTACCGACGGGTCAGGGCCTGCTCCAGCGCGGCGTAGTCGTCGCCGGGGGTGACACCCTCGATATTGAACCGGCGATAGTCGGACTTGCGCGGACCCTCGTCATCGAAGACCACGCAGGAGGCCACGGTGAGCTCCCCGCCGGTGTGGCTGATGTCGAAGCATTCCATCCGAACCGGCACCTCATCCAGGGCCAGGGCGTCGCGCAGCGATTCCAGTCGGCGCGCGTAGCCGGCGCGACTGCCGAGGCGCGATTTCAGCGCGGCATCCGCATTACTGGCCGCCATCGCGAGCCATTGCGCCCGATCACCCCGCAACCGATGGCGGATGGCGACCCGGCAGCCGGCGCGCTCACTCAGGGCGGTCTCCAGGAACACGCGCTCGTCGGGTTCGGCGCTGATCAGGATCTCCGGCGGGATCGGCTTGTCGACATAAAACTGGGCGAGGAACGCGGCCAGCACCGCCTCCGGTGTCGCACCATCGGGGGTCTGCGGAAAGAATGCCTTGTCGCCAAGGTTGCGACCGCCGCGGATGAAGACGATCTGTACGCAACTGGTGCCCGCGTCCTGCGCGCAGGCGACGATATCCAGATCCCCGCCCCTGGCCCCGGTCACGTACTGGCGCTGCTGAACCCGGCGCAGGGTCGCGATCTGGTCTCGCAACAGGGCGGCGCGCTCGAACTCCAGCCCCTCGGCGGCCTGATCCATGCGCTCGCCCAGATCGGCGATCACCTCATCGGTGCGCCCGTCGAGAAACTTGATGCTGTGCTGGACGTCGTCTGCATAGTCCTCCGGACTGATCAGACCGACGCAGGGCCCGGTGCACCGCTTGATCTGATACTGCAGGCAGGGCCGCGTGCGGTTGCGGAAGAAGCCGTCCTCGCACTGGCGCACCGGAAACAGCTTCTGCAGCACCTGCAGGGTCTCGCGCACCGCCCAGGCGCTGGGATAGGGGCCGAAGTAACGGCCCGATCCCCGGCGCGGACCACGGTAGAAGGCCAGTCGCGGGAACCTGTCCCGCGTGCTCAGATAAATGAACGGGTAACTCTTGTCGTCTCGCAACAGCACATTGAAGCGCGGCCGGTGCGACTTGATCAGGTCGTTTTCCAGCAGCAACGCCTCGCCCTCTGTGCGGGTGAGCGTGACCTGGATATCGGCGATCTGCGCGACCATCAGCTGCAGACGCCGATTCAGCGAGCGGACGAAATAGCTGCCGACCCGGCGTCGGAGATCCTTCGCCTTGCCGACATACAGCACCTGGCCATTGGCGTCGAGCATGCGGTAGACGCCCGGCTGGGCCGGGATCTGCTGCAGCGCCGCGCGGTGATCGAAAGCGGCCATCAGCCTCGATCGTCGTCGAGCAGCCTTCGGCAGCGGCCGACCACGTCGGCAAACATCGCCGGCGTCAGGCGGCCGGTCTGGGTGTTGTAGCGACTGCAGTGGTAGGAATCGACCAGCCGCACCTCCCCGGGAAGCAGATGCTCCGCGCCGTGAGCAAAGGGCCAGGCCGATTGTTTCAGGCCCCTTGCGCGCAGCACCGCCTTGTGGGCGACTCCGCCCAGCGCGAGCACGACGGGTCGCGCTGGCAGGGCCGCCAGCTCGGCGGCCAGGTAGCCGTTGCAGGTACGCACCTCCTCCGTGGTCGGCCGGTTTTCCGGTGGCAGGCACTTCACCGCGTTGGTGATGCGACACCCGCTCAGACGCAGCCCGTCATCGGCCGACACCGACACCGCCGCGCTGGCGAAGCCATACCGGTGCAGGGTCTCGTAGAGCAGGATACCGGCGTGGTCCCCGGTGAACGGCCTTCCGCTGCGGTTGGCGCCGTGCATGCCCGGGGCAAGCCCGACAACGAGCACACGCGCGGCGGGATCGCCAAACGGGGCCACTGGCGCCGCGTGATAGTCCGGGTGGCGGGCCCTGACGCTGGCGAGGAAGTCCGCCAGCCGCGCACAGCGCCGGCATTGTAGGTCGACACCACCGGCCCCTGTCGCAACCGCCTTTGGCGCATCGATCGAGGCTGCTCGCGCCACGGGCTCAGTCCCCATCCCTGATCAGGCCATGACGATAGGCCAGGCGCGTGAGTCCGACATCGTTCGCTACCTGGAGCTTGTCGAAAATGCGCTGCCGATAGGTGCTCACCGTCTTCTGACTCAACGACAATGCGAACGCAATTTCGATGTTGCGGCGCCCCTCGAGGATCATCATCGTCACCTGCATCTCCCGCGCGGACAGGCATTCGAATGGGGTCTCGTTGACACCCGACCAGTTGGCCAGCATGTGCCGCTGCGCGAGATGGGCATCCACATAGGCAAGCCCACGGTGCACGGCACGGATCGCACCGAGCATCTCCTTGACCGGGCAGCCCTTGGTCAGGTAGCCGCTGACGCCGGCATCGCGCAACTGCCGCGGGAGCGGGTCGTCCATCAGGGCGGAGAGCGCGATCACGTGGAGCGCGGGCGACTGGCGCAGCAACCGCCGCGTGGCCTCGATTCCGCCCATCCCCTTGGGCATCTGTATGTCCATCAGGACCACGTCGGGTCCTCGTTCGCGGGCGAGCTTGAGCGCCTCGGTTCCGTCCTCGGCCTCACCAACCACGGCCATGTCATCCTCGTCATTGAGGATTGCACGCAGGCCCGCGCGCATCAGCTGGTGGTCATCGACGAGCAGAATCTTGATCATGGTCGCGGTCATTTTCGCACTGCACCACCGGCAATCCGGGCGGCGCCGCGCCAAACCCCGCGCGACGACGCAAACCCACTCTGAGGAAGCGCTGATCCACAGCGGTTCCGATGCTGGCCATGGATGGCCCCGCCTTGTTCAGCGCCCCGGAGCAGACGCCGATCGGATGCCTTCCGGGCGTTTAGTCAGCTCGCACGTCACGAGGCGCGAGGCGCGCAGTGCGCCATTGTCCAGCGTCTGCAGCGCGTTAAAATGCCGGGCCCTGCATAGCCCGCACGGGAAAAGCCCGAGATCAGCATTCCCCAGTCCATTCCCTATGTCATTGAAATTGTCCCAAGCTGGGAGCCGCGCCCTTGGATTGCAGGCTGAATCTGCCCAGGGGCGGATCCAATCGGCATCGCGCTAAACCGGCTCCCGCGGCCGCGGCGCGGCCCACCGCCGACCTCCACCCAAGTGGCTGGCCGGGCCGAGGCGGGGCGCCCGAGGGCCACATAATACACAATATTGCGTCAGACGATTCCTACGCGGGGTCAGCGAGGGCGTCGCGCAGACATGGCGGCCCCGGAGGCGGCTCCAGGCTCTTCCAAGAAATGGGGGGGTGTACGTTTGGTCGGCAAGATCGGCCGCTGAGGGCCTTGCATCCTGGGGCTGCACCATATCTCGACGCGGCACGACGAGGGCTCACCGCCCGCGGCGGGATACCGGCATCGGCAACTTTGGCGTACGGGGAGGGGCGGACCGCTCGCCCCGCGCCGCGGTCCACCGGGCCTACCCATACCCAAAGCAGAGGGGGTATGCTGCGGCGCATGAACCAACCCGACTATGCAGGCGGGTGCATCGTCAATCTGATGGCCTCGATCATCCGGGCTCGCGGTGGCGAGTCGGACTATCCGGACCTGCGGCAACTGCCCGCGGCAACGCTGGCGCCCGCCAGGCATGTGGTCCTGCTGGTGATCGATGGGCTCGGTGACGACTGGCTTCAGCGCCACGCCCCCGACGGGCTGCTCTGGCGGCACCGGGTCGGGGCGATCTGCTCCGTCTTCCCGCCAACCACCGCATCGGCCATCACCACCTACCTCACGGGCGACGCACCACAGCAGCATGCGCTCACCGGCTGGCACACCTGGTTGCGCGAATTGGGCTGCGTGATGAGCGTGTTGCCGGGCCGGCCGCGCTACGGCGGCGTCGGCTATCGGGGTGCCGGCGTGGATGTGCGCAAGCTGTTCGGACATCGTCCCGTGTCGGAGCGCATCGCAACCGATTCGGTGGTGATTGCACCGGCGGAGATCGCGAGCTCCGACTTCAATCTCGCCCATCTCGGGCGCGCCAAGGCGCGCCGCTTCGAGCACCTGACGGGGATGTTCCGCCAGATCGCCCGGGCGATCCGCGGGAGTCCAGAGGCGAGCTACTGCTATGCCTATTGGCCAAGGCTTGACGGCATCGGTCACGAACAGGGCATCGAGAGCGATGCCGCGGTGGCACACCTGCACGAGATCGAGGCGGCACTCTCGGATTTCTGCGATCGCATCGCCGACAGCGGGACCCTTGTCCTGGTCTGCGCCGATCATGGCCAGATCGATACCGCGCCATCCGATCGACTGGACCTGGCCCAGCATCCCGAGCTCGTGGAGTGCCTGACCATTCCGCTGTGCGGTGAGCCTCGCGCCGCATTCTGCTATGTCCATCCAGACCGGGCGGACAGCTTCGAGGGCTATTGCCGCGAGGTGCTCGGTGAACGCTTCGACCTGTATTCAAGCCGCGCGCTCATCGCGTCGGGCGTGTTCGGACTGGGACCACCCCATCCGCGCCTGCGCGAGCGCGTGGGTGACTACACCCTCCTCGCCCGGGGCAACAACGTGATCCGCGAGCGCCTGCCATTCGACAGACCCTTCGAGCAGATCGGTGTCCATGGCGGGCTCAGCCAGGCCGAGCTGATGGTGCCGCTGGCGATGATCAGGCCCTGAGCCCTGCGGCCATGGGGGCCACATACGGCCGCGCGGTGGTCGGCGACCGGCCGGGAAACGACCGCGACCAGAATGGACGCCCCACCTACCGCCTGAAAGGCCCAGGCGGACGACCCGGTGCGCGGCTCGCGGCGGATGCCAGGGCGCACAGGGCCACAAGGCTCTTCCAGGAGGACAGGTTGCTCAGCTTTCAGCGCAGACAAAGGTGGGAAACCTGATTGGCCTGTACCTGGAGCTGAGGTCATCGCGGGATATCCGGTTTGCGCCCCGTTGCGCCGCATCGGGTGGCCGACTCACCCAAGCATGCCCAGCAGGGCACGTCCGACCCCGGCCAGGCTCTCGCCCGCGATCAACCCGGACGCCGCGGCGATCATAAATCGCTGGGCCAGGGTCGGGTTCCAACGCTTGAGCACCTTGGCTATCAGGCTGCCGAAAAACAGCGTGATAGACAGGTGAGCGGGTATCACGATGGCCAACCCGAGGGCAGGCATGCTCGGCAGCCAGCCTGGGCCGCGCCGGTGCTCTGCCACCGATGCGACCACACCCACCATGCCCGCGAGCGCGACGGCCCACAGGGCGCTTGCAGGCATCGCGCCGAGCCCGGCGCTGAGCGTCTCTGCCACCACCTTCCAGGTGGCCACCGCCGGCGCCGGCCATTGCTCGGTGATCAGCATGCCCGCCGGGTCCGGCACCAGGCGCAGATAGACCAGACTTCCCACCACACTGCCCGTGAGGATGCCGAAGAACTGGGCAACCACCTGGAGCTGGGGTGGCGCGCCGATGGCATGGCCCACTTTGAAGTCGTTGAGCAGGTCCGCGCTCTGGCCTGCCGCCCCGCCCGCCACATTGGCCCCGATCAGGTTGGCGGTCATCTCCCCCGGGGCGGTGATCCCGGTACTGAGCTGGGAGACCTTGCCAATGGCCCCGATGGGCGGGATGCCCGTCTCGCCCACAACCCGTGAGGCAACCATGGCCAGGACAAACGCGATAGGCACCGCCAGGGCCGCGATGGCCCAATGGATGCCGAAGATGCTCACCTGCGCCCACACCACCAGGGCGCTGGCCACCGCCAATCCAAGCAATCGCGCCAGGCTGCCCCCGTCGCCAGATCCGTCGAGCGCGGCAACGACCGGAGCGGCCTGGCGTCGGTGCGCCAGGGACTGGAGCAGCAATCGGGTCAGTGTGGATGAGACCATGAGTGCCACACCCGGCCAAAGCAGCCATTCGATCATCGGACCGAACCAGCTGGCAGCCGGGTCATCTGCCCCAGGGGTGATGAACCCCTGACTCAACCCCCATGGTCCCAGCACGCCCCAGGCGATCATGGCGCCCAGCAGCAGCGATACCCCAGCGCGGAAACCGATGATCGCCCCGAAACCCGCGAGCATCAGCGACGGCTCCAGACCAAAGGTCAGGTTCTTGGCACTGATACCCGTGAAGCCGGACAGGCTCCCCGTCGCCGGCAGCACGTACCCGAGGTGGGGTCGCGGCAGTCCCAGCCAGCCGTCGTCGAGCCATTTCGCGACGCCGGCCAAGGCCGCGCCCGCCAGGAGCACCCGCAGCTTCAGTGCCGCCTCCCGTCCCTGGTCGAAGAGCTCCAGCAGGGTCTCTGCCGTGGCCCGCCCTGTTGGAAAGGCAAGACCTGAGCGCAGGATCAGAGACTCGCGCAGATACCATGCGACCCAGATACCCAGAAAGCTCACCGCGAAGACCCAGGCGACGAGCTCTCCCAAAGGCAGGTTCGCGCCGGTCAGCATGGCCAGCGCAGGTATGGGGGCGACCAAGCCGCCGGAGATGATATTGGCCGAGGAGGAGGCCGCGGTCTGGCTGATGTTGCCCTCCCCGGCACCCAATGCCCGGCCGATTCGGAACCGGGCCAGGAAAGCCCAGAAGCCGGAAGCGACCAGCAGCGCGATGATCGACACGTTGAACGACCACCCAATCTTGAGCCCGGAGTAGACATTGCACGGAGTCAGGACCGCGCCCAGCACCACGCCAGTGAGGATGGCGCGAGCAGTGAGGTGTCTGAGCGGCGCTTTGGTCTGCACGGGGACGGCTCCGGGGTCTATCGGGTCGGCGAGCCGGTGCCCGCCGGGGAGCATGTGGCCTCCACCGAAGCGCGGGACCGGACGCTCGCCCATCGAGGTTACCCCCTTTTGGGCGTTCGGGTTGCATGGGTTGGCGCAATGCCAGCTCTGCGCCCGCGTGCCGGAGAGCTTCTCGGGCGAGGTCAGCGCCTCCCGCACAACCGGGGCGCCATCCGCGCTCGGGTGGCTCCGGCCATCGCCGAACGCCGCCAGCAGCAGCAACGACAACGACGACCCTCCCGCATCAACCTTGCCAACGCCCATCCAAGGTCAAGGACTCGGTTGGCCGGCCGCCGATTCGGCTGCCTTGCTCGTCGACTTGGTCTTGGCCATGGCCGCCAAGGTCGAGGCCGTCGGACCAGACCGCGCGTTTTCCAGGCAAACGAAATCGCCCAGCGCCCAGGGATCCAGGGTCCAGGGTCCAGGGTCCAGGGTCCAGGGTCCAGGGTCCAGGGATTCTTCCCAGACTACAAGCGCTACCGGCTAGCGCTAACCGAACTGCCATTTAACCCCGGACGGGGTCTGCTCCCGCGGCGGCAGCCCCTGTTGTCGCCCGGTCCGCTCGCGGCACCCCCGGGTCAACCGGGCCGTACCAGATGGAGCGATGGCGCCTGTCGCCCGGCGCCTCGGCCGTCCCCTGGCCATCGCGACCGCCCCAGCCACGAGCCGGACCGGCAGTCCATCGACAACACCTCCGCGCAAACCGCGCGTTTTCCCCCACGCCTCCCCCGTATGACCTGAGCTTACCGCCAACGTTGACCCATGGAATGCGAAACGGATCGTAGAAATCCGACGTCGGCACTGGCAAAAAACGAAACTTTATATTAGTATTTAATTATCTACTGACAATTGGAGTGCGGCCATGTTCAACTGCCACTCGATGCGCACCGCGGTTGCCCTGTCGGCAACCCTGCTGGCCTCGGGCGTTCTCCTGGGCCTGATTGCGATGTTGACCCCCCTGGTCGTGCCAGCCGCGCAACTGGCGCTGATCCTGGTGCTGTCGGGTGCCAGTGTCTTCGCCGCGACCTTCGTCGCGGCGCTGCTGCCGGGCGTCGCCACTCACCTGGACGAATGCCAACATTGATCTTGTTCGCGGGCCGCACCACCGGCCCGATGACGAGCCGAAACAGGGACGGGGCACGATCGGCCATCCTGGCGAGCTCTCGCCATGGACGGCGTCAACGCGGTCCGCGCGCCCCATTCTCTACCATCGCTTCAGCGAGGGCGGATGCTGGCATACACCGGCATCAGGGCCAACGCTGAAGCGCTTGGCGTTCTTCGCGATCACAACACGCGGGATCGGCTAACGCGCCAGTACCCGTTCCGCGCTCCCGGGCTCCAACCCGAGCTCTTCCTCCACCATCCGATTCCATGCCTCGCGCTTGAATGTCTTCTCATCTGGCACCTTGCGGTGAACCAGGTTGTAGTGGCAGTCCACGCAGGTCTTGCCCTCGGTCTCCTCCTGGTGAATCGCCGCGGTGTTCGCGCGCGTACCCTGGATTGCATCAATTGTATGGCACCGCTTACAGGTCGCCGAATCACGCTCGCGGAACCATTCACGCGCGTCGAACGCGGCCTGGGGCAGGTGCAGCAGGTTGACTGCCGGGTCGTAGTAGTCGGGTCCAAACAACTGCTTGATCAGGTCCTTGGTACCGACCGCATGGTCATACGTTGCCATGATCACGCCCTCCGAGACATGGCAGTCGCCGCAGCTCGCACGCACACCCGATGGCGAGTTGTAGTGCACCGATTGCTCGTAGACGTCCTCGGCGTAGGTCATCGAATGGCAGGTGGTGCAGAACTCATTCGAGCTGGTGAATTCGTCGAACTCCAGCAAAAAGAACATAAAAACAATGCCGCCCAGCCCACCGGCCACCAGTGCAAACAGTACATGGCGGGTAATGAATAACGGCGCCCGGAGCTTGATCATTGCCGCGCCGCCTCGCCCGGATCCGCCTGTTCGTCCGCACCAGTCTCCGCCACCGGCGCAACCGACCCAGCGCCCGTTTGCGCCGCCTCGATGACCGCGCTCTGCCCCCCTTCGGCCGGATCGCCCGCAACCATTGGCGGCACATAGCCGAGGATCGCGTTCACCTGCTCGGGCCGTTGCAGCCAGGCATGCAGCTCACTGTTGTCGATGAGTGGATCGATGATTTCAGCGGCCTGATCTCCCGCGACCAGCCGCGCCTCCGGCAGGAACCGGCTATAAAAATTGCGCCCCACGAGATACATCCCTTCCCACCAGGCATGGTTCGGGCTTGCCATCGAGGCGCCATGGCGCGCGCGCGCACCCTCGTCGTGCCAAAGCTCCCAATAGCTGAACTCAATGGGTTCGTCGAACGGCAGCGGGGTGAGGAGGCCCCGCTGGTACAGGGCGGCCATGATGGCCTGGGCCGGTTCGCCAAACTTGGTGTTGTAGAGCTCCACGACGTTATCGAACTGCGTCATGAAGCCCGAGGTAAAGCCCTTGCTGTGACACTCGAGGCACACGAGGCTCATGATCTGGCGCCGGCGCGCGGGGGTCGCGACGGCCTTGACCTTGGCAGTGGTACCATCGGCCTTTGTGATCTCGGCGCCGCGTTTCGGGGCCTTCTCGGTGGCCGGCAGCTCCAACTTGTCGCCATCGTCGAGCACAACGAGATACTGCTGCCGCGAGACCGGCGTATTCAGACTCCACGCATTGCGCATACCGACATCATGGGTGGTCGGGATCTTGCCCGCGGCACCCATGTGGCAGGTGACACAGGTCGGCGCGGCGGTGTAGTCCTGACCGGCGACCCAGGTGTCACCGTTCAGGTTCATCCGATCGCGATGGGCCGCGTAGAGCATGCCATGCTTAGAGGCCTCGAACACCTCCTTGTCGGGAGAGTCCGGTCCGGAATGGCAACGCACGCAGGCCTCCGGCTCGCGCGCCTGGGCCTTGGAGAAGGCGTGCCGGCCGTGACACGACGAGCACGACCCCTTCGATCCGTCCGGGTTGATCCGACCGATGCCCGAGTTCGGCCAGCTGGCCGGATCGAGCGTACCGTCGCCCAGCACCTTGACCTCGGAGCCGTGGCACTGATCGCAGCCAGCGGCCTGCATCGCCGCGCCGGTCAGGTTTTGCGCCAGCGCCGGCACGCGCTCCGCAATGAGGGCGTAGGCCTCGGCGTGAACCGACCCGGTCTGCTCCTTGAGCTCCGCCTCGTGGCAGCGCCCACAGTCCTTGGGCGAGACGATCACCGCAATGACCTGCCCCTCATGCTCGATGGCATCCGGCTCTGCGGCATCCGCCTGATGACAGTCCATGCAATTGACGCCAGCCGTCTGGTGGGCACTCTCGTGCCACTGCTCCGTCAGCCCCGGAGACGCCTTCTCGTGGCAACTGACACAGGCCTGACCCTCGGGGTGCCCCCAGCTCGTCGGATCCAGCGACACCTTGGCCGCAAGACCCGGATTCGCAAAGCCCAGCAACATCAGAAGGCCACCGGACAGGCAAGTGAGTCGGATGCGCCAGCGCGCGCGTGACTTGGACCCCGACACAGCGATTCCAGCATACATCATCGATTCGGTACCTCGTCCTCAGGAAACAGGCGCGTCAGACCCGCGCAAGGCGTGAACCTGGCCTCGTGGTCAATGTGCTGCCTTGCGGTGACCGAGCCGCGTCCGGGTGCGGCAAGCGCTGCAGTCTCCCGCCAGCCACGGCCGCAACCGGCCGCCACAACGCGGCCTGCCGCGCAATGACCATCGCCAACGAACCCACGCCTTGCGCAAATAGCATTACCCCTATCTATTGCTTAATAAGCGTATTGTCATGTTCTTATTTTCATGGTATTCGCCCCGCCATCGACCTCGGCCGATGGCAGCGCCGGGGCGATTAGAACAAGAACTCGCCAATCGACGCAATCCGAATCATTGACCTTCCGCATATTACCGTGCACCATTTGCGGCCAGAATAGCCATGCCAGGCTGCATCCCAGACCACCATACTGTAGAAAAGGAGGAGCCAGATGAGGTTGCATACGAAATGCACGTCTGCCTTGATCGCGTCCGCGGCGGGCCTGCTGTTGGCGACAGCGGCCCCAATTGCCCTGTCAGATACCGATATACATAAAGTGACGGCCGAGGTCTGCGCAAACTGCCATCAAGACATCTACAAGCAGTGGAAGTCGTCGATGCACGCCCAGAGCACCGCGCTGACGGACCCGATTCACGGCACCTTCTATAAGCAGGTCGCTGGCGAGCCCACCGAGGAAGGCGTATTACATAAGGCATCTGGCAAATACCCGGTGTGCCTGCAGTGCCATGCACCGAACGCCGCGATCGACAAGACCACCAAGCTCGATGCGGACCCGGCCTACGCGGAGGGCGTCAACTGCGTCGCCTGTCATACGCTTGCCGCCTACAAGGGCGTCAAGGGGCCGGATGGCAAGCCAACGCTGGGGCTAAAGGCCTATGAGGTGTCCAACGAGCTCCAGGCGCCCTCTGGGATGAACAACGGCCTGGCGAAGCTCGCGAGCGCCGGCGACGATATGTTTGGCGGCGCGGGCGTCGGCGACGAGTCGCAGAAGCCCAATCCGCACCTTGGCGAGCCCGTGGACTTCGAGGGTAAGGAGATCCCCGCCCTGCCGATGGTGGGCAACCCGAGGCTGATGAAGACCTCCGAGGCCTGCATGGGTTGCCACGATCAGCGCAACAACCCGCATGGCGTGCCCTTGTGCCAGACCGGCAACGAGTACATGTCGAGCGCCTCGAAGGTCAACTGCCTGTCCTGTCATATGCCGGTTTCCGGCGGCCTGGCCGACCACAGCATGGGCGGCGGCCATAACCAGGCGGTCCTGAAGCGCTCGGTCATCTTCGACGTCGAAACACAGCCCGACGGCGACAACCTGAAGACCATGGTCTACATCAAGAACCAGCAGCCCCATGCCATGCCCACCGGCGCGCCGTTCCGCAACATGTACCTGAAGCTCACCGCGTACGACGCATCCGGTAACCCCGTCTGGCAGAATTCGGAGGACCATCCGTCAAAGGGCGATCCGCAGGCCTACTTCTCGTACGCGCTGACCGACGACGCTGGCATGCCGGCTCCGCCGCCCACTGCCACGAAGGCCGGCGAGGATACCCGCCTGAAGCCACATGAAGAACGCACCCTCGTCTACGAGATCCCGGCCGCCGGGGTCGCATTGGTGCGCGGGGAGCTCTACTACAACCTGCTCTGGCCTGGCCTGGTGAAGAAATTCACGCATCTGCCCGCCGATGTAACGGCCCCGGTCCTCATCGCCGAGTCGGAGACGAGCATCACCGAGTAAACCGGGTCCGACAGATCACAACGATTTGGGCTGATGCTTAAGCCCGACGATTGACGCCGCGCCTTGACGCGGCGTTTTTTTTGGGGCATCGGCCAAACCCTACGGGTTCCAAGCCACTGCCCGAAGCCAGTACCAGACAACGGCAACCGGCCCTTTGGGCAGCGTTTGGACCTCCGGCACGCGACAACATTCGCGGCAGATGCCACCGAAGAAGATTGAAGCAACGTGATGCGAATCACGACCGACGCGATGCCGTCGGGCTATCGTTCAGGTGTCGAATGCGGGCGCGTGCCCTGGAGCGACAGTCGGCGCCGTCTCCGACCCGGCCCCACAAAGATTCGCCTCGTATCCGTCGAAATGACCAATGGCGTCGCCGCCCGCGTGGCAGCGCTGCGCCGGCCCCTGCGGACCGCGCTCCGTGCCGATCAAGTCACGGTATCGCTGCCTCCCACAAGGCCAAACCAGGCCATGGATGCAGCCACATGAAAGCGTCGTACGCGACAGACAGAGTCCCATTCAGCCCCGGCCGGAGAACAGATCCCAGCCGGCGCGCGCGGGCGACTGAAACCTCCCAATGCGGCTTCACGCTGGTGGAGTTGATCACGACGATTGCGGTCGCGATGGTGCTGGTGACCATCGCGGTGCCGAGCTTCTACACCATGACCCGCAACAATGCCATGACGGCACAGGCGAACAACTTCACGACCGTACTGACGCAGGCGCGCAGCGAGGGACGCAAGCGCGGCCGGCTGGCGGTGATCTGCAAGAGCGACGACCAGGCGACCTGCAGCACCTCCGACAGCGTCAACTGGGAGAACGGCTGGCTCGTCTATATCGACTCGGACCGAGACCGTCTGTTGGACGACGACGAGCTGGTCCTTTCGACCTCGGGCGGACTGGCCGGCGAGAGCACGATGCGCTCCGACGGCGACTTCTCGAACTACATCGCCTTTCTTCCGGACGGGCGCTGCATCGGCGATGGCAACGTCGAGCCTCCCGCCGAGGGCCTGTTTCGCATCTGCGACCAGCGCGGGACGGAGTATGCCCGCGAGATCGACGTGTCACCGAGCGGTCGGGCGTCCGTGAGCCGGACGCTCGGCACCGCGAGTTGCCCCTAAACGGTCAGCAACGCCATCGGGCCAAGGCGCAATGAGCACCCCAAGCGCAATTCCCCGCCAGGCCTCCGGCACGAGGTACCACGCCGCCGGGTTCTCGTTGATCGAGAGCCTGATCGCGGTCATGGTGTTTTCGTTCGGTGCGCTGGGTATTGCCGGGCTGCAGAACGTCTCGATGCAGTCCGGATACGAGGCGGTTCAACGCACGCAGGCCGTTTACCTGGCCAACGATATCATCGAGCGCATGCGCAACAACGCCTCTGAGCTGGACGCATACGACAACGGCGATGACACCCATTGGCAGGTCGTCGGCGGAGAGGTGCTCCGCACCCCGTCGCAGGATTGCGAGGCGAACGTCTGCTCGACCGCGGAGCTTGCCGCGTTCGACCTCTGGGCCTGGGAGCAGGCAATCGACGGCGCCGCCGTGACCCAGGCCGCCACGGGGAGCGTCGGAGGATTGGCCAATCCCACCGGCTGTATCCGCCAGAGTGGAAACGGTCGTATCGAGGTGGCCATTGCCTGGCTCGGTCGGCGCGAGCTCTCCAACCCGGGCGTGGCGTCGGAATGTACCGGCGACGACGACCGTTACGGTGACGATGACGCCTTCCGCCGCGTGCTCTTGGTGCGCACATTCATCGCGGACCTCGACTGAGCAGTACGATGACGAAGTACAGTCGAAAGAGCGGACGAGTCGGGCGCCAGCGGGGACTCTCCGTGGTCGAATTGCTGGTGGGTGTGACCGTCGGGCTCATCCTCACCACGGCCATCATCGGACTCTTTATCACGAACAAGCGTGTCTATACCGAGACCGCCAGCCTCACGAGGCTGCAGGAGAACAGCCGCTTCGCCCTCGATTATCTCGCCCAGGATCTGCGTCACGCCTATTTCCTGGGGGCCGCCAGGTGGTTCGACATTCAATACCATGCAAACATCGATAATGCCGATGTCGACAACAACTGCAGCGGCAATGCGACGGTCTACAACAAGGATGTTCCACTCTGGGGAACCTCGGCGACCAGTAGCACCGTGATCGATTGCATTACCGATGCGTTGGTTGTCAGCGGCATCCCGTCTGACGTGCTGGTACTGAAATCCGCGCGGCCGGAGCCCTTGCGTGATGTCAACAACGACGACGTGATCGGTGGCGGCGGCGAGGACAGCAATGGCGACGGCACCATCGACAGTCGCGACGAGCTCCAGGTTGGCACGGTCTATATCGCATCGAACACCCAGCAAGGGGAGATGTTTCTATTCGCCGATGGGATCGATGCCCCGACGATGTCCCTGACCGGGGCCTATCCCTATGGCGCGGCCTGGGAATACAGATTCTATGCTTATTACATTCGCGACGATGATCCAACGGACGATGATCCGCCGACGCTGGCACGTATGCACCTCGAATGGGACAGCGGGGAGGGCATGCAGGTCAGGAGTGAGAATCTCGCCGAAGGGGTGGAAGCGATGCGGTTACTCTACGGCGTCGACAGCGACGAGGACGGCGTTGCCGACCGCTATTCCGGGGCCGATACGGTCACCGATTGGAACAGCGTGGTATCAATCCGTGTGTATCTGCTGGTCCGCGCGACCGAGCCCGATCGCAACTATCAGGACACCAAGACCTACCAACTTGGCGATGTGACCGTCACGGCAACGCAGGCGACCAACGACAGCCAGGGCGCGGAGTTACGCAACTTCCGTCGTATGGTCGTCAATACCACCGTCAACCTGCACAACGCCCAGTTCGCGGCCGATGGAGAATGACGATGTCGTACCCGACGCGACGACCCAACGTCTTCCCGCGCGAGGCCGGTGTCGTGCTCATCATCAGCCTGATCATCCTTGCGGTACTCAGCATCCTTGGCATCTCCACCATGCGCATGAGCATCAGTGAATT
This sequence comes from Chromatiaceae bacterium, assembly GCA_040775095.1. Taxonomy (GTDB): domain Bacteria; phylum Pseudomonadota; class Gammaproteobacteria; order Chromatiales; family Chromatiaceae; genus JAXGTD01. Next base: position 8,050 of record JAXGTD010000048.1, on the reverse strand, counting down.
GCAGGTAGCCGGAGACACAGAGGACGCCAACCGCGCATTTCAGTCCGCCCAAGCCGGACTCGACGCCGCCTTGGGGATCCTTCAGAACGAGTCGAATATTCTGTTCTTCACCGGCAGCCGCTATACGATCAATTTCAGCATCCGATCACCCAACCCGTTGGAGGGTATGAGCACGGATACCCCGACGGTCGAGGTACTCGTCAGCGGCGACCGCGATGGGGTCTGTGCCCGCACCGCGTCTGCCTCCAGCGCCGACATCCTTGGCTGTGGCGCGTTCGAGATCGTCAGTACCCTCACGCCAGACGATCCGGGCAGTGCCAAGGGGGGCGCCGAGACAATCCTGCGGGAGGGGGTGGCACAGGAGGTGATCAAGGAATAGCAGGTCGGGATGCCGCGCTGACCGAACGGTCCGCTCCGGTCCCGAAAACACCGGCACCCGGTCGCGGCCCGACCGCGGGGATTCGCCGATGCAGCACGCCACAGCGGGTGCCGACCCAACCAGCCGGCATGGCCAAAGAACTGAACAGTCCGGACGTACCGGAAGGCCAGGTGGATCATGAAACGTAGGCAGCTATCCCTTCTCCTCGCCGCGCTGGCGACCGTCGTCGCCGTGCCGGGTCAGGCCGAAGACACCGAGGTCTTCATGACACAGTACACGGCCAGCGGCGCCTCCAGCGGCCGGCCAAAGGTCCTGATCCTGTTCGACAACTCGGGGAGCATGCGTGATGGGGTGCCCCAGGCGAAGGCGGACTTCAATCCCGCCATCGACTGGACAGAGCGCGATGGTGCCCCGGACAACTTCCGAAATGACCGGATCTATTGGTCGGAAGACGGCAATCCCCCCGGCGAGAATACCGATCGATATGTGCCTGCCTCATCGAATCGCTGCAACACATCCCTGTCGCCGCTCTATTCCACCGGTCGCTACACCGATTATCTGCGTGTCTGGCGTGACGACTATCGGATCATCGATACAGAGGGCACCGAACAGTGCGATTGGCGATGGGGATGGTACTACGATCGGCGCTGGCGCTATGGCTGGTATTACGAGTGCTGGGAAGAGGAGCGGGACATCTACGGGCACGTCGATGTATGGCGTACCGTTGCGGACAATGACGATACACGTCAGACCGCGCATCTGGAATGCGCCGCGGATATCGACAACAACGACCCGACAAACCCGGGACTCGCGGATGGTTGGGCCTGTGATGAGGACGGGCCGTTTTGCCCATCAGGCCCCGGCGACCCCTGGGAAGACGAATGGGACAGGCACGACAACGACCTGACCCGCACCCTGTTCACCGGAAACTATCTTGCCTGGTACTACAACGATCGTCTGATCGAAGATCGGACGAAGATGGAGATCGCCCAGGACGTCATCAGCGACCTGGTCTTGAACAACCCGCAGATCGACTTTGGTCTGATGCTATTCAATTGGAACGATGGCAATAGCTCCAATAACAAGAATGGCGGTCGGGTTGTCTCCCACATGTCGCGAATGAGCGACACCGATCGAAGCGACTTCGTCAGCCTGGTCCAATCACTCTCACCCGAGACCTGGACCCCGCTCTGCGAGACCTACTATGAGGCCTACCGCTATCTGGCCAAGCCAAATGGAAACCCGCTCAATGTCTACTACGGCGACGATGACGTTAATCGGCAGCCATACCGTGATCCTTGCTCGGAGTCTGACGACGGTGCGGGGCATTGTGCAAAAGACGGCACCTACAATTCCCCCATGGGCGACTGCGAGCAGATCTACCTGATCCTGATGACGGATGGGCGTCCGACCTATGATCTGCACGCCAACACCAGTATCAAGGCGCTGCCCGGGGTGGGACGGTGCAACAACTACATGACGGACCATAACAATGACTTTCAGGAGAACTGTCTTCCCGAGCTCGCGCGATACATGTATGAGAACGATCTCGATGACCAATGGCAGAATGGTGACCAGCGCGTTGTGACCTATACCATCGGGTTCCTGACCGACCAGGTCCTGCTCAGTGAAGCCGCCGAGAAGGGTGGCGGGACCTACTATACCGCGGAGGATGCCCACACCCTCGCGGATGCGTTCCAGGCAACGCTGACGGAGATCCTGTCCAGCAACACGACATTCGCCGCCCCCGCGGTTGCGGTCGACGCCTTCAATCGCACGCGCAGCCTCAGCGATATGTTTATCGCGATGTTCCGGCCGGAGATCCGTCCGCGCTGGCGGGGTAATCTGAAAAAGCTCGAAATCAACGACGACGGCGAGGTGCTCGATGCCAACGGCGTGCGCGCGATCGATCCCGTCAGCGGCAGAATCAAAGACACCGCGACCACGTTCTGGACCACCGGCGGAATTGACGGAATGGAGGTGGACGAGGGTGGAGCTGGCCAACGCCTGACTGCAAGAAACGCGAGCACCCGGGTCATCAAGACCAACACGGGCACGAATTCCGCGCTTGAGAACTTCGACACCAGCAACACCAACCTGACACCGGCAATGCTCAGCGCCTTGGATACCGAGCAGCGCGACCGCTATATCAACTGGTCCCGTGGCGTCGACGTGCTCGATGAGGACGAAGACGGGGATACGACCGACACCCGGCCGTGGATCATGGGAGACGTGATGCATTCCCGTCCGCTCGCCATCAACTACGGCAACCCAGGCGACGCGAGCGATCCGGATGTGCGGATCGTGTTTGGGACGAACGCCGGCTTCCTGCACATGGTCGACAGTACCGACGGCGAGGAGTCTTGGGCCTTCTTCCCGAAGGAGCTTGGCCCGATACCCAAGATCCTCATGGCCAACAGCTCGGAGAACGACCACCCCTATGGCGTCGACGGAAGCCCCGAGGTCTTTCTTCGTGATGTCAACAAGGACGGCAACATCGTGCGCACGGACGCCGACGGCGACCTCGCCTATCTGTTCTTTGGCCTGCGCCGGGGCGGACAAAGTTACTATGCGCTCGACATCACGGATCCCGACAGCCCGTCGAGCCTCTGGCATGTGGACTGGCAGACGCTGCCTGAGCTCGGCCAGAGCTGGTCTACGCCGAAGGCGACGTTCGTCCCCGGTCACGACAATCCGGTCGTCATCTTCGGCGCCGGATACGACGTGAACAAGGACAGCGAGGGCGTCGGCAGCGCGGACACCGCCGGTCGCGGAATCTATATCGTCGACGCCGTGGACGGCTCGCTGGTCTGGGGTATCACGCCGGCGGAGAGTAGCGACACCAACCTCCAGGAGACGGGGCTCGTCGACAGCGTCCCGGCGGAGGTCTCGGTCATCGACAGCAACGGTGATCGGCTTACGGATCGGATCTACTTCCCGGACACCGGCGGAAACATCTGGCGCGCCGACCTCGTCGGCACCGACCGGACGCAATGGACCGTCTACAAGCTGGCCGCCCTTGGCGACAATACCGAGACCGACGACCGCCGCTTCATGGATCACATCGATGTGGCCATCACCCGCTATGGGGACCTGGCCTACGACGCCCTCATGATCGGCAGCGGTAACCGTGCCCATCCGCTCGAGCGCGACGTCGTCGACCGCTTCTACATGATCCGCGACTTCGAGACGCTCAGCGCACGTCACGTCCCCAATGACGGTAGCCCCGCGACCGACGCGTGCGCCAATGAGGCCGTGAATCCGGACGGCCTGCCTTGCGCCGAGGCCCCACCGGTGATCGTCGAGGCGAACCTGTTCAACGCCACCAGCAACCTGATCCAGGATGGGAACGACGAGGAACGGGCGGCGGCACAGGCGGCCCTCGCGTCTTCCGCGACCAAGGGCTGGTATATCACCTTGGAGGCCACGGGCGAAAAGAGTCTGTCGCGGGCCATCACGCTGCAGGGCATCGTCTTCTTTACGACCTACGTGCCGCCCGACCCGCTCGACCCCGATGTCGAGCACATCTGCCGCCCCTCGGAGGGATCGGGCTTCCTCTACGCCGTCGATCTGCACGATGCCTCGGCCAGGTACGATTGGAGCGCGGTGTCGGAGGGTGATGCATTGCACAAGGTCGATCGCAGCAAGAAGATAAAAGACAACATCCCGGACTATCCGGTCGCGCACTTTGGCGACCCGGAAATTCGCCTGGTCGGCGTCGGCGCCGGCACGGGCGGCAAGGGATCGGAGGACACGGGACTGTCCCTGACCACGCAGGCAATCTATTGGTTCGAAGACGCCGATTGACAAACCACCCAAGACGATTCGACGATCCAAGCCGCTGGCAACCCTCACCGTGCGGTCGCCAGCCCTGACGCATGGGCCCATCGATATGCCACTCTCAAAGCTGGACATTGCCATAACCGCGACCATCACGGCCCTGATCATCGCCCCGTGCATCGCAACGGGTGTCGACCTCCCGGCGGACACGGTGCGTTACAAGTGCTACGTCCAGGAAACGGACCGTACGCCGCGGATCATCCGTTTCTACAGTCTGCGTGGTTTCCCAGAGCGTTTCGCGGATGCGCGCACGATCGCCAACGCGGAGATCCCGCCATCGGTTCGCGCACGGATCAGGGAGACCATCGAATGCGTTCGCGGCGACCTCCCCTTCGACAGTGACGAGGCCCGCGCCCTGGAGCAGGAGCAGCCCCAATGACCAGCCAGGGTGAGTCGAGAGCCATTCATGGCGGAGGCCACCGGATCCGGCGCGACCGGTCCGCCGGGCCCCTGAGACAAGCTCGATGAACCCTGTGCCAGATGCTCGGAAGCCCTCCGCTGCCTGCCATCGTGGTCCCGCGCCCTCGCCAGGAAGATCGGGGCCACCGCCAGCAATCACCCGAATGCCGGGGTTCATCGCCCCGGCCCCAGGCCAGGCGTTAGCGGGATTTACCGTGATCGAGGCCCTGATCACCGTGGCAATCATCGCGATCGTCGCCGCCATCGCGTTTCCGTCCTATCAGAGTCAGGTCCTCAAGGCCAGACGGGCCGACGGCCAGTCACTGCTGTTCGATGTCGCGGCACGCGAGGAGCAGTTCTACCTCGACAACAAGACCTATACCACCGATATGACCCAACTCGGATTCAGCACCGATCCGATCGTCGCCCAAGAGGGCCGCTACAGCGTCGACACCGCCGCCGGGCCCACCGGGAGCATCGCGACCAGTTTCGTCGCCACGGCCACGCGGCGGGGGGCACAGGTGGCCGACACCCATTGTGGCGACTTCACCATCGACTCCAATGGCAACACATCGGTGATCAACTACGCCGGCTATGGCAGCAGCCCGCCGCCGACGACCTGTTGGTGATCGTGGCAGCTTCCTGCGATTCCCCACCTGACCGAACCGCCAGCCAGGACGACGCCACCGACCCGGGCGACGAGGATCGGGAACCATGCGAGAAATCGTCCTCATTGACATCTCCGGGCGCGATCGCCCCGGGATCACCCGGGCGCTGACCGATGTGCTCGCGCGTTATGACGTGAGCGTGCTCGACATCGGCCAGTCGGTGATCCACAACACCCTGGCCCTCGGGCTCCTGGTGGAGTTGCCCAACACGCCCGAGTCCTGTGCGGTGTTCAAGCAGCTGCTGTTCGCGGGCCATGCGCTCGGACTTGACCTGCGCTTCACGCCAATCACACTCGACGCCTACGAGGCCTGGGTGCGCGAGCAGGGTCAGCCGCGGCACATCGTCACGCTGCTGGGGCGTGAGATCAGCGCACGGCATATCGCACGGGTCGCCGCGGTGGTCAGCGACAACGGCCTGAACATCGACCAGATCACACGCCTGTCCGGACGCATCTCTCGCCGCGACCTGGGTCGGGAGCGTCGCGGCGGTGGTCAGCACGCCAGCGTCGAGCTCGCCCTGCGGGGTCCGGTTCGAGACATCAGTGCGTTGCATGCCGCCTTCCTGAAACTGGGTCTGGACATGGACGTGGACATTGCCATCCAGCAGGACGACCTCTTTCGACGCAACCGCCGGCTGGTCTGCTTCGATATGGACTCCACACTGATCCAGGCCGAGGTCATCGACGAGCTCGCGGCCGTGGCGGGTGTCGGCCCACGGGTGGCCGCCATCACCGAGGCGGCCATGCGCGGCGAGATCGATTTCAGCGAGAGCTTCCGCCGGCGGGTGGCACTGCTGGCCGGGCTGGACGAATCGGTGTTGCCCGGCATCGCCGAGCGGCTGCCAATCACCGAGGGTGCCGAACGGCTGATCGCCACCCTGAAGCGACTCGGTTTCAAGGTCGCGATCCTGTCCGGTGGCTTCACCTACTTCGCCGAGTACCTGCAGCAACGCCTCGGGATCGACGACGTGCATGCCAACCGGTTGGAGGTGGAGCGGGGACGGCTCACTGGCCGGGTGTCCGGGCCGATCGTCGACGGCGCCCGCAAGGCCGCGCTGCTGCGCGAGATCGCCGCGCGTGAGGGCATCCGGCTCGAACAGGTGATCGCGGTCGGGGACGGCGCCAACGATCTGCCGATGCTCTCGATCGCCGGCCTCGGTATCGCCTTTCATGCCAAGCCCCTGGTCAAGGAGCAGGCGCGCCATTCGATCGCGACCGTCGGTCTCGACGCGATCCTCTATCTGCTGGGTATGCGCGACCGCGACCTGGCCGATCTCTCCCCCTGAGCCCACGATGCAGGCCACGGCATCGCCGGAGCGGGCAACGGCCCGGCCTGGTAGCGGTGGTCCGCGTCTCGCTTCGACGGCACCGAGGAGGACCGGTGGCGCGGGGTCCCCGCGGCGTGGTCAGAGCACCGCGGCGCGCCTGACGCGGTAGCGAATCCACCGCGCATCCAGCAGCGATGCAACCGAGCACGCAGGGGGTCAACCCCCGAACGCCCGACAAACGGCAACGAGTCCTTCGCACGGTTGTCGTCTCACCGCCTCCGTGTGTTCACACTCCGGCGCTATGATCCCGTCATTCATGCGCCGCGAGGGCCCCGCTCGCCGCGGCGACGAAGCGCACCGGCAACGCACAACCCGCCGGTGCCCTGCAGCACAGAAGAGGCCTGCCGATGGCGCGCGGCGTCAGATCCATCTTCCTTTCCGATATCCACCTGGGCACCCGTGCGTGCCAGGCCGAAAGGCTGCTGGAGTTCCTGCGCGAGCACGAGTCAGAGCATCTGTTCCTGGTCGGCGACATCGTCGATTTCTGGGCCATGAAGCGAGGGACCTTCTGGTCTACCCACCACAACACCGTGGTGCAGAAGATCCTGAAGCGGGCCCGCCACGGGGTGAAAGTGGTGTTTGTGCCGGGCAACCATGACGAGGCGCTGCGCGAGCACGTCGGCATCGCCCTGGGCGAGATCCGCCTGGCGCTCGAGCACGTGCACCAGGCCGCGGACGGCCGACGCTACCTGCTGTGCCACGGCGACGAATTCGACCAGGTTACCCGCTACCACCGCTGGATCGCCGTGCTCGGTGACCATGCCTATGCGGCCCTTGTGCGCCTCAACACCTTACTGTCCTGGGCGCGGCGTCACATGGGTATCGCCGGTTACTGGTCCTTGTCTGGCTGTGCCAAACGCATGGTCAAGGGTGCGGTCAGCTTCATCGGCGACTTCGAACGCAATGTCGCCCACACTGCCAAGGGCCGCGGCGTCGATGGCATCATCTGCGGACATATCCATGCCGCCGCAATCAAGGAGATCGATGGGATCACCTATATCAACTGCGGCGACTGGGTGGATAGCTGCACCGCGATCCTCGAGCACCAGGACGGGCGCATGGAGCTGGTCGAGTGGGGTGTTCAGCGGCGACGGGCCGAGTCCGACCCGCGCCGTAGCCCAGGGAGTCTCGACGACGATCCCCGGCAAGCGGCCTGAAGACCCGCGACGCCAGAGCGGATTCCAGCACCCGCGGATCGAGTCTGCCCCCGATCCGGGCAACGGGATGCCATGGATGTCCTGTCTTCCGATGACCGAGGGGCGCCGAATATGGCTACCCGCGCGCGCAATCCGGATGGTCCGGGGCCCATTTGCCCCAGGCATGCAAGCACCCGAAGCGCTAGAATCCATCCATGCTGCTGTCCATCAAGCACCGCTTCCTGTTCATCCACATCGCCAAGACCGGTGGGACCAGTGTGCGGGCCGCGTTGGAGCGTCA
>JAXGTD010000047.1:0-27084 GCA_040775095.1 Chromatiaceae bacterium | reverse complement strand
GACGAGGATGGCCGATTCCACTGGCAGACGCCGCGCCACCCGCCGCGGGATCCCGCGGCCATATTCGACATGCCCGACCCCGGCCAGCACGACCATGGCCTTGCCGGGATGGGCGCGCAGGTACTCGGCGGCGCGCTCGGCCATGCCCTCGTCCCACAACAGCTGCACGTCGAGAAAGTGTTCGAAGTCGGCGTCTTCATCCTGCGGGTGCATGTCAAACACCTTTTTGATGCGGTTTCGGTACTGGACGTCGCCGCGATCGATCTCGGCCGGCACCTGTGCCGCCTCCTCGGCGGTCAGCGAGGCGATGCCCTGGTCACCGGCCTTGTCCGTGATCTCCTTGGGAAGGTTGAGCGCGACGAGCGGGATACCATGCTCGCGGGCGAAGCGCAGAATCGGCCGGTAGAGTCGATAGTCGAAACGCCAGCGATCAAAGTATTCCGTCGCACGCAGCAGCTCGGCCTCGTCGATCTCGCCCGCGATGTAGGCGTCGAGTTGGGACTGAAAGGGCTGTTGGAAGAACTCCATGCCGATGGCCAGGTCCTTGTTGCGCTCGTGCAGGCCTTGCACGATCGCCAGTTGATTGAGGTGGTCTTCATAGCGGTCGTGCGTCTCGCCGACGAAGACCACCCGTCGGTCCGCGATCTGCTCGATCAGCCTGTTCATGTCGGTGAGCGCCGCCGTGTCGACGACGGTAGTCTCGGTTGCGATGATTTCATCGCTACCGGGCAGGGGGGGGTCGGTTGCCGCGGCCGGGGAACCAGGGGTGCCGCCCAAGGCGAGGGCCAACAACGGCGATGCCGCGAAACGGAAAAGGGGGCTGGGGGTGCGCAATGCCACGGGCGTCCTCTCTGGTATTCGGCTGGCGTTACTCCACATTATGGGGTCAGATGTCGGGCATTTGCGCCCGTCGATATCCTAACCATCATGCTTGGCAATCGACCATAGTGTTCCAGATCAAGTTCCTTGGCCCCATTTACACCGTCCTCGCGTTGCCCCTGCTGCTGGCGACTCCCGCGCTCGCCGACCCGATCGTCGAGGCGGCAGGCGCCGCCACGGTGGTCAGCCACGAGATCGAGGCAAGGATCGACCCCGCGGCAGGGACGATCTCGGTCACGGACCGCCTGACGCCACCAAAGGGTCTGTCCAGGCTGCCCTTCACGCTGCATGCCGGCCTGAACCCCGAGGTCATCGATGGCGATGCCCTGCTCGAGCCCGCTGGCCGCGATGGACATCTGCAGCACTATCGACTCACCCGACGGGACGATGGGCCGGTGAGTCTGCGCTACGCCGGTCGCATCCGCCATGGTATGGAGCAGCTGAGCGAGGGCATGGGGCGCGTTCGCACGGAGTCCCGTGGCACCATCGACGCCGAGGGCGTCTACCTCGACGGGTGGAGCGGATGGTACCCGCGCGTCCCGGGGACCCTGCAGCGATTCACCCTGCAGATGGAGCTCCCCAAGGGCTGGCTCGCGGTCTCCCAGGGCGCGGGTCCGGCGATCACCGAGGCCGGGGACACGGTTCGGATCCAGTGGGCGGAGGGCCAACCCCAGGACGATATCCATCTCAACGCGGGCCACTTTTTTCTCTACCGGCGCCCCACGCCCGTGGCCGAGGCCCAGGCCTGGCTGCGCGGCCCGGACGACGCACTCGCCGAGCGGTATCTCACGGCGACGGCGGAATATCTCACCCGTTACAGTGCCTTGATCGGACCCTACCCGTACGCGAAATTCGCGTTGGTGGAGAATTTCTGGGAGACCGGTTACGGCATGCCATCGTTCACGCTGCTCGGTCCCCAGGTGCTGCGCCTGCCCTTCATTCTGCACAGCTCCTATCCGCACGAGATCCTTCACAACTGGTGGGGAAACGGGGTCTATATCGACTATGCGGGAGGCAACTGGAGCGAGGGTCTGACGGCGTACCTGGCCGACCACCTGAACCAGGAGTTGGATGGCCATGGCGCGGACTACCGCCGCGATCAGCTCAAGGCCTATGCCGACTATGTCCGTGACAGCGAGGACTTCCCGCTGAGCGCGTTTCGTGGCCGCCACGGGTCGGCTTCACAGGCAATTGGCTACGGCAAATCGCTGATGCTGTTTCATATGCTGCGGATCCGCCTCGGCGACGATGCCTTCGTCCGCGGCCTGCGGCAGTTCTACCGTGACAATCTCTTCACAATGGCCAGCTACGACGACATCCAGAGGGCGTTCGAGGGGGTCAGCGGGGAGGACCTCGCCGCATTCTTCGCGCAATGGACCCAACGGACCGGTGCGCCTGCGCTTGCGCTCAGCGACGTGAAGATGCGCGTGGATCCGGTACGTGGCTTCCTGGTCTCGGTGCGCCTCGAGCAGACGCAGGCGGGGCCACCCTTCCCCCTCGTGGTCCCAGTCGTGGTGCACGCCGAGGGCGTGCCCCCACAGGAGCAGCGCGTCGAGCTGACCGGGCGCGACACCGAATTCGAGCTCGAGTCCACGTCGAGACCCTTGCGTGTGGCGGTCGATCCCCGATTCGATACCTTCCGCGCGTTGGCCCCGGGCGAATCCGCGGTCAGCCTCAGCAACCTGTTCGGTGCACAGACGGGTCTGTTTCTGATCCCGTCGGCCGCCCCCGCGGATGAGCGCGCCGCATGGCAGGCGCTGGCGAGCCAGTGGCAGCAGGGTCACCCCGGCTGGCAGATCCGAAGCGACGACGAGATCGCGCAACTCCCCGAGGATCGGGCCCTGTGGCTGTTTGGCTGGGAGAACCGCTTCCTGCGCGACTTCACCGCGGCCGCGCCAGGCGCCGGGGTCGACGCCACGGCGCGGACCATTCGCCTCGGCGGCGAGACATACGACGAGTCGGTCAGCGCCGCCCTGACCGCGCGCCGCGGCGCGCAGCCACTCGGATGGGTCGCCGCGAGCACCGTGGATGCCGTGCCCGGGCTCGCGCGCAAGCTGCCACACTATGGCAAATACGGCTACCTGCTATTCGACGGTGCGGCCCCGGCCAATCGGCTGAAGGGCCAATGGGGGGTCACCGATTCACCGCTGATGCACTGGTTCGGCGACGCCCGCCAGGGGCTGGAGCCCCCGCCCCGGCCCTCGCTGCTGGATCGCTGAGCCCCCCGGCGCCGTGCGCTGGGCCCCGCGGTCTCTTCCGGGGACGCGGGGCGACGCTGCGGCGCACGCCGCGATGTTGTTAGACTAGGGCGGCGCCTGTTCGCGTCGGGGGCCTCGAGTCCCGGTCGCGTAGCCCGGGCCGCCCAACCACCAACGTTGCAGACAGACCAAGACCATGGCATTCGACCCATCCGTTGCGCCCCTCGTCTTTGGCGAGGTCCTCTTCGACCGGTTCCCCGACGGCGCGGAGGTCCTCGGCGGCGCCCCATTCAACGTGGCCTGGCATCTGCAGGGCTTTGATCTGACCCCGGTGTTCGTCAGCCGGGTCGGCGAGGATCCCCTGGGTCGGCGGATCGCCGCGGCGATGAGGGATCGCGGCATGACCACCGAGGCCCTGCAGACGGATCCCCGGTACCCGACCGGCACCGTGGAGGTGCGCCTCCAGGGCGGTGAGCCGAGCTACGATATCGTCGCCGAGCGTGCCTACGACCACATCGATGTTGATGCCCTTCCCGAGCTCGCCGGGCGGGGTCTGCTCTACCACGGCAGCCTCGCGGCGCGGGCGCCGGGCTCGGCGGCGGCGCTCTCGCACCTGCGCGAGCGGCTGTCCCCGGCCACGTTCGTCGACGTAAACCTGCGTGATCCCTGGTGGAGCAGGGCGCGGGTCGGCGCGCTGCTCGACGGTGCACGCTGGGCAAAGCTCAATGCCGATGAGCTGGCCCTGCTGGTGCCCGAGGGGGCGGACATCGAACAACGGGCGCGGCGCCTGGTGCAACGCCATGGTCTGGAGATCCTGTTTGCAACCCTCGGCGCGAAAGGGGCATTCGCATTGACGCGCGATGGAGATATCGCACACGTGGCCCCGGCCGCGCAGGTCGAGGTCGTCGACGTGGTTGGCGCCGGCGATGGCTTTGCATCGGTACTGATCCTGGGCCTGCTGCGCGGGTGGTTGCTGGGCGAGACGCTGGAGCGTGCCCAGACATTCGCCTCGGCGATTGTCGGGCAACGCGGCGCGACGATCGCCGAGCCGGTCTTCTACACGCGGTTCCTGGAGGCCTGCGCTCGCTGAGCCCGGCGGCCCACCCGCGCCCGCCGCCGCGAGATCCCGGCGCACTCTGGCGACGATCGCCCGGGCGGCGTCGGGTCGGGGTCGCGAGCGCTGTTGTCAGCCTCTGGCCAGCATCGCCGCGGCGCGGTAGAGACCGACCAGCGTCTTGGCATCGGTGATGCGGCCCTCGTCGCACCAGGTCAGTGCCTTCTCCAGCGGCTCCCAGTGGATCTCGATCAGCTCCCCGTGCTCGTGCGCGAGCTCGCTCTCGGTCAGGTCTCGGGCCAGGAACAGGTGCACGACCTCCGTACAGACACCGGGCGAGCTGTGTGTGAATCCCAGTGGGATCAGGCGTCGTGCCTCGACGCCGGCCTCTTCCGTCAGCTCACGCGACGCGGTAGCCTCGGGTAGCTCGCCGGGATCCAGCTTGCCAGCCGGCAACTCCCAGAGCCAGCCCCCGGCCGCATGACGGTATTGGTGCAGCAGACAGACCCGGCCATGATCGTCGAGCGCCACCGCGGCGGCGCCGCCTGGATGGCGGACGATCTCCAGTTCCACCTGCTGCCCGTTGGGCAGGCCCACCCGCTCCAGCCCCAATTCGATGACGCGGCCCTGAAACAGCGTTTGGAATCCCTCGCCTCGCCCGCTTGTCATATTCGACCTCGTCTCGTTCAACACTATTTCTAGGCTCAATTACCGATCGGCAATATGGAACGCCGAGGCCGGGCCACATCGCCGACGGGACCGGGGTACGGTGGTTACCAGCCCACCGCGCCGGGAAATGGCCGGACCTGCCCCATATCGCTCGGCACTGCCGTCGCCGACGGACGCTCGTCGAACCCGAAGCGTTCGCCACGATGGGCAATCCGCAGCCCGCGGTGCTCGATGCCCTGCCCCGCCTGCTCCGACTCGTAATGGTACAGGACCATCCGGCCCCATTGTTCCGGCTTATACTCTGCGTAAAGGTCGTCGACGCAGGTATGGGAAGGATTGCGCGCCGTGCAGCAGTCGTGGAAGATGAGCTCCCCGCGGCTGGCGAAGCGGTTGATGGTCTCCGGGATCGGTCGCGTATCGCCGGTGTACAGGAACTGGCCCTCCAGGGCCAACCCGAATGCGGTGTTGTGCTCATGGTGCCTGACCGGGAACACGCTGAAGCTCAGATCACACAGCCAGAAGCTGTCGGAGACCGGAACCAGCTGAAAGACATCCCAGAAGTTGGTACCGCCCTCGGCCAGCAGGTTCGGGTAATCCGCGAGCCGTCGCTGCAGCATCGGAATCAGCGCCACCGGCACGAACATCTTCACTGGTGCGAGGCGTGGGACCTCGGTGGCAAGGTGATAGAAAAGACCCTCGAGCCCACCGATGTGATCCAGGTGAGCATGGGTGATAAAGAGCGCCGAGGGCCAGTTACCGTAGGTCTGGCGATAGGTGTCGAGCGTGCCAGGTCCGCAATCGATGAGCAACAGCGGCTCCTCCCCCCGCTCCAGGGTGGCGGACGAAGAACCCAGCGCAAGGGCCTGCGAATTTCCGACACCGAGAAACCGCAACGCAAATTCGGCCATGATGAACTGCTCCAAAGGGCTGAGAGGACGCTGATCGAATGCCTTCCGGGCATTCAATCAGCTCGCATTTGGCGACGCGCGACGCGCAAAGTGCTCCATTTTCAAGCGCCTGCCGCGCTCGAAAATGCCGGACTATCCGTGGCCCGGCCGGGAAACGCTTTAGACCAGCGCTTCCCTAAAAAGACGCCGATCCCGTCTGTCCATGGGCGAAACCAGCTCGCGGTCCGAGAACGCGGGTTGCCGGATCAGCCCATTTTCAACGACTTAGAGATCGCTGACAATGGCTGGCGATCCATAGTCCGAACGGGAAGGCTCAACCCCGGGGTTTCCGGAGCAGACGCTGCGCGTTCCCCTCCATCGAAGAACGCGGCTCGCAACCCGGGCAGCGTAGTTCGTGGGCGGGTCAATGTTCAACGATCGCAGCGTTACCGACAGCGTCATCGAGCAATGCGACCGGCGCGTTGCGAGTCATCCGCACCGCAATGAGCCCGCTTCGACAGCAGGCGTAACCCGTCCGTAACCGCGAGGACTTATCATTCCCGAAAACGCGGCTGATTGCTCCCGCCGATGCGCAAGTATCGTCCGAGAAAGGGAGAGTCCGCACGACGCCGACCGCCTCGCGGCCCTGGGACGAGACCACTCGCGCGGGGCCGTTGGCCGGCGTTGACGAGATCATTGCCCTATTGCAACCAAATGTATGAGCCCGACCCGAGCCATGACCAAGATACTCATTGTTGACGACGAGCCAGACATTCGCGAAGTCGTGCGTTTCGCCCTTGAAGAAGAGCGTTTCGAGGTGCTCGAGGCCGGACACGCCGATGAGGCCCGCAGACTGTTACCGGAGCATCCCGACCTGCTGCTGCTCGACTGGATGCTGCCCGGGCGCTCCGGGCTGGAGTTGGCAGCGCAGCTCAAACAGAGCTCCAGGACCCGCACCATGCCAATCATCATGATCAGCGCGCGCGGCGAGGAGGAGGACCGGGTCAAGGGTCTCGACACGGGTGCCGACGACTACATCTGCAAGCCATTCTCTCCGCGCGAGATGGTCGCCCGGGTGAAGGCGGTGCTGCGCCGTGCCAAGCCCGACGAGATCGCCGACGAGATCGAGATTGGCGGTCTGCGGATGGACAATGTCAGCCACCGCGTCAGCGCCAAGGGCTGCCCCATCGAGATCGCACCGACGGAATACCGGCTGCTGCACTTCTTCATGACCCACGCCGATCGCGCCTTCAGCCGCTCCCAACTGCTCGATCAGGTCTGGGGGGATCAGGTCTACGTCGAAGAACGCACCGTCGATGTGCATGTCCGGCGCCTGCGCAAGGCGCTGGAACGCACGGGGCATGACGGGCTGCTGCAAACCGTACGCGGCGTCGGGTACCGACTGTCCGAAAAGTGAATACCCGCTTCAGCGCGGTTGCCGCCGAACGCGGCATCCACCCACGCGTGTGCCCCCTGGCGCCTGCCGGCGCGTGATAAATCCAGTGCTCGCGCTCGAGCTCGGGCTGATCGCGACGACGCTGGTCGCCGCCGCGGGGCTCTGGTTGCTTGGCGCCTCCGCGAGTCTGGCGCTGTTGTTGCCGGTGCTGCTCTATCTGGGTCGGCACATGTTCAGGCTCCTGCAGATCTCGCGTCTGATCCGGCTCCACCATCGCCTCGTCCCACCCTTCCCCGGCGGGGTCTGGGGCGAGATCTACCGCACCATTGCCCAATACCAGCAACGCGGTCGGCGCAGCCGCCGGCGCCAGGTCCGTTTCACCCGGCGCTTCAGGGAGGCCGCCGAGTCCGTGCCTGACGCGCTCGTCGTGTTGGATAAGGGCAAGCGCATCGAGTGGGCGAACCCGGCGGCCGAGGTGCTGATGAACCTGCACTGGCGGCGAGACGACGGTCGACCTTTCACCGACGTGTTCTCGTATCCCGGCCTGGCCGAGTACATCGACGCCGGTGAATACACGCGTCCCCTCGATGTCGCACCGGAGCACGACCGTTCCATCATGCTGTCGATTCGTGTTGCCCCGTTCGGCGAGCGCCGGCGTCAACGCCTGATCGTCGGTCGCGACATCACCAAGATCTACCACCTCAACATGATTCGCCGCGACTTCGTCGCCAACGTCTCCCACGAGTTGCGCACACCCCTGACCGTGATCGCGGGCTTCGTCGAGAACCTGGCGGAATCGCCGCTGACACCCGAACACCACCGCCGGCCCCTGAAACTGATGCAGAACCAGGCCGAGCGCATGCGCTGCATCATCGAAGACCTGCTGACCCTCTCCCGACTGGAGATGGACGAGCAGACCTCCCGCGCGGAGCCGGTCGATGTCCCCGATGAGATCCATCTGACCATCGCCGACGCGCGCGCACTGAGCGAGAATCGGCACGGATTCAGCCACTCGATCGACGAAACGCTGTTCCTGCTCGGCAATGAGGCAGAGCTCCACAGCGCCTTCTCGAACCTGATCTTCAACGCGGTCAAACACACCCCGCCCGGATCTCACATCCACATCGGCTGGGGCATGGAGGAGCGCGGCGCCTGCTTCACGGTCCGCGATGATGGTCCCGGCATCGACCAGCAGCATATCCCGCGCCTGACCGAGCGCTTTTACCGTATCGACAAGGCCAGGTCGCGCGCGTCAGGCGGCACCGGACTCGGCCTGGCGATCGTCAAACATGTACTCAACCGCCACGGTGCGCGGCTTACCGTCGCCAGCGAGCCGGGAAAGGGCAGCGTCTTCACCTGCTGCTTCCCGGCGAGCAACAGCCTGCGCCAGTCGCCGCGGACCGATCTGCTGCCGGCCGGGTCCGAGTCGGGAGACGTTCTCTGAATACCCGGATCGGGTGACATCCGACCGCTATGGGATACCGGACAGGCACGGGAACGACGGCCCGGGACACCCACCGGAGGCTGGCCGCGTGTCCACTCCCCGTTGGCGTTGCGCGCACCGCTCTGAGGCGCGCCAGGTGGTGCTAATCCCGGTCGGTGACCGGCAGATTCGGCAGGCTGGCGAGCAGCGAGCGGATGAGCGGTTCATCGGCGATCGGGATCCGCAGCTCAAAGCGTCCGCCCGGACCCACCCGGTAGCCGTGACCACCCAGATCGAGCAGACTGCCGGGCGCGGCATGGCCCTGGACCAGAAGCTCCGCGTGCAGGCCGCTCTCGCCCGCCGGGCGATGCCTGATTGGTCCACTCCCGCCCAGCCGCGAGGCCCGCACGGATGCCTCGCCCGCCTCGGTTGGCAATGACCCTGCCGGCGCATTGGACTCATCCAGCGGCGCAAACACCAGGAAGTCGCGATCGCGCCGCGCCGATTCGGCACCCTCTGCCGGGGGCGCGATGCCCGCGGACGTGGCGAGGGCGTCGACGGTGAAGCGACCGCCCGGTGCGTGAATCGTCGCCGGGATGCCCCCATCGGGTGCGGCCCTCCCTTTGGCGCATGGGGCGGGTGTATCGTCCCATGTCGGCCGCCGCTCGCCAGGGGACATTGCGGACCGATCGGCGCCCGCACGGGGCAACGCGATCCGCCCAAGCGGACCGGTGGCGTCCAGGCGGTTCGACCGCGCGAGCAACACCCAACCACCACCTTCGCTGGCCAGCCCGATCTCGGCCTGATGCGGACCCCGGGATCCGATCTCGGTATAGCGCGCGACCCCATGGGTGAGGCCGCCCACATCGACGATGGTACCGACCATCACCGGCGAGGCATCGCCCGAACCGCTGAGCCGGTTCAGTCGCAGCTGCACGTCCGGGGTGTGCGTGCCATGCCGAAACGCGGCGCGCGCATCGGAGAGATCCATCCCGTCGAGGTCCCAGTGTAGCTCCAAGGCACCATCCTCGGTCTGAAACAACACCATGGGAGGGCGGTTGCTCGCCGCGTTCGGGAATGGTGGGCCCGGCTCGACCAGGGCCCCCGCCCTGTCCCGGCTGGGCTCAAGGGCTGGATCCAGGATGGTGAGCGACCCGCGTGCCGTCGCGGCGTCATCGATGCCCTCTCGCCACGGCTCACCCCGCAGTTCCTCGCGCGCCAATCCCATATCAGGCCGGTCCAGGATTACGGGATCGAGACGACACGCGATCAGGCCCGCCCAGGCGGTTCGATCTGATCGTCGGCACCGCGGCCGCCAACCCGGACGTCCGCCTTCCGACATTCGGTCTCGATCGGTTCGAGCAACTGCCCGGCGTGGTCAATCAGGGCGTGAAGTCGCGGCAGCCAGGCATCACCCCAGAACAGGTAGCAGCTGGTCTGCGCCTGCAGGATCGTCTGGCGCACCGCGGCCAGCGCCCGGTGCCCATCAGGGCTGAGGCACTGGGCCCGGTTGTTTGTCGCCCACCAGCGACGGCTCAACGCGTTGACCATCTCCCCGGCCCTTCGCTGCGCAACCGAGCCGGCCCATTGGCTGAAGTCGGAGCCGGGGGTGGACCCCACATTCCACGCCCCGGTCTGTACCAGGGCCTGACTGGTCGGCGGGTGTGAGGCCAGATAGTCGGAGAGCCCGACCGGCAGGATCGGACAGGTTCCGGCGCGAACCTGCTCCATGTACGGGGCGAAGTAGTGGCCGAAGAAGCCAGATGGCTCATGCATCTGCCGGAACCAGCCGCCGTTTTCGCCATCGGACCAGGTCGTCGTCAGTCGTGGCTGCTCGGGTCGCGGCGAGGCCTCGCACCGGGCGCTCACCTCGTGGACAAACCAGGCCGGGTCGAGACCGCTCTCCTGGGCGTTGGAGACCACCCGATCCCGGGGGACGACGTTGAGGCACAGCCCGTCGTGGCAGACCTTGTACGGTCGGAACAGATCATCGACGCCGTCCCCGGGATGGACGTGAACGCCGTCGACGATCACGTAGTCGTACCCCGCCCTCGCAAGGGCTGGGACCATGTCCGTGGAGAAGGCCATCTCGGGCGGCCAGAATCCTCGCGGCGGACGTCCGAAGGTGTCGGCGACGATGTCGCGCCCCGCGTTGAGCTGCTCCTCCCAGTCGACGGGCGGGATCAGCGGAAAGATCGGGTGATAATAGCCCATGCCGATGGGCTCGATGTTCGGGGCCTCGCGATATCGATCCAGCATCTGCGGGATGTCGATGATATGCCGGTAGCGATCGACAATCTCGGGTGAGCGCAACTGCTCGAGAAGGACGCCCGAGAACCCGATGTGCAACCGCGCGACGTCGCGGTACTCCGCCGCATAGCGCAGTGGGCGTTCGTAACAGCGCATGATCTGCTCGGCTTCCCACGGATTGGAGTCGATCAATAGCCTGAGATTCCCGGGCGGCTGATGCATGTGCAGGCCGAGGGCATGGAACAGATTGGTCGCGGTCATGAACTGGCGGGCTCCGATACACGCGGTGGCGCAGCGCGTTGTTCCTGGTCGGAATCATATACCGAACCGCCCGTCAGGTTGGGACCAGTGTCCGCGCCGATGCCGCCAGCCCTGGGACAACCGCCCGGGATGGGCACCGATCGGGGTCGCGGCGGCATCGGCAAGGCTCAGGCAACGCCACCTCGGGGGCCGCCCTCGAGCACGGCGACCGTGTGCGCGCCGACCCGGTAATGCGTGTCGGGAAAGGGCGCCCGCTCCTGGGGCGGGACGAAGTCGTGCGGTGTGGCCGCGGCGGTGTCGACGACCAGTTGCCACGAACGCCCCGGGATGGACGGCAGGGCGAACGCGCGGGCCCGATCACCCATGTTCATCATCACGTGCAGCGGGGGCTCGGGGTCGAGGCGCCCCATCAGCGTGAACGCGAGCTCGCGCGCCGTCGGGTCGTCCCACGCCGGTGCTCCGAGCTCGTGATTATACCAGCAGATATCGGGCCCACCGGCCTTCCCGCGCGAGCCCCCGGCCAGGAAACGGCGCCGACGCAGGCTCGGATGCGCCTTGCGCAACGCAATCAGCCCGCTCACGAAACGCAGCATGTCGGCATTGGTCTCGACCAGGTCCCAGTCGAGCCAGTTGGTGACATTGTCCTGACACCAGGTGTTGTTGTTGCCCCCAGTCGAACGCAGCAGCTCGTCGCCGGCGTTGAGCATCGGAATGCCCTGACTCAGCAACAGAATGGTCATGAAGTTGCGAACCTGACGGCGCCGCAGGGCGAGGATCTCCGGGTTGTTCGTCGGGCCCTCGATACCGCTGTTCCAACTCAGATTGTGGCTGCAGCCGTCGCGGTTGTTCTCATGGTTGGCCGCGTTGTGCTTGTCGTTGTAGCTGACCAGATCGGCCAGCGTGAATCCGTCGTGACAGGTGACGAAATTGATGCTGTTGGTGGGCTGCCGAAGGTTGGCCTCGTAGAGGTCGCTGCTCCCGGCCATGCGCGTCGCAATCTCGCTAACGATGCCAGGGTCGCCACGGACGAAGCTGCGCACGCTGTCACGGTACCGCCCATTCCACTCCATCCATCGATAACCCGGGAACGAACCCACGTG
Source organism: Chromatiaceae bacterium (assembly GCA_040775095.1). Classification (GTDB taxonomy): domain Bacteria; phylum Pseudomonadota; class Gammaproteobacteria; order Chromatiales; family Chromatiaceae; genus JAXGTD01. The sequence continues at coordinate 14,967 of JAXGTD010000047.1, read as the reverse complement.
ATACAGGCCGGCGGCATCCCAGGCCTCGGCAATAATCTTCGAGCCCGCCAGCACGTCGGACAACTCGATGGCCCAGAGGACAGGTGGGTGGTGCATCGGCATCCCGCTCTCGTCGCGCGCGAGCGCGCTGGCCAGATCGAAACGGAATCCGTCGACGTGCATCTCGCGCACCCAGTACTCGAGGCACTCGATGATGAAACGTGCGACGAACGGGTGATTGGCGTTGATCGTGTTCCCGCAGCCCGTGAAATTCAGATACTGGCCGCGGTCCATCGCGTCAAGCATGTAAAAGGTCTCGTTGCCGAGCCCTTTGAAATTCATCGTCGGACCGCCCTTCCCGCCCTCGGCCGTGTGATTGAACACCACATCGAGAATTACGCCGATCCCAGCCCGATGCAGGGCCTTGACCATGTCGCGGAACTCGCGTCGATGGCCCGCGCCACTGGTATCGACACAATAACCCGGATGCGGTGCAAAAAAGCTGTGGGTACTGTAGCCCCAGTAGTTCCGAAGTCCGGCATCCCAGACCGCATCGGGCACATCCTGCTCGTCGAAGGCCATCACCGGCATCAGCTCCACGTGGGAGATGCCCAGCCGTTGCAGATAGGGGATCTTTTCGAGCAGACCGCTGAAGCTCCCCGGATGGCGCACCCCCGAGGAGGGATGCCGGGTGAAACCGCCCACGTGGAGCTCGTAGATGATCATGTCTTCCGAGGGCACCCGCAGCGGCTCATCGCCCTCCCAGTCGTACTCCTCGGCCAGCACCACCGCACGGAGCGAGTCATGTGGCCGCACCCCATCGCGCTGTCGCCGCCAACGATCCCAGTGCGCCCCCTCGACGGCACGGGCCCAAGGGTCCACCAGCTCGATGGACGCGTCGAAGGTCCAGCCCCCGGTGCGTGGCTCCCACGGCCCGTCCATACACCAGCTGTAGTGGGTGTCGGGGGGCAGATCGATGACAAGGACGTGCCAGCTGAAAAAGGTGTGGTTCAGGTCCGGGTCCAGCCGGATCGTCTGAAAGGGGCGCGTGCTGCGCGCATCGGCATACAGCAGCAAGGTGGCACCGGTGGCGTGCCGGCTGTAGATGGAGAAATTGACGCCCTCCTCGGCCAAGGACGCGCCCGGGGGATAACGCCGCCCTTCGGCGGTCTGATAGCGTGGGCCCACCTCCTGGGTAGCCGGATCCGGTCCGAGATCGGGAGGGGTCGTGAGAATAGAGTCGCCCATGATGCCATCCGAATGTGTTCATTTGCGGTGCCGTCACCGCGCCGGACGTGCGGCGGATCGAATGAGGATACGGCCCTCGCACGACACCTGACCCAGGGTGGTTTCCGACTCGGGGACATCGAAGACGGCGGCGCGCCGGCCAGGGGCACCACCCACCCAAGCGATCACGGCTTGTGGCGTCGTCGTCGCGCAAGGCATCGAGTCGGCCAAGCCGCCCACGGCAGGTGACAGGCTTTGCTGGCCGGCTGCCTGTCTGGAGCCATCGCTACTTGTCTGGAGCCATCCCGGTTGTCCCGGTTCGGCCGTGCCTATCTTATCACGTCGGGGCCAGAGCCACTGGCCACACGCCCGTAACACGGCCGTCGTCAGTAGCGCCGGGCGCGGTCAACGAATCGCCAGGTCGCGATCCCACCCAGCGCCGACGCCAGCGACGCCACCAGGAAGGTCACCGCGGGTCCGGCGGGCACCCAGAGCCATCCGGCGAGCAACGCCCCGGCCCCCCCGCCCGCGCCGAAACCGACGCTGTTGTAGAGCGCCTGTCCCCGGCCCTGGGTGCGGCCGGGGAAGAAGTGATGCGTCAGGTGGATCGCCGCGGCATGGAACGCACCGAATGTCGCGGCATGCATCGCCTGGGCGGCGATCTGCACCGCGACCAGGTCGACGAACAGGCCGATCAGGCTCCAGCGCAGGGTTGCGATGCCGAGGCTGACAAGCAGCACGCGGCGGGCGCCGAAACGCTCCAGCAACCAGTGCATCCGCATGAATACCAACACCTCGACCACCACGCCGAACGACCACAGTGCGCCCACCGCGGGACTCGAATAGCCGGCTGCCTGCAGATGGATCGAATAGAAGGCGTAGTAGATGCCGTGACTCAACTGCATCAGAAAGCACGCCAGGAGAAAAAACGCGATCTCCGGCCGGGCCAGCAGTCGCCGCATCGATGGTGGCTCGCCGTCGTGATGCGCGTGGGCGCGATCAGGCACCGCAAGCGTGCTGAGCCAGATACCAACGAAGAGCGCCAGCACGGTGTAGGGAATCGCGGCCGTGCCGATGGCATCCACCAGCAGGCCCACCAGACCCGCGCTGAGGATGAACCCGACGGATCCCCAGACGCGGACGCTGGCATAGCGGTTGACCCGTGCAGCAAGGTGATTGAAGGTGACAGACTCCATCTGCGGTAGCGCCGCGTTCCAGAAGAAGCTGAACACCAGCATGACCGCGCCGATACCGTAAAACCCCCGCGCCCAGAAGATGCCCGCGAAGGCCAGCATCGACAACAGCGATGCCAGCCGCACCAGGGCCATGCGTTTCCCAGTCCGGTCAGCAAGCAGTCCCCAGACGTTGGGTGCGACCACCTTGGTGCCCATCAGGATCGCCATCAGCGTACCGATGGCTGCCGCGCTCAGGCCGCGTTCCTGCAGATAGATCCCCCAGAACGGCACCAGCGCACCGAGTGCGCCGAAATAGAAGAAGTAGAAGCTGGACAATCGCCGGTACGGCATTGGGGGGAGGTCCCGTTCATCGACCATGCAGATCGAATCACCTCAGTTGGCGACCGATGACGGCGTAACGGCGGCGCGGGGCCGGGTCTGTCGCCGGTTCTTCTCGAGCCGGGCGCGGCATCGGTGCTCAGGCCGTCAGTCCGGCCCCGACGAGTGTGCGCCCGCGACCCGCGCGCCACGACCCGGCGTTGGCCCTGCCACCGCGCCCGGGCAAGATATCAACCCCGCTCACCCGGGGCCGCGGGGATTGGCGACAACGGCGGCACGACATCGCGGTTCTGTCCGTGGTGGCGCAGAAGGTGGTCCGCGAGCACGATGGCCAGCATGGCCTCGGCGATCGGTGTCGCGCGGATACCCACACACGGATCGTGGCGCCCCTTGGTGACGATCTCCGTCGGGCGACCGTTGGCGTCGATGGTTCGTCCCGGCAGACGGATACTGGAGGTGGCCTTGAGTGCAATGCGTGCGACGATGGCCTGTCCGGTCGAGATTCCGCCCAGGATGCCACCCGCGTTGTTGCTCAGGAATCCTTCGGGGGTCATCTCGTCGCGGTGCTCGGTGCCCTTCTGCACCACGCTGGCAAAGCCGGCGCCGATCTCAACGCCTTTGACGGCATTGATACTCATCAGGGCATGTGCAATGTCGGCATCCAGGCGATCGAATACCGGTTCGCCCAGACCCGCCGGGACGCCATCGGCGATGACCGTGACCTCGGCGCCAACGGAGTTACCCTCTTTGCGCAGCGCGTCCATGTACGCCTCCAACTCGGCGATGGCGGACAGGTCGCCGCAGAAGAACGGGTTCTGATCCACCTGGGCCCAGTCGAAGCCGTCCGAGTCGGGGCCCGCCGGCCTGATCGGCCCGAGCTGAGACATGAAGCCGCGAAGCCGGACCCCATGGCGCCCAAGCAGCACCTTGGCAACGCCCCCCGCGGCGACCCGTATCGCCGTCTCCCGCGCCGAGGAGCGCCCCCCACCACGATGGTCTCGGTGGCCATACTTCATCGTGTAGGTGTAATCGGCGTGCCCGGGACGGAAACGCTTGGCGATATCGGAGTAGTCCTTCGAGCGCTGATCCTCGTTGTAGATGATCAGTCCGATGGGTGTGCCGGTGGTCAAACCATCAAACACCCCCGATAGGATCTGCACCGTATCGGTCTCGCGCCGCTGCGTGGTGTGGCGCGACGTACCGGGTCGCCGACGGTCGAGATCGTGCTGCAGATTCGCCTCGCCGAGGGGCAATCCGGGCGGGCACCCATCGACGATACCGCCGATGGCTGTTCCATGGCTCTCGCCGAAGGTGGTGACGACGAACGATTTGCCGAAGCTGTTGCCAGACATGTGCGTGGGCCGCGAGGGGAAGGTTGCGTGAAAGCGTTCGGCGAGCGGCAACGCGACGTCGGGTGGAGGGCCGCCGCGCCGAGCGCAATACCCCCCCTGCCGACATCCTCGCCGCCGCGCCCGATCGCGCTGAGACCACCCCGGCCCTAATAGGCCGGCGGAGGGACTGAATCGGCGTTGGTGAGCCAGGCGTTGCCCTTGGCCAGCACGTCGCGGTTCAGGGTGCTGGTGGCCTGGTGCAGCAACACACCGTTGATGATGTAGTCGTAGCGCGAGGACAGGTAGTCGAACTCCGCCTGATACAGGTTGCGCTGGGCATTGAGCACGTCCACCTGCGTGCGGGTGCCGACCTCGAGTCCGGCCTGGGTAGACTCCAGCGAGCTGCGTGCCGAGACGATCGCGGCCTGCCGCGCGGTTACGTCACTGATGCTGGAGAGGATGCCGCGAAAGGCGTCCTTCACCTGGTTGATGACGCTACGCCGCTCCTGGTCGAGTCGGTCCTGCGCGGCCCGAAAGTTGTGCCCGGCCTGGCGCGTGCGCGAGGCCACCGCCCCGCCCTGGTAGATCGGGATGTTGACGTTCAGGCTCACGAAGGCACTGTCGGAATTGGTATTGAACTCGGCACCAGAGCGGGCCATGTCGTAGCCGGCCTGCACATCAAGCGATGGATAGTATCCGGAGCGCTCGATCTCGATGGTCTTGCGCGCTGCCTCCGCGGCCTCTTTCGCGGCCAGAATTCCGTAATTGTTCGACAGCGCCGTTTCCGCCCAGGTGTCGATATCGTTGGGCTGGGGCGGCGCCAGCGGCAGCCGGTCGCCGAGACGCGCGAGCGGCACCGACACGGGGCCGATGATCCGACGCAGCGCCTCCCAACGGTTGCCGAGATCGTTCTGCGCGGTGATCAGGTTGGCGCGCGAGCGGTCGAACGCGGCCTGGCTGTCGTTGACGTCGGTAATGGCGACCAGGCCGACCTCGAAGCGTTGCTTGGACTGCTCGAGCTGTCGCTCGTCGGCCGCGACCAGCGCCTCCTGGACACGCACCAGGTCGGAGGCACGCAACACCTCGAAGTAGGCCTGGGTCGTGCGCACCATCAGATCGATCTGCGCATTGCGATATTGGGCCTCGGCCTGGGCAATCGTGTTGTCGGCCTGACTGAGCTGCACCCAGTCGCCACGGTTGTACACCGACTGCAACAACACGGCGCTGCCGCCGGAGGTCTGATAGGTGTCGTTGCGGTCGAATCTGCCCGTGAAACTCGTGCCGTTGGACTTGACGTTGTTGTAGTCGAGGTTGCCGGTGACACCGATGTTGGGGAGCAAAAGGGCGCGGGCCTGGGGTTTGACCTCTCGCGTGGCGTAGAGCGTCTGCTCCGCCTCGCGTATGGCCGGATCGCTCTTCACGGCGAGGTCGTAGATCTAGAGCAGGTCCTCCGCCTGGACCGCGGAGATCGAACAAGACAAGAGGCAGGTCAGCAGCGCCTGAATCGTTTTGGACATTTTTTGGTGGTCCTGATGTGACGGGCGATGCGGATAGGCCGCACCTTTGCTCCGGCAAAGTATATGCGACAGTGTTGCAGTGCCACAATTGCCAAGCCTGCACTCCAACCCCCGTGATGGGGTGGAGCATTTCGCGATCATGGGCGACAGCGGCGCCCGCGCGGGGTTGGAAGACGCGCCGCGCCGGGTCGCGCCGATCACGCCCCCCGCGTGCCGTTCGACATCTCTGGCCGGATGACCCAGGTGGTCGTCCCACGTCCCCGGCACGATACTATGCACCGCGGCCGACCCGCGCGCGCGTTCAAATCTGGATGCGCGATTCGTGTGGTCGTGCCTTCAGCTTACCAAACAGTATGCCGCCCCGCCGCGGAAATCCATGTCCAACGCACCCAAGATTGCACCGATCTCCCCGACCGGCTATTGCTGGCCGGACCTGGTCGCCATGGTCCGGCGCCACCGACGCGAGCTGATCCTGGCCAACGTCGTCGCCCTGCTCGGCGCCGCGGCAGCGGTGCCCGTGCCCCTCCTGATGCCGGTATTGGTCGACGAGGTGCTACTGCATCAACCCGGCGCCGCGACGGGGCTCATGGACCAGGTGCTCCCGGATGGATGGCAAGGGGCGTGGGGCTACATCCTCCTGGCGCTGGTCGTGACCCTGTTGCTGCGCGCCCTATCGTTGATACTCGGTGTCTGGCAGATGCGCCAGTTCACGGTCATTTCAAAGGATGTGATCTTTCGGCTGCGCCGCGACCTGCTACTGCGTCTGCAACGGGTCTCCATGGCCGAGTACGAGACACTTGGCAGTGGAACCGTGGCCTCGCATCTGGTCACCGACCTGGACGTCATCGACCAGTTCGTTGGCACGGCCGTGGCCAAGTCCGTGGTCGCGGTGCTCAGCATCCTGGGCACCGCGGTGGTGCTGCTGTGGATGCACTGGCAACTCGGGCTGCTGATTTTGTTGATCAATCCGCTCGTGATCTATGTCACCACCGTCTTCGGGCGTCGGGTCAAAGAGATGAAACGACGCGAGAACAGCGCCTATCAGGCGTTCCAGGAGGGCCTGGCCGAGACCCTCGACGCGATCCAGCAGATCCGCGCCGGCAATCGTGAGCGTTTCTACATCGGCCGCACCATCGCCAGCGCCGACGCGATCCGCCGATTCTCCAGTACCTACACCTGGAAGAGCGATGCGGCCAACCGCCTCTCGTTCATCGTGCTGCTGTTCGGCTTCGACCTCTTCCGGGCCGTGGGTATGCTGATGGTGCTAACCTCGAGCCTCAGTGTCGGCCAGATGCTCGCCTTCATTGCGTATCTCTGGTTCATGGTCGGACCGGTGCAGGAGGTGCTCGGGGTGCAGTATGCCTTCCACAGTGCCGATGCCGCCCTGGCCCGAATCAACCGGCTGACCCGGATGCATCAGGAGCCGCGCTACCCGCACGAGCGCGATCCCTTCGTTGGTCGACGCACCGTCGCGGTCGAGCTCGACGCCCTGTGCTTCGCCTACGGCGATGGTCCGACGGTGCTGGACCGCATCTCGTTTCGTATCGCCGCCGGTGAGAAGGTCGCGGTGGTGGGCGCCAGCGGCGGGGGCAAGACGACGCTGGTACAGGTGCTGCTTGGACTCTATCCCACCGGTTCCGGGCGCATCCTGTTCGATTCTGTCCCCATCGAGCGTATCGGCATGGATGTGGTCCGCGACAACGTCGCCACCGTGCTGCAGCACCCGGCACTGTTCCCTGACACGCTGCGCATGAACCTGACCCTGGGTCGGGACATCGCGGACGACAGACTCTGGAAGGCGCTCGAGGTCGCGCAGTTGGCCGATGTCGCCGCCGCGCTCCCGAAAGGGCTCGACACCCTGATCGGCCGTGGCGGCATCCGCCTCTCGGGTGGACAACGCCAGCGCGTGGCGATCGCGCGCATGGTGCTTGCCGATCCAAAGGTGGTGATCCTGGACGAGGCCACCTCGGCACTGGACAGCGATACCGAGGCGCGGTTGCACGGCGCATTGGACAGCTTCCTGGCCGGACGCACGACGCTGATCATCGCCCATCGGCTCAGCGCGGTGCGCCGCGCCGAGCGCGTGCTGGTGCTCGAGCAGGGGCGCATCGTCGAGCAGGGGCGCCATGAGGACCTGATCGAGGCAGACGGGCCCTACGCGACGCTGTACCGCCGCCGGGCGGTGTGAAACAGGCCTTGTCGGCCGCGACCGGGATCGGTCAAAGAACGACACGTCGGGGGACAGGAGAGCAATGGGCAAGATCACGACCAGCACATTTCGCCCGGCCTGGTGGCTGCCCGGGGCGCATCTGCAGACGATCTGGCCGTCGCTGTTCCGCCGCCGACCGCCTCTGCGGCTGCAGCGCCGGCGCATCGAGCTGGCCGACGGGGACTTCATCGACCTCTCCTGCGGCGAGGGCGACGGTCCCGGGGTGCTCCTCGTCCACGGACTCGAGGGCGGTCTGGCGTCACACTACGCCGGCTCGCTGGTCGCGCGACTCGCGGACGCCGGCTATCGTCCAATGTTCATGCACCTGCGCGGCTGTAGCGGCGAGCCGAACCGGCTCGCGCGCGCCTATCACTCCGGCGCCAGCGATGACCTGGCCGAGGTGCTGGAGCAGCTCGGCGCGGCCCCATCCGACGCGCCAACGACCGCGATCGGCTTCTCTTTGGGCGCCAACCTGCTGCTGAAATACCTCGGCGAGCGCGACGCGCCGCTGCTGACCCGGGCCATCGCGGTGTCCACACCCTTCATGTTGCGTGACGCAATGCTGCGGCTCGACATCGGCTCATCGCGCCTGTATCGCCGCCACCTGATCGCCAGGCTCAAGGACGGCTATCGGCGCAAGTTCGCGAGCATGCCCTCGCCGCTGGATGTCGACATCGACCGGATCGATGGCTTCAACCAGTTCGATGATCGCATCACCGCGCCGCTGAATGGATTTGACGGCGTGCGCGATTACTACGATCGCGCCAGTTGCCGGCAGTTCTTGCCGCGTATCCGCACGCGCACGCTGGTCGTCCACGCCGCCGATGACCCGTTCATGTTCCCCACCACGGTGCCGTTCGAGCACGAGCTCGGGCCCGGTGTGACGCTCGAGCTCGCCGCCCACGGCGGCCACGTCGGGTTCGTCGCCGGCACCCTGCCCTGGCGCCCACGCTGGTGGCTGGAGGAGAGGATCCTGTCTTTCCTCGGAGACCCCGCGGACTGACGGCAACACGCACGGCCGCTGATCCCCCGAGCCGGGCGCGGCTCAGCGCGGGCGCAAGGCGGCGATCCAGTCCGCCAGGGGCTGACCGGTCGTCGTGGCAGTTGCACAGATCGCCGCGCTCGGGCAGATTGGCGGCGCGCACCGTGCGGCGTGCCAGTCTGCAACCCGCCTGTACCGGCCCGGCCGGGTCAGCGCGCCGCGCAGGACCGATCCGCGCGACCGCCCCGCCTTTGCCGACCACCAGACACGACACCATGACCGCCCGCCCTCTCATCGCTCGTCCCCGTCACCAGTCAATCGCCGCCTTGCTGACATCGCTGTTGCTGACAGCACCGTTGGCGCTTGCCCAACCCGACTCGCCCGCTGCCGCCGCGGAGGAGACAGCCCCGGCTGTTGCCCAGACCCCGGTCATCACCTCATCCCTCACCCCCGAGCTGGTCGAGAGCAAAATCAAGGAGGCGGAGGCCAGCAGCACACTGGATGAGGAGGCAAAAAAGGGACTGGTTGAACAGTACCGCACGGTGCTGACCAACCTGCAGCAGCTCGCCGCCTTCAACGTGCAGGCGGCCGACTACAAGGAAGCCATCGAGCGTGGTCCGGAAGAGGCGGCCAGGATTCGTGCTGAGCTCGACGCCGCCAGCGAGGCCGGACAGCCAGCACCGCCAGTTGCCCTCCCCGCCGACGCGACACTGCAGGATGTCGAGCGCTTGCTCGCGCGCGAGCAGGCCGGGACGACCTCGATCGAGGCCCAGCTTGCCGAGGTGGACAAGGTTCTCGAGGAGGTGGACAAGCAGCCAACGGTCGCCCGCAAACGCCTGGGCGCGGCGAAGCTGGAGCTCCAGGACATCGATGCCGAGCTCAAGCGGGCGCTCCCCGAGGGGCTCTCGCCCGTGGACAAGCAGGTGCGCCAGTGGGTCCTGGAGAGCGGCCGCGATGCGCTGCGCGCCGAGGTCCTGATGCTCGACCAGCAGATCCTCAGCGCGGGGGCACGCACCGATCTCAACCTCCTGCGCCGCGAGCGCGGGCAGCAAGAGCTCAAGGCACTCAAGGCCCGGCGGGCCTACCTGGAAAATGAGGCCGACCGGCTGCGCCACATCGATGCGCAACAGGTGCGCGCGGAGACCGAGGCGGCCGAGGCGGCGACGGCCGGGGCCCATCCGATCGTCAAACAGATCGTCAAACAGAACGCGGCGCTGAGCGACGCCATCACGGGTCTGACCGGGCGTCTCGACCGCCTCGATGACGAACAGGCCAAGATCGATGCGCTACGCGGCCGGATCGAGGAGGATTTTCGCAGCACCAAACAGCGCATCGAGGCCGCCGGCCTCAATCGTGCGCTCGGACAGGTACTGATCGAGCAGCGTGGCCAGCTGCCGGAGTTACGCACCTATCGCAAGGAGAGCGCGCAACGTGCCGAGAGCATCTCCGATGCGACACTCAATCAGATCCGCTATCGCGAGGAGTTGCGCCGTCTGCGCGCAACCGACGAGTATCTCGACACCGCCCTCGCGGCGCTGCCCGAGGCGCAACGCGCGGCGGTGCGTGCCGAGCTGCGCGCACCGGTCGAACGGCGCAAGGACCTGCTCAAGCGACTGATCTCGATCGAAGACAGCTATCTGCGCGGGCTGACCGAGCTGGACTACGACGTCGAGCAGCTGGTTCAGATCGCGACCGAGTATGACGACTACCTGGCGGAGCGCCTGCTGTGGGTGCGCAGCATCGTCCCGATCACGCAGCAGGGCTTCGGCGCCCTGCCGTTCGCCACGATCTGGCTCATCGCCCCGACCAACTGGCTCGAGGTGGGCGATGTGCTGCTCTACGAGCTGTTGCACTCGGCGTTGCTGTTGCTCGGTCTGTCGGCGTTCGCGATATTGCTGTGGAAGACCCGCGCGATCAAGGATGCAATCCGGGCCAGCGCCGAGCCCCTGCGGCGCGTGAGCACCGACCGCTTCGGCTATACGCTGCAGGCATTGGGCCTGACCCTGTTGCTCGCGGTGCCCTGGCCGCTGCTGATCATGCTGATCGGCTGGCGGCTCAATCTGTCGTTGGAGGCGACCGCGTTCACCAAGGCGATCGGCCAGGCACTGGTCCGATCGGCTGTCGCGCTCTTCTACCTGCGGGCCTTCCGGCTGTTGTGTATACCCGGCGGCGTGGCGGACCGCCATTTTCGCTGGAATGCCGACACGTTGCAGCTACTGCGACGGAACTTCAATTGGGCCACCCTGGTTCTGATCCCCATCGGATTCGTCGCCGCGGCCGTCTATCACCACCAGGACCCCGCCTTCAGCGGCACCCTCGGCCGACTCTCGCTGGTCGCCTTCATGATCGGACTCGCGGTGTTCACCGCAAGGGTGTTGAACCCATCCAGAGGGGCCTTCAAGCACATGTTGGCCGAACACCCGGAGGGATGGGGTAACCGGCTGCGCCGCCTCTGGTATCCGATGGCGGCCGGCGTACCCCTGGCGCTCGCGGTGATGGTACTCGCCGGGTATCTCTATACGGCCGCGACGCTGCTGGAATCGCTGATCCGGGAATTGTGGGTGGTGCTCGCGCTGGTGGTGGCGCATCAGGTCATCGTGCGGTGGCTGATCGTGGCCCGACGCAGTCTCGCGCTCAAGGCGGCTCTGGAGCGCCGCGCCAGTCGAGAGGCACAAAGGGATGCGGACGTGCATGGCGGCGAGGCGGCCGTCGCCGCGGAGGCCGAGGTGGATCTCGCCGCGCTGGACGGGCAGACACGTCGACTGATCAATACACTGATCGTCATCGCCGGCGCCGTGAGTCTGTGGCTGATCTGGTCCGAGGTGTTGCCGGCGTTGAACATGTTCGAGCGCATCACGCTCTGGAGCTATGCGGGCACCGTCGATGGCACCGAGGCAATGATCCCGGTCACCCTGGCCGATCTCGGCCTGATCCTGATCATTGCCATCCTCGCCACCGCGGCCGCGAAGAATCTGCCGGCGCTGATCGAGATCCTGCTGCTGCGCAACACATCCGTCACCGCGGGCAGCCGCTACGCGGTGACGACCCTGACCGGTTATGCCATCACCGGCGTTGGCGTGTTGCTGGTGTTCAGCACGCTGGGCCTCTCCTGGGGACAGGTGCAATGGCTGGTGGCGGCGCTCAGTGTCGGCATCGGCTTCGGGCTTCAGGAGATCGTCGCGAACTTCATCAGCGGACTGATCATCCTGTTCGAGCGCCCGGTGCGGGTGGGTGACATCGTCAGCATTGGCGACACCACCGGCAAGGTCAGCAAGATCGAGATCCGCGCGACCACCGTGCGCAACTGGGACAAGCAGGAGCTGTTGGTCCCGAACAAGGAGTTCATCACCGGGCGCCTGTTGAACTGGAGTCTGAGTGATCAGGTCAACCGGGTCGTCATCCCCGTGGGGGTGGAGTATGGCTGCGATGCGCACAAGGCCCGCCAGCTGTTGGCCGAGGTGGCGGCGGAGAATCCGCGGGTGATGCGCGATCCCGAGCCGGTCACGAGCTTCGAGGGGTTTGGCGACAATGCCCTCACATTGGTCCTGCGCTGCTATCTGGAGTCACTCGAGTACCGCCTGGCCGTCACCACCGAGCTGCACCACGCGATCGACGACAGGTTCCGGGCCGCCGGCATCGGCATCGCGTTCCCGCAACGCGACATTCACGTACACGCGGCCCAACCCCTGGATATCCGACTGACACGGGCCGAGCGTGCCGGTGCCGCGCCAACCGGCAGCAGCCAGTCGCCGCCACCCGGAGGCGATAGCTGATTTGCTCCCGGAATCGGTCGCGCGCTCCCCATCTACCGCGAGCGTTCGGCTTTACCCATGGGCCCGCAGTCGCCTGTCGCCGGCGCGCGGGATCGATCCCGACTCGAAAACCATCCCCTTCGGGTATATCATCCCCAGCCGCCGGAGCGCCGAGGACAGCATGACGACCGTAGCGGACCCCCTACCCGACTCGCCCCCACCGACCCGTCTGGCGGAGACCTTCGCCGCGGTGGATCTGGGCTCGAACTCCTTTCACATGATCGTTGCCCGCAGTGACGGGGGCACCCTCCAGGTAATCGATCGCCACAAGGAAATGGTGCGCCTCGGCGAGGGGCTCACCGAGAACAAGCACCTTCGCGCCGAGGTCGCGGAACGCGCGCTCGCCTGTCTTGAACGCATGGGGCAGCGGCTGCGCGAGATGGCGCCCGGCAACGTGCGCGTGGTCGGCACCAACACGCTGCGACAGCTTCGCCCCGAGACCGGCTTTGTCGAACAGGCCGAATGGGCCCTCGGGCACCCCGTGGAGGTCATCGCCGGGCGCGAGGAGGCCCGCCTGGTCTATCTCGGTGTGGCCCACGGACTCGCCATCGGCGACGAGAAGCGGCTGGTCATCGATATCGGCGGTGGCAGCACCGAGGTGATCGTCGGCCAGGGGTTCACGCCAATCCTCCGCGAAAGCCTCTACATGGGCTGCGTGAGCAGCTCGCGCCGGTTCTTCGCCAACGACAAGATCACCCAAAAGTCCATGGAGCAGGCGGAGCTGGCCGGTGCGCTGGAGATCCGCCCGGTGCGCGAGCTCTTCCGCCATGCCGGCTGGAGCACCGCGACGGGAAGCTCGGGCACCATCAAGGCCATCGAGTCGGTCGTCATGGCCGAGGGCTGGAGTGAAGGCGGCATCACGGCCGCCTCGCTGACCCGGCTGCGCGAGGCGCTGCTCGAGTACGGACAGGTATCGGCCATCGCGCTACAGGGACTCGCCGAGGAGCGTCGCCCGGTGTTCGCCGGCGGTGTCGCGGTGCTGCGCTCGGTCTTCCAGAACCTCGGCATCGAGCACATGCATGTGTCCGATCAGGCGCTACGCGAGGGGCTGATCTACGAAATGATCGGCCGCACCCGCCACGAGGACGTGCGCGAACGGACCGTTGCCACCCTGTGCCGCCGTTTCGATGTCGATCTGGAGCACGCGCAACGGGTTGGGGACACCGCTTTGATGATGCTTGCACAGGTGCGCGAGGCTTGGGCACTCGAGAGTCCCAACCATCCCGGCATCCTTGGCTGGGCCGCCCAGTTGCACGAGGTTGGCCTCGCGGTCGCGCACAGCCAGTATCAAAAACACGGCGCCTATTTGCTGCGCAACGCGGACCTGTCCGGGTTTACCCGACAGGAGCAGGACGTGCTCGCGGCACTCGTGCTGGGACACCGTCGCAAGGTCCCGATCGACGCACTGCTGGCCCTGCCGCGGGCCGCGCGAGACTGCGCGCGGCGTCTGTGCGTCATCCTGCGCCTCGCGGCGCTGCTACACCGGGGCCGATCCGTCTCGGCCAAACCGGCACCGGTGCTCTCCGTCGAGGCGGACATGCTCAGCGTGCGCTTCCCCGATGGCTGGCTCAAGGACCACCCGCTGACGCAGCTGGAACTGGAACAGGAGGCAACGCGCCTGACTGATGCAGGGGTAACACTGGACTTTGCATAAGCACCGACGCCGGCCGAAAACACGGTACGCGTTGAACCTGGCCCGATAGGCCGAATGACCGTCTCCATCCGCCGCGATCCTGCTAGAATCGTCGCGGCAGATGATAATTCCAACGGGTCGTGGCGGGGCTCCTCGCGCGGCCCACTTTGCAGACGATGGAGGATAGCGACACCATGGCCCAACTGTTTTCCGCCGATTGGATGAACCAACTGAAAGACGCGTGGAACAACGATCCCGAGGTCAGCAACAAGCTGGCGGATATCGGCTTCAGTTCCATCATCACCTGCGGATTCAAGAACGAGGAGGATCCGCGCGGCGTCTTTGTCGTCGAGAGCGGTATCTGCACCCGTGCCGGCGACTGGGCCGGCGAGAAGCCCGACTGGGACATGCGCGCCGACATGAAAGACTGGCTCAAGTGGGTCGAGAAGGGCATCGGCATGATGGGGATGGGCACCGCCTATGCCACCGGCAAGCTGAAGTTCAAACACGGTGACTACGCCGCGATGATCAAGGACCCTCGCATGGCCGGTCCTTTCGTCAAGAGCTTCGGCCTGATGAAGTCCATCGGTGCCGACGAGCTCGGCTAGACGCCCCGCTTGGGATGTGACGACAGAAGCCCGCCCCCGCGCGGGCTTTTTCGTCAGCATGGCCCTGGCCATCGCCCTCGGCGGTTGCACGGGGCTTCCGACTGCCAGCCCGCCGGACGACGGGACCGGTGCCGGCCCGACGGCCAACACCCCTG
>JAXGTD010000046.1:0-28142 GCA_040775095.1 Chromatiaceae bacterium | reverse complement strand
CGGCCAGAAGATATTCAGAATGCAGGTGCGCATCGCTGTCTTTATGTCGGAAGGAAAGCTCATCCGTATAATCTCTCTAGCTAACCATTAGCATCAAGGCATACTTGCCCCGATAAGCAGATATTTGCCAAAGTATCGAGCAACGCTGCAAGGAAATCCACCCGTCATAGCCGTATCGAGGCACCTACGTCCTGATATTCGCTCATCTCCAGTACAATCAGGCATTCTTGTCCTGGCCGGTACGCTATTGGCCGTTGTACCTGTCGGCCTAACCTGATAGGGCGGTGTTGTCCGGGGAATTGGGCACTGAGCCGCCGCCGCATACGCCTGGTGCAGGCGACCAGAGCGGCATGGCAGGGCCATGGCGGATGAAAGGGCGCGGAATGCATCTGCAGCCAACGCCGAGTCTGCATCGTGCGACCGGGAGCCGACACGCTGCTGCCGGCACCCGACCCTGCCGCCGCTGGCGGTGCGGCCAGGTACCTGTGGCCTCCCTTCCGGGGTGCCCAAGAGCGCGGTCAAGGCCCCGCGTCGTTGCGCATCGCGTCGGACGGGTTCGCGCGGGCCATGGATGGGCCAGGCCAACGTCCGCGTGGAGCAACGCGGCAATCAGCTATCCTTGCCAAGAAACCGTCCGTTGCCTTACCCATCGGCTGATGATCGGGACCACACACCATGAGCCAGGACCGCCTCAACGCTGAACGCCAACGCCTCGATGACCAGCGCCGGGGCGTCGCGGACTGGCGTCTGTGGGGCCCTTACCTGGCCGAGCGTGCCTGGGGCACCGTGCGCGAGGACTACAGCGCGGACGGTTCCGCGTGGGAGTATTTTCCGCACGAGCACGCCCGTTCCCGGGCCTATCGCTGGAGTGAGGACGGCCTCGGCGGCCTGTGCGATCGTCATCAGCGGCTCTGCTTTGCCCTCGCGCTCTGGAACGGCCGCGACCCCTATCTCAAGGAGCGCGCGTTCGGGCTCACCGGAAACCAGGGCAATCGCGGCGAGGATGTGAAGGACATCTGGTTCTATCGCGACGCGACCCCGAGCCACGCCTGGTTGCGCTGGCTGTACAAGTACCCACAGGCGGAATTTCCATACGAGGACCTGGTCGCGCGCAATGCCGAGCGTTCCCGCACCGATGCGCCCTACGATCTGATCGACACGGGCGTCTTCGCGGAGAACCGTTACTGGGACGTCGAGCTGCTCTACGCGAAGGCGTCCCCCGACGAGATCCATATCCGGATCTATCTGCATAACCGGGCCGCCGAACCTGCCCGCATTCATCTGCTCCCGACCCTGTGGTTCCGCAACACCTGGTCCTGGGGAGAGGATACGCGCCGCCCGAGCATCACCCCGGCCAGGCCACCCCTTGGAGCCGGCTGGGCGGTGAGCGCGAAGCACCCGACGCTAGGGAGCTACTACCTCTATGGCGCGACGCCCTCGGTGGCGCTGTTTACCGAAAACGACTCCAACGAGACCCTGCTCTGGGGTGGGACCAACGCGACGCCCTACGTCAAGGACGCGTTTCATCGACGTGTCGTCGAGGGTGACCGAGACGCCGTGAACCCCGCGCTGCAAGGCACCAAGTTTGCCGCCTGGAGCCACACCGAGGTTCCGGGGCGGCATCATGCCCAGATCGATCTGGTGCTGTCGGCCCGCCCGCTTGCGCACCCGTTTTCGCGCATGGAGACAACTTTGTCGACGCGCCAGTCCGAGGCGACGGTCTTCTACGACGATCTGCTCCCGGAGGCGAGTCCACACGACGGGCAGATCCTCCGCCAGGCCCTGGCCGGGATGCTCTGGGGCAAGCAGTTCTATCACTACGACGTGGAGCGCTGGCTCAACGGCGACCAAATGGCGCCGCCGGCCACGCGCCGCGTCGGTCGCAACACCCATTGGCGCCACCTCAAGGCGCATGATGTCATCTCGATGCCGGACACCTGGGAGTACCCCTGGTTCGCGGCCTGGGACCTCGCCTATCACTGCTCGGCGCTCGCCCTGCTCGATGTCGACTTCGCCAAGGATCAGATCGAGCTGATGCTCTCCGAGCGCTATCTGCATCCCAATGGGCAGATCCCGGCCTACGAATGGGCATTCGGCGACGTCAACCCCCCGGTCCATGCGATGGCCGCGATCAAGGTGTTCCGCGCCGAACGCGTGCAACGCGGCGAGGGCGATCTGGACTTCCTGCAGCGGGTCTTCCACAAACTGTTGCTGAATTTCACCTGGTGGATCAATCGCAAGGACGCCGATGGGCACAACCTGTTCGAGGGCGGTTTCCTCGGGCTCGACAACATCTCGGTCTATGACCGCTCCAAGCCGCTCCCGCCCGGCCATAGTCTCAAGCAGGCCGACGCCACCGGCTGGATGGCCCACTTCTCACTGAAAATGACGCTGATCGCGCTGGAGCTCTGCGCCAAGGACCGCGACTACGAGGACATGGCGATCCACTGTTACAAGCAGTTCCTCGCCATCGCGCGCGCCGCCGCCGGCAGCGATGAGACTGGCACGCCATCGCTGTGGGACCCCGACACCGGTTTTTTTACCGACCTTCTGCTCGCCCCCGACGGCGAGGCGCACCGCATCGAGGTCTACTCCTGGGTCGGACTGATCCCGCTGTTCGCGGTCGAGATCGTCAACCGCGGCATGCTCGCGAATGCACCGCGCTTCGCCCAACTGCTCAGCGACCACAAGGGCGGGCTGTTCCAGGGCAGCGCGGTGTGCGCTTGTCCGGACTGGGAAAACGCGCGCGGCGAGCGGCTGCTCTCGCTGGTGGACCACGAGATGCTGCCGCGTATCCTCGAGCGGCTGCTCGACGAGGCGCAGTTCCTGTCGCGCTATGGCGTGCGCAGCCTCAGCCGGGTGCACGCCACGGACAAAGACCTCGGCTTCATCCCCGGCATCGGTGAGGCCCTGATCGAGTACGTCCCGGGCGAGTCGACGTCCTGGATGTTCGGCGGCAATTCCAATTGGCGCGGCCCGGTCTGGCTGGCGACCAACTATTCGCTGGTCTCCTCGCTGGAGCGCTTCTACCGCTTTCTCGGCGACGACTTCCGGGTTGCGGTGCCCTGTCTCGGCGGCGAGCGGAAGAACCTGAAGGAGATCGCGACCCTGATCGCCGAGCGCCTTGCCGATCTCTACCGGCATCGACCCGAGGCCGGCATCCCCGCGATGCGCGAACGATGCCCGCGCGGGGCCGACGCGCACTGGGGCGACCTCTTCCTGTTCTATGAGTATTTCCATGCGGAGACTGGCCAAGGCCTCGGCGCCGCGCATCAAACGGGCTGGACCGGCCTGCTCGCGAACCTGGTCATGCGCCGCTACCAGAAGGACATCCGCCCCTGGAGCGGGCTCGATCAAGGCGAACGCGCGGCGCTGATCGACGAGATTGCCTGAATCCCCGTCCGGGGTCGGTCAGATCCCACCCGGGGACCGGAGACGCGCCAACAGGTACCCCACGGCCGCATCCAGGTGGCTCTGCGCCGTCGACGACAATCCGGCCCCCAGCTCGAAGCAGGCGCCATGGATGGCGAGCAGATACAGGCCGGGCGGCGGGCCATAGAGGCCGCGGAACACGCCGGCCAGTCCACCGGGGCTCAGGCTATGGGTGGTCCATGCCGGCTCGGCGATCGCGAACACCCTCTCCCAGCTGAACGGGCCCGGGGTGTCGGGCGCCGCGTCGACGAAGACGACGCGTTCGCGACCACGCAGGTCGAGCACATGCTCAATCTGCAGTTGGAAGTCGGTCAGCAGATCGACGCCCGGCAGGTCGCCCGCCTGCTGGAGCGCCTGCAGCCGCTCCACGAGCAGCGGCCCGACGGCATCATCGCCCCGCGACGGGTTGCCGTAGCCAAAGATCAATGTCGGCGCGGGATCGCTCTGCATCTCCAGGCGATGCGGCCGCCGGGTTGCACCCGCTTCCATTACCCGCCACCCCCAGACTGCCCGGGCTGAGCATCACGCCCGGCGCATGCCAACGAGCTCGACGAGCGGCGTCGGGTGTCCGCACGCCCCGAGAAGAGGGAGAACAGCGCCGGTATCACCACCAGCGTCAGCAGCGTCGAGGACACCAGCCCGCCTGCGACCACGACGGCCAGCGGTCGCTGCACCTCGGCGCCGACCCCAGTTGCATAGATCAGCGGTGCGATCCCGAGCACGGTGGTCAGTGCCGTCATCAGGACGGGGCGTATCCGCGACAGCGCCCCATCGAGGATCGAGACATCCAGATCCAGGCCACCGGCCAGGTTCTGGTTGATCGCGTTGACCATGACCACGCCGTTCAAGACCGCAATGCCAAACACGGCAATGAAGCCGATGGAGCCAGGTACCGACAGATAAAGCCCCGAGGCGTAAAGGGACAGGACGCCACCAATCAGCGCGAGCGGCACGTTGAGCATGATCAGCAGCGCCTGGCCGACGGAGTGGAAAGCGGAGTACAGCAACAGAAAAATCAGCCCCAGCGACAGCGGCACGACGATCATGAGCCGCTGCTGAGCACGCTGTTGACTTTCGAACTGGCCGCCCAGGACGACGCTGTATCCGGCGGGCAGCTCGATCTGCGCGGCGATGCGTCGTTCAACCTCCGCGACCACGCTCCCCATGTCACGTCCGCTGACATTGGCCTCGACAACGACGCGCCGCTGCACGTCATCGCGGCGGATCTGCGGCGGCCCCGACTCGATCGCGACCCTGGCGACATCGCCCAGGCGCACCCAGGCACCGCTGGGAGCGGTCAGGATCAGCGCCTCAATGGCCTCGACGCTGCCACGATAGCGGGGTGCCAGCCGGACCAGGATGTCGTAGCGCTCATTGCCGTGAATCACCTGGCCGGACTCGGCGCCGCCGATGGCATCCTCCACCAGGGCCATCACCTGTGACACCGGGATGCCGAACCGTGCCAATCGGTCCCGGTCCGGTCGAACCACCAGCTGGGACTCGCCGACGATGGGTTCCAGGGCCACATCGCGGGTGCCCGGTATCGCCTCGACCAGGCCCTCGATGGCCCTGCCGTACGCGGCGAGCGCACCCAGGTCCGTGCCGAACAATTTGATCGCGAGCTGCGCCTTGACGCCCGAGAGGAGCTCGTCGACACGTGTCGCGATGGGCTGGGAAAAGGAAAACGAGAGCCCCGGATGCACGGAGAGGGCCTGCTCGAATCGCGCTTGCAGCGCGGCCCGGCTCGCGGCGGTGGACCACTGCGCCTGGGGCAGGAGTCCGACGTAGATCTCGATGTTTGACACCGGCTCCGGGTCACCTCCGAGCTCGGCGCGACCGATGCGGCTGGAGGCGTAGGTCACTTCAGGGAAGCCCATCAGCACCGGCTCCAGCCTGGCGGCCACCGCGAGGGCCGTTTCCAGACTTGAGGACGGCGAGAGCGTCACGCGGACATTCATGGTCCCCTCCTCCAACTCCGGCACGAACTCGGTGCCAAGCCGAGGCAGCAGTGCGAGTGCGCCAGCAAAGAGTAGCACTGCGATCGAGAGCACCAGCCAGCGCGCCCGAAGGGCCCCGCGCAACAACCGGCGGTAGAAACGCTCGATAGACCACAGGGCCGGATTGGCGGGCGCCACGATCGGGTGCCGGTTGGCGTAACTGGCAAGCGCCGGCACCACCGTCAGCGCAACCAGCGCCGAGGCAAGCATCGCCAGCACGATCGCGATGGCCATCGGCTGGAACAGCCTTCCCTCCACCCCCTCGAGGCTGAACAGGGGCGCAAACACCACCACCACGACGCCCACGGCAAAGAACACTGGACGGCCTACCTCACGTGCGGCCTCCTCGATACGCAATGCAATGCCGCTCGGGTCGTCGCCGCGGTCCCCTCGGGCGAGGTGCTTGAAGATGTTGTCCATCATCACCACCGATCCGTCCACCATCATGCCAATGGCGATCGCCAACCCGCCAAGCGACATCAAATTGGCCGAGATGCCCCACCAGGCCATGACCAACAGCGCGAGCCCCACCGACAACGGGATGGAGATGAGCACCAGCAGGGTTGCGCGCAGATTGAGCAGGAACAGGGCGAGTATCGCAACGATCAGCACCGTGGCCTGGATCAACGCCTTGGTAACGGTGGCGACCGCCTGCTCCACCAGATTCGCCTGATCGTAGAACGCCTCGATCACCACGCCTTGCGGAAGTGCCCGTTGGATCACCGGCAGGCGCGCCTTGATGCCGTCGATGGTCGCCTTGGTGTTGGCCCCCATGCGTTTGAGGACGACGCCGACGACGACCTCGCCCATTGCCCGCGCGTTGCCGGCGTCGTCCCGCCGGCTCATGGTCACGGCGCCCTGGCGGATCTCGGCACCAAAGGTAACCCGCGCGACATCGCGTATCCGCACCGGCACGCCATCGCGGTCTTTGAGCGGGATGTTGCCAATGTCGCGCAGACCGTCCTCCCCCGCGCGCACCCAGCCGACACCGCGGATGCTGAGCTGCTCGGCACCACGATCCAGATACCAGCCGCCGGCGTTTCGGTTGTTCGCCTCGATGGCCTCGCTCAGGTCCTGAATCGATAACCCGTAGGACAACAGCAGCTTGGGGTCGGCCAGCACCTGATACTGGCGCACCTGGCCGCCGAAAGAGAGCACATCGGTGACACCGTCCACCGGCATCAGCAGGAGCTTGACCACCCAGTCGTTGAGGCCGCGCAGCGCCATACTGTCGAACCGCTCCGGATCGTCGGCGCGCAGGATATATTGGAACACCTGCCCCAGACCGGAGGTGTTCGGCCCGATCTCCGGCGTGCCCGAGCTCCGCGAGATCTGCTCCCTGGCGTCCTGCAGGCGCTCGAAGACCAACTGGCGTGCGAAGTAGATGTCGGTACCCTCACCAAACACCACGGTCACGATCGACAGCCCGGTCTTGGAAATCGAACGGACCTCCGCGACATCGGGTAACGCGTACATGACCGCCTCGACGGGGAAGGTGATCAGCTGCTCTACCTCCTCGGCGGCCAGTCCCGGCGCCTCGGTGTTGACGGTGACCTGCACGTTGGTCACGTCTGGAAAGGCGTCCAGATTGAGCCGTGGCAGCAACAGGGCCGCCGCACCGATCAACGCGATGAGCACGAGCACGACCAGCAGCCGGCCGCGGACCGCCGCTTCGACGATTCGGTCGAGCACCCTTGCCTCCTTAGTGGTTATGCGGGTCGAAGCCGCCCTTGGTCAGCTCCGAGAGCAGAAAAAAGGCGCCATGGGTCACGACACGGGTGCCCGTTGGCAGGCCGTCGATCACCGCCATGCCCCCGCTGATTCGCAGCACTTCGACCTCGACCCACCGAAAATCATGCTCTCCCTCGGCCACGAACACCAACCAGTCACCGTCCGGGCCGCGCAGCACCGCCTCCTCGGGCAACGCCAGCACCGCCCCGGCCTCCTTGGCGAGGATCGACACCTCGACGAAGACGCCGGGATGGAGCCGGTGCGCCGGATCCGGCACCTCGATGCGCACGGCTTGCGTCCGAGTCGACTCGTCGAGCAGGTGATGAATCTGGGTCACGCGCCCATCCATCCAGGCGTCACGGTAAGCAACCCGCGCGAGATCCCCCACCGAGACGGTGGCGGCCTGTTCCGGCGGCATCTGTGCCTCGACCCAACGCACGGACTCGTCCGTGATCTCAAACAGGACGCGGCCTGCGTCCACCAATTCTCCGAGCACGAAGTCGTCGCGAACGACGGTCCCGCCTTGCGGCGCCAGCAGATCAAAGCTGCCGTCGGCCCTCGCCGATCCGGCAACAAGGTCTTCGGTCTGGGCTGGGGTCATACCGTAGGCGAGCACACGCGAGAGCGCCTTCTGGCGCGCCACACTCGCCTCCAGATAGACGCTTTCGGATACGAACTGCCCTTTGAGCTTGGTCAGCCGCTGCCATTCGCGGTCGGCGACAACCAGATCGCCCTGTGCGACGGCCATGTCCACACTCGAGAGCGTGACCAGGGGCTGCCCCGCCTCGACGGACTCGCCCAGGCGTGCATGCCGGGCGGTGATCTGCGCCACGATCCTGGGCGTCACCTGCGAGGTCGCATACGCGTTCAACTTGACCTCCCCCGGCCCCTGCAAGGCCTCACCCAAGTCCTTCGACTCCAGCGTTGCAATGCCGATATCCAACATCCGGCGTTGTTCCGGGGAGAGATGGACATCCGTGGCTGCCTGGTGTCCATGGCTATGACGGTCATCCGTTTCCGCGGGTGGGGCCTGCTCGTGAGCCGGGTCGTCCTCGGCGACAGTGCCTTGGGGCCGTGGCACGTAGGCATGCGAGGGGCCTCGATCGGCCGACTCGGCCGCCATGTCCGCGTCGGCCGCGAGGAGGACGCTCTGGTGCCACGGCATCGCAATGAAAAACCCGAGCACCAGGCCGCTTGCGCGCGCGGCTGACGCCCAGGTGAAGGGAAACGGGTTCGTCATGGAAACGGTCCTGGATCTGAAACAACGCACGTGCCGCGCCAAAGCGCGACTGGCCAGTGAGCAACCTGATCAGGACCGCGGAGGCTTGGCGGGTGGGGAATCCGCGATGGTCGACGCGGCGAGGGTCAACGCCAGCTCGAAGCGCTCCACCTGCGGTGAGAAGTTGGGGTGACGCGTCGGCGACAGCGCGGTCATGTGAGCGGCGGCATGGCCGCAATGATCACCATCGCTCGCGCCGTCAGTGAGATCGTCGTGCTCCGCCGCGTGCGGCGCATGCGCGTGGGTGACCGGTGCCACTTCGCCGTCCAGGGCGGACGCATGGCCGGCGAAGGCCCAGGCCGTGCTATACCCAAACAGCGTGATGACGAGTATGGAAGCGACAAGGCGCTGCGACACCGATAGCATCTGGCAAAGAATCATCTAATGCACTGGCGAATAGATCCGGGCTGCACGACGTTCAATCGACGGGCTTCGATTATCCTGGAAACGGCAGTTGGACGGCCCCCCGGTGCGTGTCCCTCGGAAACCGGGCTGGCGCAATCGAAACAAAAGCTTGCGTCACACTCGTCGCGGTCGACTGCCGTTCCCAGGATTATCGCAGGCCGGCCATCGAAAAGCAGCCCGCGCTGGAGACGCGGGTTGAACCGGCTCACGAACCGGTACCGCCCGCGCTCAGGCCAATGCGGGGGCGCGCCCAACCAGCGCGTGCCGCGAATCGGCCCGGCGCACGGCAGGCGCCTCTGGCTCGCCACCCGGCCCCACTCCCGGGTCACCGAGGCATCGGGCGCCCTATGGCACGACCCAGGCCAGGGCGGTGAGCGTACCCTCCGGCTGGTCGGAGAAGCGCACCAGATAGCCGCCCTTGGACGCGAAACGCTGATCGGGGCCCAGGCTGAGATGGTCGTAGGCGGAGGGCGCGGCAAGCCGATCCACGGAGTGCTCGATACGTTCGACGAAGTAGTCCCGCGAGAAATTGCTGCGGATATGCATCAGGGCCTCGCCGACGAGCCTGGCGGCATAATAGGCATTGAGCTGCAGGTAGGGATCGGTCAATGCGATGTCGCGCGCCCGCATCCAGGGTTGCAGGCGCCGAAGGTTGCGCGCCCACGCTTGCGGAAGCGCAAAGGGGTAGACCAAGAGCACACGCGGGCGCAGGGTCGGGGGTATCGCCCGCGCGGGAGCCTGACACAGGGTCCCCGACAGATAGAGCCGTGTCGGGTCAGCGGTGGCGGCCAGTGCCCCGACCCCCTGCAGGTCCGCGCAGTTGAGCCACAGCACCAGCGCAGCGGGCCGCGCCCGTGCGAGCTCGGACCAGAATGCGGGGGGCAGCGCCTGGTCCGGCCCGATGAGTCGGTCCTCGAGCCGGGCGTCGCCTCCCGCGCCAAGCGCCGCCCGCAGGGTCTCGGCAGCGATCTGCCCGGCCCCGGCGCGAAAGACCTGCAGGATCGGACCGTCCGGCACGGTCTCGGTGAGATGCTTGGCCAGCACCTCGGCCTCCAGCGCCATGCCCTTGGAGAAATAGATCGAATAATAGTCGGTTTCGGATGCGACAGGACGATCCGTGTTCGGCAGCACGCATGGTACCTCGGCCTCCTCGCAGAACGCGTGGACCGGCCCCCAGGTGCCCTCGCCCACGCCGCTGATCACCGCAAAGACCGGCTGATTGCGGTGATACTCATCGAGCTGGGCGCGCCAGGTCTCAGATGGTCCGCTCAGGTCCCACACGTGGAGCTGCCATTTCCGATAGGCCCGGTACTTCCACTCCTTGTGCATTGCCGGGTAGACCGCCCGGCGTGTCTCCTGGCGCGTGTTGGCGTTCTTGTCTCTGAAGTAGGCCTCCAACACATCGACGAGCGCCTTGCGGCGCGAGGGCGCCACCCCCGCGCCGACCACAGTGGCGAAATGGATCGTGTCGTCCGTAACGCCGGCGGACGGCGCCGACGACAGCGACTTCAGATAGGCCACCAGGGGTACGAGATCGTCGTCTTCCAACGCATAGCGCGGCATCAACGGGTCCAGAGGCTGCCCGTCGGCGCCAATCCCGTCGCGGATCGCCCTGGCCAGGGTCTCGTCGGTATAGGCCGGTCTGGCGCCAGGACCCTCCCCGCGCAGCGCATAGAACTCCCTTCGACCGATCTCCAGGGGCTTGAAGAGCCAGGCACCGTTCACCGCGGGGACCAGGGTCTGCCCCTCCGTCGCACCGAACCCGCTGCGGCGATGACAGGCGATGCAGGCGACCTGCGACGGGATCAGTGGCACGTCGCCCTGCACCGTCGCCGACATCGGCTCTCCCGATGGCAGCAGCCCCTCGCGGTACATCCGTTGTCCCGCCCCCATCGGGTCCACGGGGGCCGTGGTTTCCGTGGCCGATACGGGGGCGAGGCCCGGCCACCCCATCAGGGCAAAAAGGCCAACCGCCGCCAGTGCCTGCCCTGGTGACGAGACCAGCCCGCGCATAGACTCAGGCAGCCCGGGGGTAATCACCGCCCGGCCAGGCCATGGTATTCGTCCACCAGTTGCGCGGCGCTGACGAAACCCTCGATGCGCACCCAGGGGTCATCCGACCCGGCGTGTAGAAAAGTCAACGGGACGTGGCTCGCCTTTTCGCCGCGGTAGGCATCGAAGGCCTTCTGGACGGCGACGACCTCCGGCAGATCACCCGTCAGGAACTGCCACTGGGGCCCGGCCCCGAACCTGGCGGCATAGCTCTTCAGTCGAGCGGGCGTGTCACGCTCCGGGTCGATGGAAATGGAGACCATGCGCACCCGGTCCCCCTGCTCCCCGAGGGCATCCTGCACCTGTGAAAAGGTCGCCGTGAGCACGGGGCAGATGGCGGTGCAACTGGTAAAGAT
Source organism: Chromatiaceae bacterium (assembly GCA_040775095.1). Taxonomy (GTDB): domain Bacteria; phylum Pseudomonadota; class Gammaproteobacteria; order Chromatiales; family Chromatiaceae; genus JAXGTD01. The sequence goes on along the minus strand of JAXGTD010000046.1, from coordinate 16,890 downwards.
AAAATTCAGCATCAGCGGCCCCTGCCCATTCAACGCGCTCGCCAAGGAGATTGGACTGCCGTTCTCGTCAAGTAGCGTCACGTCCGGGATCTCGTAGGTCGCCAACGAGCGGGTATGCCCGGACCCGGGCTGGACCATATGGTGGTGGTGCGCGTGTTCATCCGCGGTGGCCTGGGTCGGCGCCGCGCGGGCCAGCTGCAGGCCGTCGGGCTGTGCGGCCCAAACCCAGCTGGCCCCGCCCGCGACGGCCGCGCCCGCCAGCAGCAAGACCCAGCGAGGCGGACAAACACCGGTGTGATCGCGGCTGCAACATTGGGTCCTCATCGGTCTGACTCCCGAAGTGACACGCTGGTGCTGGTCGGCGAGTCGCCCTCTTCCAGCAAACCGTTGACCACATGAACGATCCTCTCAGGTGGATCGCCCAACCGAACAAGATTCGCCAATCGTCCGTCCTGGCGCACAACGTAGAGATAGGAGCTGTGGTCGACGACGTAGGCGCCACTCTCATCGGGCTTGCGTACGTACAGCGGCGCCCGGTATTCGGCAGCAACGGCATCCACCTGCTCCTGGGTTCCGGTCAGCGGAAGAATCGAAGGATGGAACCGGGGTGCGTACTCGCGCAGCACCTCCGGGGTATCCCGTCGGGTATCCACCGTGATGAAGAGCGGCTGCACCCGGGCCGACGCGGGTCCCAACATCCGCATCGCCGTGGCGATACTGGAGAGGGTCATCGGGCAGGTGCTGGTGCAGGACGTGAAGCCGAAGTAGATGAGCGCGATCTTGCCCCGGATGTCGTGGAGCGAAAACGGCCGACCGTCGACACGGGTGAGCGTGAAGTCGCCGCCGAACTGGCCCAGCGCCCGGTATTGCACCGGCCCGCCACCCGGCTCTGCTGGCGTGGAGGCGACGCCCATCGCGCTGACGCACAGGCCAGACGCAAGCATAACGGACTGACAAAGATTTGGTTTCATAGGATCCGCCCGCCCCTTCCAAGGGCCGTTACTGGTTACTGACCACCGCGGTTTCACTCCCCTCGACGCCGGTCACCGTAACCGTCCCCGGGTTGCCACCCACCCCGCGCGCGTAGATGACCCAGGAGGCCGTCTTCCTGTTCCAGGTCATGGCGCCCAGACCATCGACGCTCAGGCTCGCCCCCGCTCGCAGGTCGCTGGTCGCCTTCACGCTCAGCAGATCGGCTCGCGCGCTGTACTGGGCCGCGAGCACATCGATGGTCAGGTCGTACCCGTTGCAGTCCTGGTCGACGCCGTCGTGCTTGATCTCTGCCGCGCCGGGATGAACCGTCGGATCGCCGTCATTGCAGTCGCCCCCCGCGCCCGCCAAGTAACCATCACCATCCTGGTCATCCGGGACTGGCGGAGGATCCTGATCCAGGATCGTCACGCGCGCCCTGCCCGGGCTGCCGAGGCTGGCGCCACCCGTTGGGCTGCCGAGGGCCAGGCCAAAATTCTCGTCTGCCTCGTCGTCTGCATCGTCCAGGATGGTCACGCTGAATGCATTGGCCGTCTGGCCGTCCGCGAAGCTGAGGGTACCGCCCGTCGGCGCATAGTCCAGGTTCGCGCTCGCGCTGCCCCTGCCCGTCGCATACTGAACGGCCACGGGGCCGTCACTGCCTCCGGTGCGGGTCACCGTGATACTGACCGCGCCGCCGTCTTCGGCGACGCTGTACGAGGGGCTACTAAACTGTAGAGTGCCCGGTTGCGGCGGATCGTCGTCGTGGATCGTCACGACCGCCGTGGACGGAGTCCCGAGGGCCGCGCCCCCGGTCAGGTTGCCGAGCATCAGGGTCAGGTCCTCGTCACCCTCGTGGAGCGCGTCGTCGACGATGCTCAGGTCGAACGTGAGACTGGTCTCGCCATCGAGGAACGTCAGCGTTCCGGACAGCGATTCATAGTCGTTTCCGGCGGTAGCCGCGCCGTCCATTGCGGTGTAATCAACCGTGACCTCGCCGGCGCTGCCGGCCACCCGGGTAACGGTGACCGTGAGCCCACCGGCACTCTCGTCCACCGCATAATCTGCCGCGCTGAACTGCAGCTCCCCGGGCAGGGGTGAGCCGATGTTGCTCTCCAACCAGGCATAGGCATCGACGAGATCGAGATGCCCGAGACCCGTGTCGTTGTCGGGGCCCGCCGCGGCGAGATCCCGCGCGCCCGCCTCCATCGCGGAGTTGATCTGCGAGGGGCTGGCCTCGGTGAACGCCCCCATCAGCAACGCGATCCCTCCGGCGACATGCGGGGCCGCGAACGAGGTACCGCTGACGGTGATGTAGGAGTCGGGGAAGAGGCCACCGAAGCTGAGGTCCGCGGTGCGCAGGTCCACCCCGGGCGCGCTGATGCCTGGGTAGATTCCGCCATCACAGGTCGAGGGCCCGCGGCCGCTGAACTCCGCGACATTGCCATAGGCATCGACGGCACCAACCGCGACGACGCGTGGATCGTTCGATGGACTGACGCTCGTCGCCGGGTCCGGACCCGTGTTCCCCGCGGCGAACACGGCAGCGATTCCGGCCGCCTCGAGGGCCGCGATGTCCGCCGAGAACTCGCCGTCGCAGAGATCGGTGGTGCCATCCAGGTACCAGGAATTGTTGACCACGTCCGGCGCATCGTCCGTCGCCGGGTCCCCGTCGGGGTCGAGCAGCCATTGGAAACCCTCGTGGATCAGGCTGAGCTGGGTCGCGTCATTGTCCTGAAAGATCTTGACCGCGATCCACCGGGCGCCCGGTGCCACACCGATCGCCGTCCCCCCGGCGTCTCCTCCCAGGAGGATCCCCATCGACCAGGTCCCGTGCCCGTTGCTGTCGTACGGGGTGGCGTGCTCGCCGCTGGGGTCGAACCAGCTGTTGCCCCCGCCACGCCAGCTCGGGCCGATCGCGGGATGATTGACATCGACCCCGGTGTCCATGGTCGCGACGAGGATGCCGGTGGCGTCGTGGCCGAGGCCCCAGAGCTCCGGGGCCCGAATGGCCTCGACATTCCACTCGGGCAAGCCCCCGCCGATCGCGATGGATCGCGGCGGGGCAGCCCGGGAGGTGACCGGCCCGGGAAGCCCGAGCCGTGCGTCCAGGCCAACGCTCTTCACGGCGGGCCTTTGCGCAACGCCGTTGATCTCGGAGACCGGTAGCCGAGCGGCAATGCCGTTGATTCCCCAGAGCTCCACCACCGGCCCTTGCGCGGTCGTCTCCAGCCACCGCGACAGGCTGCCGAAACAGGCCTCTGACCTGGCGCGTAGCGCCCGGATGAGCTGTTCCCGACGGACCTGTCGGTCGCCATTGCGCAACGTCCTCGGATCGACCGGGTCATTGCATCGCACAATGACATCGACGAGGTCCCCGCCGTCCAAGCCCTCGATGGCCTCCTGCAGCTCCGGCTCGATGGTCCCCGCCAACAACAGGCTCGAGGCAGCCATCGACAGCACCGTGAGGACACGGATACTGCCCTTTCTCACCAGCTTTGCGCGGAGACGGATCACTGAATGACGACGTGCTGGGCCTTGAAGTCACCGTAGACGATGGTCACCGGGTCGCCGGGCTTGGCGTGCCGGCCCGGGTTGGCGAACAGGGCGCTGTAGTTGCGACCCGGCTTGATCTGATCCGCGCTGGTCACGGAAGAGCGCAGCGACCCTGCCTTGTCCGTGAAGGGGACAGCAAGCTTGGCCCCGCTGCGCTCAACGAGCAGATAAGGGGTGCTGTTGTACTGGCGAAGCAGGAGCGGGGCCGCCTTGTCCGGATCCAGGATCTTGTAACGGAAATCGAGCGCGTAGCCGGCCGCGGTCAGCCTGATGCCCAGCAGCTTGATCCCCCATTCCCGCTCCAGAGGGCTGAGATCCTTCGACAGCGCCTGCAGCTGCTCGGTGCGCGCCTTGGCGTCGGCCTGCTCTATCATGGCCCGGACCGTCTTCAGATCCGGTGTTGCCGGCTGCGCCGTGGGTGATGCCGCCGGAGGCGCCGCCCCCGCCGCCGCCAGCCACCAGCCGAGTGAGGCAGCAAACGCCAGCACCACTGGCAGCCGGCGGTTGAGGGTGATGACACTGTGTCGAGGTCGCTGATCAGACATGATGGCTCCTGGGGTCTCTCTGTCGCGGTAGACCGTGATCACTGACGCCCCTTCCTGCTCATCGACCACCGCCGTTCCACCAGCGTGGCCGCCGGCCGGGCCCCTTGAGCACGATACCGCGTCAGGCCAGACGTTGATTGAACCCACACACCGGAAGGGCTGCTTTCAGCTCGAGAACTGCGATCCGCGGATCGCGCGGTTCCCGATGGCTCAAGGTCGCTGAAACACGGGCGGGCCATCCATGGCCCACGCGGAAGACGCTGATGAGCTGGCGTCTGCCTAGGGTCGCGGCACCACGATGCTGGTGCCATTGCTATCGCCATCCGGGTCGTGGTTGTCCGCTGGCTGATCGGGCCCTCCGGCGCCAGTCAGGCCGGTCACCGTCAGGGTCGCCGAGGCCGTCTGCGCGCGACGGAACAGGCGGCTAAGCAGGCACCGGCCGGAGGCGTCCGTGGTACAGGTCGCGGTGTTGTTCGGGCCACCGTTATAGCCCGCTGGTGTCCAGGACCGGCTGACGATCGCGCCCTGCACCGGGTTGTGATCCTGGTCGTGCACGGTGATCCGCACCGTCGCCTGCCAGGTGTAGGCGCTACGGATGACACCCAGCCCGTCGAGATCGCCCACGTGCTTGCTGGGGGCTGGTCCCGCGTCGACGCTCAGGCATGTCCTGAAGCCACCACCGGTCGCGGGGCCGTTGGTGAGATTGAGCCGACGGTCGAAGATCGCGAAGGTACCCCCCTGGCTCGGGGTAAAGACGACGTCCTTGGTCGAGCCGGGCGGCAGAAGCACGGAGTATTGTTTTCGGGCAAATCCGTACTTGTGACCGCCTTCTGCCACAACCTCGAAGTGCGAGCCAAGCATCATCGGCGTGAGCTCCCGCAGGCCCTCGTTGTACAGGCGCAGCAGTACCCTGTCGCCCTGCGCCACACTCGCACCAAGGCAGGGATCGCCATCCTCGAAGGGCTCGCCGTTGACCAGGAAGTATTTCGGCACGTACTCGAGTGTGCTCGTGGGGCCAGTCGTCCCGTAGGTCCCATTGTGGACCGCCGCGTGCAACGCCGGGTCGATCTCGCTGAAGAAGACGTCGCGCTCGGTGTCGTAGGGAACACCCGAATAGGCCTCCCCCACCGCCGCGTCCCGGGTCATGGGGCCATACAGCCCCATCTGCACCTGCACCTGCGGGTGCGTACCGCTCTGGTAGGGGTAGCTGCCTGGCTGGAGCATCGACCAGGTGTAGGCCTGCGCGGCGCCCGAGGCCGTCTCGAACGTAAAGGAGCGGACACGCTCGCGCCCCTGACCGTCGGGGATCAGCACCGGGCTGGAGCCATCGGGCAACGCCTGACCCGGGATGACGAGCGAGATCGGTTCTGGCAGGGCGTCGTTGTACAGGTGGACCGTCAGGCTGTCGCCCGCCGGGACGAGCAGCTTCGGTCCGGGAACCGTAGCACCGGCGCCGCACCCGGGCACCTGTGCCGGGGCGTTGGCGACCTGCGCGAAGCCCCACATCGGGACCGGCACACCGCCCGGCATGGTCTTGGTCACCGCACCGGCGCACAGATAGTAGTCCACTGCCACCGCCGGGGCGCTCGCCAGCCCAGCGACTCCCAGCACGAGCGCGGGGGCCAGGACGCGTTTCATCATCGTATTCCTGTTCATTGCTTTATCCTCCCCCCGGTTATGGAATCGGCGTGCCGGGCGGCTCGATTACGACGAAGCTCAGCATCCCGCCCGGGAAGATATCGAAATTGGTCAACTCCTTCTCGTTATGGGAGTGCCACATGAAAAAGAGCCCGCCGTTCAGATTCAGCCCGCCCTCACCCGGTGGAAGCTGACCGAAGTGGCCCAGGAATGGGCTACCGCTGTACCAGCCGCCGAAGGTCAGGTCCTGCAATCCGGGCAGCACCACCTTGCTGTCCAGTCGCACCCCGTGGAAGTCGCAGTCCTCGCCGGTGCTGGGGTCGACGTTGTCCGGTCCGGCACCCGAGCAGCTGTGCTCGAAGCCAGCCTCGGTCGGGTCACCATAGATATCCCAACCAAGGCCCTTGCTGGTCCAATCGAACAGCGCGTCGACCGTGGAGCCGGGCGCCGGGGTAATCGTGAACCGGGCGGTGCTCAGATCAGGACCCACGGCCGGATTGTCCGGGTCGCTGCTGACCATGCGGCCATCGCGCGCAATGATGAAGGAGTGGTTCCCATGGGCATGGAAGGCATGCTGATCGCGGCCACCACCGATGAGGCGGATCAGCACCTTTTCGCCCGGTCGTGTCCTTGCCAGCGCGCCGTATGGCTGGTTGGGCTTCCAGGGCACGTAGTCCGCCGCGAGGGTGTCGACGCCATTGCGCCCGTTGATGAACCAAAATACCGGGAACGCCGTCGTGTTATCGACGAGCTGCGGAAAGCCGAAGTTCACCAGATCGTGGATGTACGGGTCCATCTCCGTGAGCAGGAACAGGTACTCGTGATCGTAGGCGGTGTCCGGGTGGCCGTAAGCGGTCCGGTTCGTGTTCTGATCGAAGCCGGTGGGCCGGACGATCAGCGCACCGACCAACCCCATTTCGATCTGGAGCTCTGGCCGGGTGCCACTGTGATAGAGGTAGGTACCCGGCTCGGTCGCGACAAAACTGTAGGTGACCGTTCCCCCACCCGAGTCAGCCTCACCGGTCAACAGGCCCGGCGTGGGATCGTCATGCGTGACCGATCCCTGTCCGGGGAACACGATCGATGACGCCTCCGGGAGATTGTTGGTCAACGTCACCGTGACCGTGTCGCCCTGGTTGACGATCAGCGTCGGGCCCGGGTACTGGACCGGGTCGCTGTCGTGACCGTAGGCCCAGATCAACAGGCTGTCGCCATCGGGCGTGGCGATATGCGCGGTCCCCGTGGTCATGGAAAAGTTTGGTCCCGTGATGCCGGGGATCTCGGCATTCGCGCTGGCGGTGGTCAGGGTCAGCAGACCGAGCGTCAGTCCAGCCACCAGCCTTCCGGTATGGATCAGTAAGGTTTTCATCTCCGTTCTCCAATGGAAAGCCGAGTCAGTTGATCACGATCTCGGTCATGTAGCCGCCAAAGTCTTCCTCGTTGTTGCTCAGATAATTCAGGTTCGTCGCGTAGAGGAAATAGCGGCCGGGCGGCACGTCGTCGGCCGTATTCATGACCCCATCGGGCCCTCGCGTGTCGAGCAGCACATCCGTGGACTCTCCACCGCCCAGGGTCACGACATTGGTGTCGTAGTACAGGTTCTCGCCCACGGACTGGCCCGTACCGCGCAGCAGCCGCGCATCGCGACCGATCACCTTCATGGGGATCCCGAGCACGCTGATGCTGTAGTGCTTGACTACCCCGAGATTGGACAGCCGCAGCAGGACGCGGTCGCCCTGGTCCGCGGTGACAAGGGCGCTCACGGGCTGCGGTGAGGGCTGCGATGCGTCCGCGCCGGCAGGCTCGTTCTCCGGGCAGGGCGGGAGGGTCGGATCGCCGTCTGGCGTGTAACAGTCGTGCAGAGGTCCAGCGATGGCCGTCATCGGATAGCCGCGCCCATTGATCGTCGGATAGGTGTCTATCATCTCGGCGAACGGAAGCGGCTGGGTATCGCGGCTGGCGTCGTGAAACACGTGGTAGAAGGCCTGGAGCTGGATGGGCTTCTCCACGTCGAACCCGGTGGAGCCGTCACCATCGTTGTAGACGTAGCCAAGCGGCGCGCTGGGGTCGAGGTTTCCGCCCTTTTTGGCCTGCGGGCAGGCACCGCCGGCGCAGCCGGTCTGATCCTGGATTGGATCGACATAGAGGTTCCCGAGCATGCCCATCTGCATGTGCTCGGTGGCCTCCACGTGGCAGTGGAACATGTAGGTCCCTGGCTCGATGTTGTTGTAGTAGTAGGTAATGCTCGCCTGCTGGTTGATCGCGACGGCAGACTCCGGCAACCCATCGAAGATCGCCGATGCGTTGGGGAATCCGTGGTAATGGACCGTATGTGGGTCGAACAGATCGGGCCGGTTCAGGGTCCCGACATTCGTCAGCGTCAGGTAGAGCTCGTCGCCCTGGCGCGTATGGATCGTCGGTGCCGGCGAGTTTGCCCTGAACACCCCAAGATCGAGGACCTGGGCCGAGGGAATGGAACTGACATCCGAGAAGCTGAAGATGTACAGCTCGCGGCCGTCGCCCATCGTCACCCAGCCATCGCCCCCGGTCAGGTGCATACAGGAGACATTCGGGAGGTCGGTATCGTCTGGGTCCAGGACCGCACCCGTCCCCGGATGGACCGCCGGGATGCCGTCGCCGTCCTGATCCTCTGGGCATTGAACAACCGCCACGGCAGAGGCCATCTGTGGGGCACCGAGCGCGATCCCGACCAGCGTGATCGCAATGAGTCTGCACTGGGTCCTATTCATGCTGTTGGTCTCCGAAACTTGTTAACCACCAGGCGCCTGGCTTGGCTAGGCGCCTGGGCTGCTTCGGTCGGTCCACAGCGGGGCCGACCGATCCAGCCGGGCCTGAATCAAGGAGCAGATGCCCCAACAATGCGAGCGTTGGCCCCACTCCCGTTGGCCGGCGGGCCCGCCGGGTTCGTGTAGTTGCCGGTTCGCCCGAGCGGCGTGTAGTAGACCTGCACAAAGTTGCCACCCTCGTCGGCCGCTGCCGCGGTCGTCAGGGTGTTCGCGTACGGCGCAACGAACGGGTTGGGACTGCCGCTCAGGTAACAGCTCGGTGCGCAGACCAGGCCAGCCGTCAGGTCGAGGTAGGGCGGGAAGAACACCTGCAGATCCGGGGAGAAATCGGGATCCCAGAACCATGAGCGGTTCTCCCAGAGGATATTCCTGCTCAGGGACACCGGAACCGAGATCGTGCCTCCGGTCAGGGCCGCCATCTCGACGGACAGCGGCCGCGACAGGATCCCCGCATCCTGGGGAGTGGTCGGATTCGCCGGGCCCGCCTCGAAGGCGAACACACCCGTCGCAGTGCTGTCGTTTCTGGCGATGCTGTTGGAATTGATGGTTGTACGCACCGCGTCGTGCAGGGCGATCGCGCCACCCCCCAGTCCGGTCACGTTGTTGACGATGATGTTCTTGCTCACGTCAACCAGCCACCAGTTGTTCGGCACCGCGCTGGCCTCCACATCCTGTCCATTGACGTTGCGCAGCAGGATACCGCCGCCATCCGCGGCCCCACCCAGGTTCCCCTGGATCAGATTCAGGGTGATCTGGACGTCGCCCGTGCCTACGGTAAGCCCACCGGCCTGGTCGGGATCACCGGCAACCTCGATACCGCCGCCACCGCCGCCGACGCCCAGGCCCGCGCCAGGCTGATCGCCCTGGAACACCTCGTTGAACAGGATGTCGTTGTTGGCGATCAGGCCGCCGTCGCTCAGGCCGCGATGCGCGATGGCACCACCCCCGCTGCGGGAGAAGTTTCCGCAGAGGCTGTTGCGCTCGACGCGATAGTTGTCGGCACCGCGATAGATGCCGATGCCGCCACCGGCCGTCAGGCTGCCGTTCTCGAGGATGTGGTTGTGGTGGATGCGGATCCCAGGATTCGGACTCGTCTCCACCGCGACACCGCCCCGAGCAAAGGCCACCTCGGTTGGATTGCCGACGCGGATGCCACCGCCCAGGTTGCTGTTGTTGTTGATCAATCGCAGGTTGCCGAGCTCGAGATTGTCGGCGTAGGCGTTGACGTAGACCCCGCCGCCCAGATCGCCGCCCATGATCGTCAGGCCGTCGATGCGCGCCGGACGCCCGCTGGCGAAGTCCCCGGCCGGGAGATTGTCCGGGTTCGGGCTGACGAAGAAGCCGGGGCCTTCACCGTCCTTGAGGAAGAAGTCTGGATCGGCCGGATTCTGCTCCGGGAGCAGCCCGATCATCCCCGCGCCCACCAGGGTGTTGAGCTTGTCACGCCAGGCATCCAACGGATTGGGAGGCGAGGCACTGAAGTGCTTGACATCCACCACCGTGCTCCAGGCGCCCGCACCCTGGATCCTGACCCGCTTGTACAGGATCGGAAGCTCATCGTAGACCCCCGGGTCGACCAGGATCAGGTCGTCCTCATCGGCGGCATCAATGGCCGCCTGGATCGAGGCAAAGGGCCGCGTTGGACCAACGCGAAGGATCGCCATCGACGCCGGCTCGCTCGCGCCGACGGTCAGCGTCACGCCCATGATGCTGGAGCGGCCGTTACGCTTGATCACCCGGACCTCTCCGGAGGCCAGGCCGCTCGCGACCGCGTTGGGGGGCACGGTGACGACGATCTGGTTATTGGCCCAGTTGACGTTGTTGGAGGTCGAGTCCAGGCAGTAGGTGCCCACGCACACCTTGCCTCCGCCATTCGGGCTACTGGCGAAGCCGAACCCGTAGTTCCGGGTGATGAGCTTGGGCTCCGTTGGGGGGTCAGCCGGGTTGCCCAGGCTCCCGCCCGGGTAGGCGGGATTCGGCACCTGGACCATGCCCACGGATTTGATGATGAACCGCCTGGCCGAGGTCGCGCCCGTGCCTTGGATGTAGGCGGGCCTCGCCGCGGCGTTTCCTTCGATCACGGAGTCGATGACCGGCGTACCGTCGGCCATTTCGCAATCCAGCGTCGTCTGCAGGGCGCCGACGAAAGCGGCCGTGCGAATCACGGGTGTATCCAGGTAGGTGGTGCGCCCCGGCTCGAAGTTGAACGTGTAGCAGGTCGTCGAGTACTGGGGCTTGAACAGCGGATCGGTCATGAAGCCGCCAGCGCCGTCCGGGATGGGGCCCGGATGGTTCAGACAGTAGTTGATCATCTTCGGCCCGACGCCACTCGGGGTCGGCGGATTGATGGTGTAGGTCGAGGGCGCCATGAAGTTGTACGCGCCGAACTCATCGCCCGAGGTCCGGTAGATCTCCTTGCCGGTGTAGTCGAACACCGCGATCGAGATCCACGGCGGCGAGAACTTCTCTGTGAAGCTCGGCTTGCCGGGCGCCAGCTCGTTGGCAAAGTCGTCGGTGATCAGGCCCACCGCTCGACCCGCCTTGGGCACGTCGGTAAACAGGAAGAAGTCGGCGGCCGCATTCTGGCCGGCCCCCAGGTCCACCTTCTTTCTGTCGCACAGGGGTCGCATCGTGCCGGCGAACGGGGCCTGGTTGTCTTCATTGAGGGTGTCCACACCAGGCAGGGCCTCTGCCACGGCGCCGCTGCCGTCCTTGGTCAGGAAGGTCAGAAGCGGCGGCACCTCATGCAGCCCACCCACGCACTTGGCGGGAAGAATGGCCGGAATCGGCGTGATACCGAAGTCGACGTTGCGATTCGCCTCCGCGACCGGCTTATATCCCGGGGGCGTCACCGCCTCGACGATGTAGGTGGCAGCGGGCAGCTCGGCGCTGCCATCGCCGGTCACATTCGGGCCGAACGCGTAGCCACCATCGAACACCCCCGGGACCGCCTGATTCCAGGTTCGAAGCCCCTCGGCACACTGATCGATGGGCACCGGCGTGCCATGGATTACCACGGGATTGCCCGCGCTGTGGTCGGTGCAGCCCTCCGGGAGGCTGTCGTCCCAACTATCCGTCCAGGTCACCCGCAGGGCGTCGCCGTTGTCGAATTGCCCCGTGGTCCCACCGTTGGCGGCGGTGTTGTTGTCGATGTCCTCGGGGCCCATCGTGCCGCCGTCGGCCCAGCCCAGCGGGTAGTTGTCCACGTCCGCGACATCGACAACGTCATTGCTGTTTTGGTCATCAGGGATGCCGTCGCCGACCTCACCGGGGCTCGCCTCCGGGCAATCGGGATAGACCGCGGGGCCGGCATTGGAATTGCACACGACGTCCTTGTAGAGGTTGACCTGCACGCGGGGGATGCCGGGCTCCCAAGGCTCGCCCGCGGCAAAGCGCGGGTTGTTCTCGGCACGGGTCGTCGCATAGAAGACGACTCCGGAAATTCCGCCGTTCTGGTTCGGACCGTAGACGGACTTGCCCCACTCATAACGCTGGTTCTGCCCGGCGAAGACCTGGAATGGCTGCGTCAATACCGGACCCAGTTGGACGGGCGGGTCGTAGAAGCTCGGCGTGCGTTTACCCTCTCCATCGGCATCGTTTGTCACCGGTCCGCCGGCATCGTTGGTCACCCGCAGGCCGGTCGCCTTCAGGCCCGCGAAGTCCACCTCGGCCACGTACCAGTGGAACAAGGGGAAGATGGCTTGAAACGGGACGAAACCGGTCGTGTCCGTTGGGAACGCCTGGTAGATGGTCCCGTCGCGGTAGCGCAGATTGACGTTCTGCTCGGGTATCCCAGGCTCGCCATCGTCTCTGAGACCGTTTTCGTTTCCGTCAAAGAACACGTAGTGCTCATGCTGGCCAAACCACATCGGCGTGGGAATGGTCCCCACGTCGACGAGTCCGCCGCCGTTCGGCACGACCACGGTGTTGAACGAGATGATGTGCAGGAGCTGGATGTCCCAGAACACCAGCTGATAGGTACCGGCCGGGACATTGTCGATCGTGAAGTTACCGGTCCCGTCCTCACAGAGCCCGACCCAGATCGCCTCGGCGACCCCGGCCTCCAGGCTGTTGAGGCCGACCAGACAACGCTCGCCAACCGCTTCGCCTTCCGGGGGTGCACCCGGATAGAGCGTGATGGCAGGTGGCGGCGAGAGGTGGCCCTTAACCACGGTCCCGGTGATCGTTCCGGTACCGCCCGGGGGCAGCCCGTTAAACGGTTTCACGAAGCCAAAAAAGGCGTGCCAGAACGGTGGCCCGAACTCGACCAGGAACGGCGGCTCGTTCGGACGGACCCAGGCGTCGATCGTTTGGGTCCCCTCGATCGTCGTCACCTGCCGCCAACAGGTGGTCGGGCTGGTGATGCAGTCCGGTCCCGGCGGCTCTACCTGGATGCCGTACTTCCCGGGCGCCACGTTCTTGATGATCAGCTCGCCGTCCGCGGGCGTGTCAAAATCGCCGCTGCCAACCGTGTCGATGATCGGTTGACAGCTCCCATCCAGGACGTAGTTCCCATTGACGTCCGTCTGATAGGTGGTGCCCAACTTGTTGCCGAAGGCGTCCTCGACGAGATCGCCCCCCGACTGATCGGTCAGCGTGATCGTGAAACCGGCAAGGCCCGGCTCGCCCACATCCGGGGCGTTGTTGAGCGGCATCGTGTCTTCGAAGACCTTGATCGAGATCTGCGCCGTCTCGATCGGGTTCTGCCGGACATAGACGGTCACATCGCTGTCGGTGGTGGTGTCGATCGGCGCACCACCCATGTCGTAGGTGCCGCTACAGGTCGAGAGATCGCCATCGGGCAGCACCGAGACGAAATACCGCCCGGCCGTCAGCGGCACCGCCCCACCGGGCAGGTCCACCGAGTCGATGGTCGCCGAGCTCCCATCGGAGCGCCCGTACGCGACCACAGGCGCGTGGCTCTTGTGGATGCTGATCGAGAGGGTGTTGTCCTCGACGTTCGGTGAAACGGGTTGGTGGACATCAGGCAGGGGTGGATGGGTGTTGTCCTGCTCCAGCAGCCACTTGAACCCGGTCACGGGGATCTCGTTCCCATCCTTATCGACACCGACGACGTGGACTGTGAACGCCCAGGCCGATGCCCCGAACATGAAGTTGGTAAACAATACCGCCAGCGCCAGGCGCCGGACCATGGATCCGCAGAACCGGTGCTGGAGCAGGTGCATCGCCGTTACATTCATCGTGACTCCCTCGCCTCAAGGATAGCCTGGATGCGCTTTACAAAGGCATTCGACCGAATGCCTTAAAAAGGCGCTCTGTATGAAGGGGTACTGCGATTCGACCACCGAGGTTCAAGCGGTCGGCGGAGCACGAACCCCTGCCATAGGGGGTTGATACGCTCCCGTCTCTCCGTCGGTGATGATTCCCACCGACTGCTTCTGCCAAAACTGCTTCGGCTAAACCTTAGCAAAACATTAGCAAAGGTAAAGAAAAAAATTAGGTATTCGAAAAAAAAAATTGCTTCGTTGTCAGGAAAGTAGAAAAACGTACAACAATCTCCGACGCCCTCGGTCTCCGCGCTCGTGAATTACAGGGTCCGCACCACGCATTCCATGACTGCTAGCGATCTTATTAGTAGATCATCGACCTCGTATATACTTTTACCCGACCGTAAACAATAGAATATTAGCGAGCATAGATGTTATCTGTCCGTGATTCAGTATTCCATGGAGTACTCGAGCAAGGCCGTCTCCTATTGCCTGTGACGAATAGAGCTTTTGGCACGCCCCCCGAGGCACCCGCCATGACTTGATTGAGAATCATGATGAATACCTCAGAACTCATTGATTGATACGCGATGAAAATCCGTTTCCGGATCCGATTGAAGTTCCGTTGTCCGATGCGCATGATTACCCCTGCCCGTGGGGATGGCCTCGCGGATCCATCCACCCGGGTGCTGGACACGGGGCGAATCGCAAGCCGCCTGTTCGGTTGGCGCTCGGTCCCAATGCCGGGAGGCCGCTCGATCAGCGTCCGCGGGGCGCGGGCGAGGCCCGCGGGGTTTCTCGACAGGCGGGTATCGGGAGGAGGCTTGATCCCGCCGTCGATCACGGCACGGCAGGTGCGGGGTCGTCGCAACCGCGGGTGGAGCACGTCCTTGGGCGGTTGTCAGGCGCGGCAACTGGGCAACCCAGGCCGCCGCGGACCACCGCGTCCAAGGCAGGGCCCGTGGGGCTCGGCGGGGCGAGTGCCCCTACTGGGCCGGCTCCGAACGCCGGCCGCCACCGGCGTCCAGCGAGGATGCACGGCCAGGACCCGCCTCGGGGGGTGCATGCTCGATGTCGCCACTCGCGCGTTTGCGAATGCGATCGCAAACCCGCCCGGCACTGTCGAGCAGATCGATCTGCAGCGGCATCTTCCCGACCGCATGGGTGGCACAAGACAGACAAGGATCGAAGGCGCGGATCGCGACCTCGACCTGGTTCAGCAGGGGCTCGGTGAGGACCTGACCGTCCAGGTAGTCGCTGGCCACCTGGCGTATCGCCTCGTTCATCGCCTGGTTGTTGTTCGTGGTCGACACGATCAGGTTGGCCTTGCGCACCAAACCACCGCTGTCGATCTCGTAGTGATGGAACAGCGTGCCGCGCGGGGCCTCGAGCACGCCGATGCCGGTCTCTCGGGTTGCCCCCGTGACCATCAGATCGGTACCGCCAAGATCGGGATCCTCGAGCAGGCGCTCGATCGCTTCGGCGCAGTAGAGCAGCTCGATGAGCCTGGCCCAGTGCGTCGCCAGGGCGGGCTGGACCGGGCCCCCGTCGCCGATGGCCAGAAACGCGTGCCGCTGCTGCTCGGCCAGCGGGGTGTCGATGAAGTCGCAGTTATTGACCCGTGCAAGCGGCCCGACGCGATACCATCCCGACTCCGGCCCTAAAGACGCGATGAAGGGGAACTTCATGTAGCTCCAGGGCTTGATCTCCTCCTGCAGGAGACGGGCATAGTCGCGGTAATCGGCGTGATCGAAGATCGGCGCACCGGCGGCGTCCCGCGCCCGAAGCCCGCCGTGATAGAGCTCGAGCGCCCCGTCCGCGCGCACCATGCTCAGGGTATTGGCATCGACCCGCGCAAAGTGCTGGTGATAGGGCAGATCCTCCAGGAAGATCCGCTGCATCAGCAACACCGCGTCGGCCGCCCAGCGCACGATCTGCGCGATATCGGCGCGCAGCGCATCGCGCTCGGCGTCGCTGACGGACTTGTTGACACCGCCCGGAACCGCTCCGTTGCCATGGATGCGCTTGCCGGAGGTGATTCGGATGACCTCCTGGCCATATTTGCGCAGCAGCACGCCCTGCCGGGCGACCTCCGGGTGGTCGCGGATCACACCCACGATGTTGCGATGCGCGACCGCATCGTCGAAGCCGAACAACAGGTCCGGCGATGACAAGTGGAAGAAGTGCAGCGCGTGGGACTGCAGCACCTGCCCGTAGTGCATCAGCCGACGGACCTTCTCGGCGGTCGGCGTCAGGACATCGACCCCGACCAGCTGATCGCAGGCCTTGGCCGCGGCCAGGTGGTGACTGACCGGACAGATGCCGCACAGGCGCTGCACCAACACCGGCAGCTCCCAGTAGGGCCGACCCTGGATGAACTTCTCGAAGCCGCGAAACTCCACGATGTGCAGCCGCGCCTGGCGGATATGGTTGTCCGCATCGAGCAGCAACGTGACCTTGCCATGACCCTCGACCCGCGTGACCGGCTCGATGACGACCCGTTTCAGGGCCCCGGGATTGCTCGCGGTTTCGAGATGACTTGCCATATCTCCCCCTCGGGCGGGATTAGTCGTAGTGCAACAGGGCGTGCGACAGGCTGAACGGCTCACCCGCCAGCAGCTCGCTCAGAAAGGTCCAGATCACGTCGGCCGATGGCGGGCACCCGGGCAGGAAGTAGTCGACCTTCACGACCTCGTGGATCGGATGCACCTGATCGAGCAGCAACGGCAGCTCCGGGTCGTTCGGCACACCGCTGTTGTGCAGACCGGCGCCATCGATGAAGGCCTCCTCCAGGCATTCGCGCAGATCAAAATTGTTGCGCATGGCAGGAATGCCGCCGTTGATGGCACAGGCCCCCACGGCGACCAGTATCCGGCAGTGCCGGCGAAATGCGCGCAGCACCTCGACATTCTCGGTATTCGAGACGCCGCCCTCGATCAGGCCCAGGTCGCAGTCGCCGACGCGCTTGATGTCGGTGAGCGGGGTGCGATCGAAGTCCACCAGATCGATCAAGCCGGTGATCCGCTCGTCGATGTCCAGCAGCGACATATGACAGCCGAAACAACCGGCCAGCGAGGCGGTCGCGACCCGAAGCTTGCCCGATGCCGGTTGCGTCGCGCGCATCGATCAGACCTCCTGGCTCTCGGG
>JAXGTD010000045.1:0-28604 GCA_040775095.1 Chromatiaceae bacterium | reverse complement strand
TTCAGCTCCACAGACGACCTGCACGGCAAGCTCATAGCCTTCGTCGACTACTTCAACAAAACAATGGCCAAGCCGTTCAAGTGGACTTACCAGGGTAAGCCCCTCGAAGCTTGATGTTTACCTTATTTCGGCGCGACTGTACTAGAAAGGGCAGTTGGACGGTCGTCAGGGTGCGTTGCGCGTGGTGTCCAGCAAGGCAGAACGAGGCGGAATCGTCATTCAATTCCAACGCGTCGTAACACGGCTGGGCGCGGGGGGGCGTGCCCTGGCGAGCGTAGCGCCCTTCACCTGGCGGGTGACTCCCCAACATCTCCAGAATGCGAACAAACACAGACGTTTGCATGGGCGGCTAAGCGGTCAACTGCTCTTTCTAGGCTCGACGAAGCCGCAGGCAGGTGCGGCGCCGGTGCAACCTTCCCGGGACTCGCGGTTGATCAGCATCGTGGGTCTGGCATGGCGTGCCGAGAAACCGCGCCAACATCCCGATTCCTGTATTGCGAAGCGGAAGGGCTCCCGTCAGTCGAAACCGCATGCCGCGTCCGGTAGTTGCGAAACGTCGCTCCCTATTCGACTGAAATAAAAAATTCATCACACGGTAAAAAAACCGTAACCCAATCTCAAACAAAGTGTCATATCGTCGTCAACATAACCATACGAAAAGTCATCGCTTTCTTATAGCGAGCACTCTGCTCTCATTGACCACCGAGGTGATACCGTGCTGAAGAAGAACCTGTTGACCGTTTCGGTTGCTACGACGCTCTGCCTGTCTGCGGTTGGTGTACAGGCACGTACCGAGATCCAGAACAAGGGTTCGGATACCCTCGTGAATGTCGCCCAGGCTTGG
Organism: Chromatiaceae bacterium; assembly: GCA_040775095.1. Classification (GTDB taxonomy): domain Bacteria; phylum Pseudomonadota; class Gammaproteobacteria; order Chromatiales; family Chromatiaceae; genus JAXGTD01. Next base: position 27,760 of record JAXGTD010000045.1, on the reverse strand, counting down.
GCCGAAGAGTACGGCAAGATCGATCCGGACGTTGCGGTCGCCGTTTCGGGCGGGGGCTCAGGCACCGGCATCGCGGCGATGATCAATGGCACCGTGGATATCGCGAACGCCAGCCGGAAGATGAAGACCAAGGAGATCGAGCAAGCGGAGGAGCACGGACAGCATCCCGTGGAGCACGTCGTGGGATACGACGCGCTGGCGGTCTATACCAATAAGAACAATCCGGCCAAGTCGATGACGTTGGCGGATCTGGCCAAGATCTACGGCCGTGACGGTGGCGCGAACAATTGGTCGGACCTCGGCATCACGGTGCCCGGCTGTGATTCTGGCGAGATCGTGGTCGTCAGCCGGCAGAACAACTCTGGCACCTATGCCTACTTCCAGGAGGCCGTGCTCGGGAAAAAGGGAAAATACCGGATGGGCACCCTTGACATGCACGGCTCCAAGGACGTTGTCGATCTGGTCGAGAAGACCCCCTGCGCCATTGGCTATAGCGGCCTTGCGTATGCGACCGATCACGTCAACAAGCTCTGTATCGCCAAGGCGGAGGGGGATGCCTGTGTCGAGCCCTCCGAGGAGACGGCCTTCGATGGCAGCTATCCGATTGCCCGTCCGCTGCTCATGTACACCAATGGCGAGCCGCAGGGTGAGGTGAAGAAGTACATGGACTGGATCATGAGCGATGCGGGACAGTGCATCGTCGCCAAGGAGGGTTATGCCCCCGTTCGCCGGGTCGAGTGCAAGTAGCCGGATCCGCAGCCGGCGCCCCCGGGCGCCGCGCCTGCGCTGACGAATCCCGGTTGGCCGATTGCGTCCCGCGGAGCAGACACCATGACCCACTATGAAGAACGTCTCGAGCGAGACCTGTCTCGCATCAAGCAGCACCTGTCCATGCTGGCAGAACAGGTCGAGTCGGCCCTGACGGACGCGACCCACGCACTGCTGAGCGCCAACGACAAGCTTGCCTACGCGACGGCCCTCGGGGACCAGTTCATCAATCGGTCGAGCCGGGCCCTCGACCGGATGTGCCACGGATTCATCGCACTGCATCTGCCCAGCGCCGGGCACCTGCGCCTGATGTCCGCGATCATCCGTGCCAATCTCGCCCTCGAGCGTCTTGGCGACTATGCCGTGACCATCGCCCGCGAGTCGGTGCAACTCTCCCGCCGGCCCGAGGGCCTGGTGGCCCGTGAGCTCGAGCTCATGGCGGGTGAGTCCCGACAGATGCTCAAGCAGGCGGTCGAGGCGTTCAGCGAGGGCAGCGCCGACAAGGCCAAGGCCACGATGGGTATGGCCGATCAGGTGGAGCGGACGTTCGATAGCGTGTTCACCGACCTCGTGGCCGAGGGAAACCAGCTGTCGATCAAGGATCTGTTCGCTTACCTGGTCGTCTTCAACATGTTGGAGCGGGTCTCGGACCAGGCGAAGAACATCTGCGAGGAGGCGGTCTTTGCCGCGACCGGAGAGGGCAAGGCGGCCAAGATCTATCGGATCCTGTTCCTCGACGAGGACAATTCGGTGCTCGGCCCAATGGCCGAGGCGATCGCGCGGAAGAACTTCCCGGGAAGCGGGGAGTACCGCAGCGCCGGGCGCCAGGCTGCCGCCACCGTCGACCCGAAGGTGGCCGGTCTGCTGCAGGAGCGGGGGATCGAGCTTGGCGACCGCAAGCCGATCAAGCTCGACCTCTCCAAGCAGGAGCTGGCCGAGTACCACGTGATCGTCAGCCTGCAGGGGCCGGCGAAGTCATACCTGGAGTCGGTGCCTTTCCACAGCACGCTGCTGGACTGGGACGTGGGCTCATTGCCCGTGGGCCTCCCCGATGATCAGGCCCGACAGCGCTACGAGGTGTTGTATCGGGAGATCGCCGTGCAGGTGAGCAATCTGCTCACGACCCTGCGCGGCGAGGAGGCGTCCTGACATGACCGACAGCACGGCCGACCTGGGGGTTGCCCGTCAGGTCGTTCAGACCGGGGCGGAAAACGCGTTCGACCGCAGAGACCTGGATTGGTACGTCGACAAGGCGGTGCAGGGCCTTGTCTTCATTGCCGGCATCTCCGCGATCATCTTCGTGCTCGGGATCTTTCTCTTCGTCACCAAGGAGGGTATCGGGTTCGTCCTGTACCGAATGGATTTTCATGAGTTCTTCCTGACCCCCTACTGGTTCCCGAGCGATGCCGACGCACCCGAGTACGGGATCCTGGCGCTCATCGCCGGCACGGCCAGCGTCACGGGTCTGGCAATGCTCGTCGCGATCCCGTTCTCCCTCGGGGCCGCGGTCTTCATCGGCGAGTTCGCGACCGGGAAGGCCCGGGAGGCACTCAAGGTGCTGGTGGAGCTCCTGGCGGCCATCCCGTCGGTGGTCTGGGGTTTTATCGGTCTCACCGTCATGAACCCGCTCATCATTGAGCTGTTCAACGTACCCGTCGGGCTCAACGTCTTGAATGCCGGGATTATCCTCGGCCTCATGGCGGCGCCCATTATGACCTCCATCGCCGAGGATGCGCTCAAGGCCGTCCCGGACCGTTACCGGGAGGCGGCAGAAGCGATGGGCGCGACGCGCTGGCAGGTGATTTACAAGGTCGTCCTGCCTGCGGCGAAAAACGGATTGCTGGGCGCGGTCCTGTTGGGCGTGGGGCGCGGTTTTGGGGAGACCATGGCGGTCCTGATGGCGACGGGCCACTCCGTTAACATCCCCGGCAGCGTGTTTGACTCCGTGCGCGCGCTGACCGCCACCATCGCGGCGGAATTGGGCGAGGCGGCGGTGGGTGAGGAGCACTATCAGGTCCTGTTCACGATCGGCATCTTCCTGTTCCTCATCACCTTCGTCATCAATCTCACCGCCGATCTGATCGTGCGCGGCATCCGCAAGGGGTAACCTCATGGCGACAGTCAGCGCAAATTTCGAAGCCACGGGGCTCAATCGGCGCAATCAGAGAGTCCAGGGTCTTTACCGCAACCTGTTCGGCTTGATGACCCTGCTGCTCATCTTGCCGGTGCTCGTTATCCTCGGCACCCTGATCTATCGCGGCGGGTCGGTCATCTCGCTCGACTTCCTCTTCACCTTCCCGACCGACGGCATGCGCACGGGCGGCATTTTCCCGGCCTTGCTTGGAACCATCTGGCTGGTCTCGGTGGCGCTGCTCGCGTCTGTCCCGATCGGCGTGGCCGCAGCCGTCTATCTGAGCGAGTACGCCGGGGACAACTGGTTCACGCGCGTGATCAATCTCGCCATCATCAACCTGGCTGGCGTCCCGTCCATCGTCCATGCCCTCTTCGGACTCGGGGCCTTCGTGATCTTTTTCAAGTTCGGGACCAGCATCCTGGCAGCGAGCCTCACCCTGGCCGTCATGACGCTGCCTGTGGTCATCGTGGCCACCCGCGAGTCGCTACAGGCGGTGCCCATGGCGTTTCGCGAGGCCTGCTGGAACATGGGGGCGACACGCTGGCAGACGATCCGACGCGTCGTGCTGCCGAACGCCATCAGCGGCATCCTGACCGGCGTGATCCTGGAGGTATCGCGCACCGCGGGTGAGACGGCACCCATCATGTTTACCGGCGCGGTCTTCTTCACACCATTTCTTCCGGAGACCGTGCTCGACCAGACCATGGCCATGTCGTTACATCTGTTCGTGGTTGCCACCCAGGTGCCGGGGATCGCCGAGGAGATCCCCTTTGGCGTGGCCCTGGTGCTGATCGCCATGGTCCTGGTCATGAACAGCCTGTCGATCGCCTTTCGGACCTACCTGCGGGGGAAGAAGAAATGGTGAGTGATGCGGGTGTTCAGACAGTGCCTGGACCCATGGACCAGACCAACGAGTCCGGCGACAGAAGGACCAAGCTTGCGGTGAAGGATCTCGAGATCCGCTACGGAGGCACTGTCGCGCTTGAGGGGGTCAACCTCGAGGTCCGGGAAAACGAGATCTTTGGCGTCATCGGTCCGGCAAATGCCGGTAAGACGTCGTTCCTGAAGGCCCTCAACCGCATGGACGTGTTCACCCCTGGGATGCAGGTGCAGGGGGAGATCCTGTTCAACGGGCGCGACGTGCAAAAGCTCAAGAACATCTATGCGCTGCGTAGTCGCATCGGCGTCGTGTTCCCGCTGCCGGTCGGGTTGCCCATGACCATCTATGACAACGTCGCCCTGTCGCCGCGGCTGCGCGGCATCAAGGACAGGCGCAAGCTCGACATCATCGTCGAGCGCTGTCTGACCCGGGCCGCGCTGTGGGACGAGGTCAAAGACCGGCTCAGCTCGCTGGGCAGCCTGCTCTCCGGCGGTCAGCAGCAGCGTCTGACCATCGCGCGCGCCCTGTCCCAGGAGCCGGAGTTGCTGGTTCTCGACGAGTTCTCGATCGCGGTCGACCCGGTCACGACGATGCGCATCGAGGAGGTCCTGAAGGAATTGCGTGTCGATATGACGATCCTGCTGGTCACGAATCTGGTGCAGCAGGCACGACGGCTCGCGGATCGGACCGCCTTCTTCCTCGGCGGGAAGTGCGTCGAGATCGGCATCACCGAAAATCTGTTCACTGGTGAGGTCAAGGACAGGCGCACCCGGGACTACGTCGAGGGTCGGTTTGGTTAGAGACACGTCTCCCGCCCGGGCCATGAAAGGCCCGGCATTTTCGAGTGCCGCGAGGGCCTGATCAGGGGGCGCTTCGTGCGTTGCGCCGTGCGAGGCGAGGGCGGATGGCATGCCCGGAAGAGGTTGGATCGGCACCCCGCGGAGCGGTCACGCTCACGATTGTCAGGTGATTCCATTTTCGTTGATCTGATTCGGCAACGCCTATGAATACTGCAGCGCAGCGGCTCGCGAACGATTCGTCCGAATCCGATTTCGCTATCCGGACCAGCAAGCTAAACCTCTGGTATGGCACCTTTCAGGCCCTTTATGACGTCGACCTGAAGATTCGCCAGGGGATGATCACGTCGCTCATCGGGCCATCCGGTTGCGGCAAGTCGACCTTTCTGCGCAGCGTGAACCGTATCAACGAGCGGCTCGGCTACGTGCGCATCGACGGCACGATCGATGTGATGGGCAAGAACATCTACGACCCGATGGTGGAGCTCGTTCAGGTCCGCAAACAGGTCGGGATGGTCTTCCAGCGGCCGAACCCGCTTCCCATCTCGATTCGCGACAACATCCTGTTCGGCTACCGACTGCATATGAAGGGCGCCGACGCGCGGCAAAAACCGGACGAGGTCGTCGAGGGGGCGTTACGGCAGGTCCTGCTCTGGGACAAGGTTAAGGATCGGCTCAACCGCAAGGCGACCGAGCTGTCCCTCGAGGAGCAGCAGAAACTCTGCATCGCGCGCCTGTTGCCGGTCAAGCCACGGGTGCTGTTGATGGACGAGCCCTGCTCGGCACTCGATCCCAAAGGCACCGAGGCGGTCGAGGAGCTGATCTGGGAGCTTCGGGGGCAGTACACCATCCTCATTGTCACCCACAACATGGCCCAGGCGCGTCGGGCGAGCGAGGAGTGCATCTTCATGCTCATGGGGAAGGTGGTGGAGCACAGCCTGACCGAGGAGATGTTCGTGACCCCGCGGCACAAGGAAACGGCAGACTATATCGAGGGGCGTTTCGGCTGAGCGCGGCGGGAGATGCCCGTCTGGGCCTCCGATGGCCCGGGCCGAAAACGCCGGAAGATCAGCCTGCATCAGGTGCCGGCATCGTTCGCCGACTGGCGGGCCAGTGCCCAGTGCACGTGCTCGCGGACCAGTGCACTGGGGTGATCGGCGCGGGCGGCCAAGGCGCGTCGGGCGGCCGCCGACGGGGGTACGTTACCGAGTCCCACGGCGAGGTTGCGCAGCCACCGGGCGTGACCGATGCGCCGGATCGCCGAGCCCTCGGTGCTTGAGAGAAACGTCGGCTCGTCCCAGGCGAACAGGTCCACGAGGGTCGCCGCGTCGAGCCCATGGCGCGGCAGGAAGTCCGGCTCGGTGCCCAGGCTTGCGAACCGGTTCCACGGGCAGACCAGCTGGCAGTCGTCGCAGCCGAAGACGCGGTTGCCGATCAGCCGGCGCAGCGGCTCCGGGATGGGACCCTGCAGCTCGATGGTCAGATAGGCGATGCAGCGCCGGGCGTCGAGCTGGAATGGGGCGATAATGGCATCGGTCGGGCAGACGTCGAGACAGGCCTGGCAGCGCCCGCAGTGCTCGGTGGCGGGGCGGTCGAGCGGCAGCTCGAGATCGACATAGATCTCGCCGAGAAAGCACCAGGAACCGCCGCCGCGGCTGATCAGATTGGTGTGTTTGCCGATCCAGCCGAGACCGGCCTTCTGTGCCAGCGGTTTCTCGAGCACGGGTGCCGAGTCGACGAACACGCGATAGCCGAACGGCCCGATGCGCTCGGCAAGGCGTTGCGCCAGCCGCTGCAGACGCCGGCGCAGGACCTTGTGGTAGTCGCGCCCGAGCGCGTAGCGCGAGACGAACGCGCGTGCGGGATCGGCAATGGCGGCACCGATCGCCGCCTGCGGTTCGGGGAGATAGTCCATCCGGACCGAGATCACGCGCCGCGTTCCCGGCAGCAGCTCCGCGGGCCGACTTCGCTTGGTGCCGTGCCGGGCCATATACTCCATGCAGCCGTGCCTGCCGTGCTCGAGCCAGTCGGCGAGACGCGCCTCGGCCTCGGGCAGATCGCCGTCGCAGATGCCGACCTGCTGAAAGCCAAGCTCGGCGCCCCAGCGCTTAATCTCGGTGGCCAGGGTATGTGGGTCGGGGCTCGTCACGGCGTTGCCTGAATGCTGGGGATGGGACTCCAGAGGACGCGCTTCGGGCTTGCCGCCGCGGCCGATCTCCCGGCAGCATAGCAGCCCTCGGCCCGCCGGCGGCGGCTCTCGGCGCGCGGCGGCGCTGCGGGGGCCGGATTCCGGCCCAACATCCGAATCTCGATCACCCCGGGTGAGCGGGTCAATCCATGACCCGTGAGCGCCCGCTGGAGCCTGCCGTGCCGCGAATGATGCCAGAGACGACCCGCCTGCCCTATGCCCTGTACACGGCCGCCCAGGTGCGGGCCCTGGACCGCCGCGCCATCGAGGCCCATGGCATCCCCGGTACCGAGTTGATGGAGCGGGCGGGCGCCGCCGCGTTCGCCCTGTTGCGGGAACGCTGGCCGAAGGCGCGGGCCCTGACCGTCCTGGCCGGGGTAGGCAACAACGGCGGCGACGGCTATGTCATCGCCCGGATCGCGCGCGCACAAGGCCTCGCGGTGCGCCTGCTCCAACTCGGTGATCACGCCGGGTTGCGCGGCGAGGCGCTGGCCGCGGCGGGCGCGTTCGCGGCCGCCGGCGGTGTCGCCGAGCCATTCCGGGGGATCCCACCGGATTCGGGATTGATCGTCGACGCGATGCTCGGTACGGGTCTGGAGCGTCCGGTGCAGGGCATCTGGGCCGAGGCGATCGGCCAGGCCAACGCGCTCAGAGCGCCGGTACTGGCGGTGGACATTCCCACTGGCCTGCATGCGGACAGCGGCCGTGTGCTGGGGAGCGCGATCGAGGCCGATGTCACCATCAGCTTCATCGGACTCAAGCGCGGTCTGTTCACGGGTCGGGGGCGGGACTGTTGCGGCGAGATCCGGTTCGATGCCCTGCGGATTCCCGCCGCGATCTACGCCAGCGAGGTCTTGTCGGCGCGGCGTATCGACTGGGGCAAGACCTCGGCCTGGCTTCCGGCGCGTCGGCATAGTGCGAACAAGGGTGACTTCGGCCACGTGGTCGCGATCGGCGGCGCGCCCGGCATGTCCGGGGCCGTGCGCCTGTGCGCGGAGGCGGCGCTGCGTGGCGGTGCCGGACGGGTCACGGTCGCGACCCACCCGGGACACGCGACCCTGGTGAACCTGACGCGACCCGAGCTGATGGTCCGGGCCGTGGGCGATCAGGACGCGCTGGACCCGGCCCTGGGGCTTGCCGATGTCATCGCCATTGGGCCTGGTCTTGGTCGCGACGTCTGGGGCAGGGTATTGCTTGAGCGCGTACTCGCCGAGCCGGTTGAGCGCGACCGGCCCTTGGTGATCGACGCCGATGCGCTCAACCTGCTTGCCGAGGCTCCGTGCCGCCGCGACGACTGGGTATTGACGCCGCACCCTGGCGAGGCCGCGCGGTTGCTTGGCGTCAGCGTCGCCGAGATCGAGCAGGATCGATTCGCGGCGGTGCAGGCGTTGCAGGGGCGTTATGGCGGCGTCGTGGTGCTCAAGGGCGCAGGCACCCTGGTTCGCGCTGATGGGCATCGACCGGTCGCGGTCTGCAGCCAGGGCAACCCTGGCATGGCCAGCGCGGGCATGGGCGATGTGCTAACGGGTGTGATTGCGGCGCTGCTTGCGCAGGGGCTCGGGTTGGAAGAGGCCGCTTGCGCTGGCGTGTGCCTGCACGCGGCGGCGGGGGATCGCGCCGCGCACGCGGGCCAAACGGGTCTGCTCGCCTCGGACCTGATCGGCGCGCTGCGAGCGACCCTGCAGGGGGCGGCGCCGGGCACGGGCGCTGCGGCGGAGGACGGGCGATGAACCCATCGGAAGTCTATTTGGAAGACGAGCAGGCACAGATCGCGTTCGGTGGGTGTCTGGCCGTGGCCCTGGCCGACAGGACGGGCCTGGTGACCCTGCAGGGCGACCTCGGGACGGGCAAGACCACGCTGGTGCGGGGCCTGCTGCGCGAGCTCGGCCACGAGGGGCCCGTGCGCAGTCCCACCTACACGTTGATCGAGTCCTACGCGGCCGCGGGGAGGACGCTGCATCATCTGGATCTCTACCGACTCGCCGACCCGGAGGAGTTGGAATATCTCGGTTGGCGGGAGCTGATCGCCGATGATGCCCTGGTGTTGGTGGAGTGGCCGGAGCGCGGGGAGGGGGTATTGCCCCCGGCAGACCTTCAGATCGCCATCGCGCATGCGCCGCCTGGGCGAGTGCTGCGGATGCTCGCCAGCAGTGGCTGGCAGCAGGAGCTGGGACAGGCCCTCGCGACGTTTGCGAACCGACATCGCCAGAGAGGATGAATCCCCCGGCAATCGGCTCCCAGGCCCGCGCCGCGTGCTGCCGCGATCTCGAGGAAACGCTCTCAACCCACGGTATCGACTTGGATTCTTTTCGACTCTGATGCTATGATTTTTAGCAACTTCCAGCCGATACAGGAGCACGCCCGTCGCCGGGGCCGCGCGATGAACAGGACAATCTCCATGCTGCTTGGACTCCTGTGCCTGTCGGTCTTGACGACGGCACCGCGTGCCGAACAGGTGGACGTGCGCGGCGCGCGAATCTGGAATGCGCCAGATCAGACGCGGATCGTCATCGATACCGCCGCGGCGGTGCACCACAGCATCTTTTCGCTCGACGACCCGGACCGGCTTGTCATCGATGTCGTGGACGCGCGCCTGCGGGGGGCGTTGCCGACGCCGGACGACGCGGACCTGGTGGTGGCGCGCATCCGCAGTGGCGTGCGTGAGGGTGACGATCTGCGAATCGTGCTCGACCTGAAGCAGCCAGTGAAGGCCAAGAGCTTCGCGCTGCGGCCAAACGATCAGTACGGACACCGGATCGTCATCGATCTGGAGCCCCGTGGTGGGGTCTTGGCGTCAACCGAACGGCTGCCCCGGCCCCCGTCCGGTGACCCGCATCCGTCCGTGCGCGCCAAACGGGCACCGGCCCGAGAGCTGCTCATCGCGGTGGATGCCGGTCATGGCGGCGAGGATCCCGGCGCCATCGGCGCATCCGGTGCCCGCGAGAAGGACATCACGCTCGCGGTTGCGCGCAAGCTGGCCGCTCGCATCGACCGGCAGCGTGGGATGCGTGCGCTCTTGATCCGCGACGGCGATTACTATGTCGGCCTGCGCCAGCGAATCGCGAAGGCGCGCAAGCAGCGCGCTGATCTGTTCGTGTCGATCCATGCCGATGCGTTCAACGACCGTCGTGTGCGTGGGTCGTCGGTCTACACCCTGTCAAACGGCGGCGCCACCAGCGAGGCGGCGAAATGGCTCGCCGAGCGCGAGAACAGCGCCGACCGGATTGGCGGGATCGACCTCAAGGAGGGCAACGAGGTGCTCGCCAGCGTGCTGCTGGATATGAGTCAGAATGCAACCATGGAACACAGTGGTATCGCCGCGTCGAAGGTCCTGACCAAGCTGCGTGGCCTCGGCGAGGTTCACCAGACCAAGATTCAGAAGGCGGGTTTCGCGGTGCTCAAGTCGCCCGATATCCCCTCGATGCTGGTCGAGACCGCGTTCATCTCCAATCCGGCCGAGGAGAAGCGCCTGCGCAGCGATGCCTATCAGTCCAAGCTCGCCAACGCCATACTCGATGGCATCATGGACTATTTCCGCGAATACCCGCCGCCGGGCACGCGTTTCGCCAGCACCGAGGCCGCCGGCCCCGGTGGTCGCAAGCACCGCATCGTCCGTGGCGATACCCTCTCGCAGATCGCCGACAACTACAACGTGAGCCTGCGCTCGCTGCGCAGCGCCAACAATCTCTCCGACGACCGTATCCGGGTCGGCGAGGTGCTGACGATCCCCGGAAGTTGACCGCGCGAGACAGACGCTGGCTTTGCGCCTCTGCCCAGCGGATCCGGATCGGAACGGCCTGTCGCCCCGGCCCCCGGATCGCGGGCCAGCGTCTCGCGCGAACGGTACGCTTGCGACGGCACGGCGTTTTTGTTTCTATCGCCGCTATGTCCCGGATCCACGCCTTACCCCCGCAACTGATCAACCAGATCGCCGCCGGTGAGGTCGTCGATCGCCCCGACTCCGTCGTCAAAGAGCTCATCGAGAACAGCCTCGATGCCGGTGCGACCCGCATCGAGGTCGACCTGGAGCGGGGCGGCATCAAACGCATCCGGGTTCGCGACAACGGCCGTGGCATCGAGCGCGAGGATCTGCCGCTGGCCGTTGCGCGCCATGCAACGAGCAAGATCGCGACCCTGTCGGACCTCGAGGCGGTGTCGACCCTGGGCTTTCGCGGCGAGGCCCTGCCCAGCATCGCATCGGTGTCGCGGCTGGAGATCTGCTCGCGGGACGCGGCGGCGGAACACGCGTGGCGAGTCTGGAGCGACGGAAGCGAGGCGCCTCCGGATCCAGCGCCCGCGGCGCACCCCACCGGCACCACCATCGAGGTGCACGACCTCTTCTTCAATGTGCCGGCCCGGCGCAAGTTCCTGCGCACGGAGAAGACCGAGCTGGCCCACGTGGAGCAGCTGGTCCGACGCATGGCTCTCGCGCGCCCCGAGGTGGCACTGAGGCTCGATCACAACGGACGGAATCTGTTCGATCTGCGCCCTGCCGATGCCGCTGGCACAACGATCGTGGCTCGGCTGCGCGCCCTGCTCGGGGACGCGTTCGTCGAACAGAGCCTGAGCGTCGAGGATGCGGCGGTCGGGCTACAACTGCACGGATGGGTCGCGCGGCCGGCGTTCGCCCGCAGTCAGGGCGATATGCAGTTTTTTTTCGTCAACGGTCGCGTCGTGCGCGACAAGCTGGTCAGCCACGCGGTGCGCCAGGCCTACCAGGACGTTCTGCATCATGGTCGGCATCCGGCCTACGTGCTCTATTTGCAGGTGCCGCCGCGGCAAGTGGACGTGAATGTGCATCCTGCCAAGCACGAGGTGCGTTTTCGGGAAGGCCGCCAGGTGCACGACTTTCTCTTCCGGTCCTTGCATCGGCGTCTGGCCGAGGGCAGTGTCGCCCGGGGCGTCGCGCCGATGGGGTTTCCAACGGCGCCCCGCGAGGTGCGCGAGGCGCCCGCGGGCGAGGCGCCCTACCAGCGGCCGTTTCCGTTGCGTTGCACAGACGGGCCTGGTGCCTACGCCGCGGCCTTCGATCTGCAGCGTCCCCCGCCAGGGGCCGATCCGGCCGCGCCGCCTCCGGCGGAGCAGCCCGGTGCCTCGGAAGACGGGTCATCCGCCGCGCCCCTGGGCTACGCCCTGGGACAGCTCAACGGTGTCTACGTGCTGGCGCAGGCCAGCGACGGGTTGATCGTCGTCGACATGCATGCGGCCCACGAGCGGATCGGCTACGAGCGCCTCAAGGCCGCCTGGGAGCAGGGCGAGCTGCGTCGGCAGCCGCTTCTCGTCCCCGTCGTGGTGCATCTGAGCCCGGCCGAGGCCGACCTGGCCGAGTCGCACCTGGGGCTGCTCGATCGGCTTGGGCTGGGCATCAGCCGACTGGCGGAGGACCGCGTCGCGGTGCGCGAGGTCCCGGCGATCCTGCAGGCGGTCGATCCGGAGCAACTCCTCCGGGACCTCATCGCGGATCTCCTCGCCGAGGGGAACAGCGAGCGGGTGCGCGACGAGGTCAATGGCGTGCTCGCGACCATCGCCTGTCACGGCTCGGTCCGGGCCAATCGGCGCCTGACGCTGCCGGAGATGAATGCGCTGCTGCGCGACATGGAACGGACCGAGCGCGCCGATCAGTGCAATCATGGGCGCCCTACCTGGATCAAGCTCTCCCATCAGGAGCTCGACCGCCTGTTTATGCGGGGCCGCTGATGTATGCCCCACAAGGGGCGGGGTGCCCGCGCGCGACATGGCGGGGCGTTTCACGTCGCGGGGCACGACGTGAGCGCTGAGCTCCAAGCGCGGGCGGCGCAGCACCAGGCGGACCTGCCGCCGGCCATCCTGCTGATGGGCCCGACCGCCTCGGGCAAGACCGATCTGGCGCTGGCGCTGGCCGAACGCTTGCCCTGCGGCATCATCAGCGTGGATTCCGCGATGGTCTATCGTGGCATGGACATCGGCACGGCCAAACCGGCCCCGGCGGTTCTGGCCCGGGTGCCCCACCGACTGATCGATATCTGCGATCCGGGTGACCCGTACTCGGCAGCCCGCTTCCGCGACGATGCGCTGCACGCGATGGCCGAGGTTCGAGCGCGGGGGCAGGTCCCGCTCTTGGTCGGCGGTACGATGCTGTACTTCCGGGCCTTGCAGCGAGGGCTCTCGACGCTGCCGCAGGCCGACCCGGCGGTCCGGGCGGACATCCAGGCGCGTGCGCGCCGGACAGGGCCGGAGGCGATGCACCGGTGGCTGGCCGAGGTGGACCCGGCCGCGGCCGCGGGCATCCACCCCAACGACCCGCAGCGGGTGCATCGCGCGCTGGAGGTCTTTCTCGCGGCCGGCCGGCCGATGAGCGAGCTTTGGCAGGGCTCGCCCGGAGAGCCCTTTGCGTATCGCCCCATCAAGCTGGTGCGCTCGCCGCCGCGGCGCGCGATGCTGCACGCGCGCATTGCCGAACGGTTTCACCGGATGATCGAGATGGGGTTCGAGGATGAGGTCGCGCGGCTGGCGCAACGCGGCGACCTGGATCCAGGTCTGCCGTCGATGCGCTGCGTCGGATATCGCCAGATATTGCAATACCTGAGGGGGGAACATAGCTTCGAGGATGCCGTGCAGCGTGGCATCGTCGCGACGCGTCAACTCGCCAAGCGACAGTATACCTGGCTGCGGTCGGAGCCTGGCTGTCATTGGCTGTGGGATGGTGAAGACGTGCTCCCGTTGGCCTTGGCCGTGCTTCGGCAGTCTGGCGTTTCCTGAGCGGGTGTCTCTGCCATGGTGGTGCAGCCCGGAAACCGGGGGCGATGTCCGTGACCGTTTCGTCTCTCGATTGACAATCCAACAGACGTTCGAATCGGCATTGTGGTATCGTTACCAATCATTTTCGTTTGCCGTGCATGCCGCCACGTTGGGCCGCGTCGCGTGCCGACCACAACAAGGAGAACCTCCCATGTCCAAAGGACAAAGCCTCCAAGACCCGTTTCTGAATGCGCTTAGGAAAGAGCGCATTCCGGTTTCGATCTTCTTGGTGAACGGAATCAAGCTGCAGGGTCAGATCGAGTCTTTCGATCAGTTCGTTGTGTTGCTAAAAAACAACGTAAGTCAGATGATCTACAAACATGCCATCTCCACGGTGGTGCCCGCACGCAACGTTAAGTTGCCCCCGTCGCAGGAGACCACGCCTGAACCCGGCAACGCCCTGTAGTAGTCCATTTCCGCCCGTCTGCGGCCCCCCGGTTGTCGGTGATCCCCGACAGCAGCTCGCCGCGCCGCTCGGCCTGATGGGTCCGGGCCGTGTTTGATCGCCCGGACATTGGCGAGCGGGCGGTGCTGGTCCAGATCGGGCTGGGGGCCCCGATTGACGCCGACGCGCGCGAGGAATTCCGTCTGCTGGCGAAAGCGGCGGGCGCCACCGAGGTCGGTTATCTGCCAGGAAGCCGGGAGCGGCCGGACCCGCGGCTGTTTCTTGGTCGCGGCAAGGCCGATGAGCTCCGGGACCTGGTCCAGGCCGAGGGCGCGGAGCTGGTGATCTTCGACCACGCGTTGAGCCCTGCCCAAGAGCGGAACCTCGAGCGTTTGTTGCAGTGCCGCGTGGTCGACCGAAGCGGACTCATCCTGGACATCTTCGCCCAGCGCGCGCGTTCCTTCGATGGCAAGCTTCAGGTCGAGTTGGCCCAGCTCGAGCACCTGTCGACGCGCCTGGTGCGTGGCTGGACCCACTTGGAGCGGCAAAAGGGCGGTATCGGTCTCCGCGGTCCGGGCGAGACGCAGCTCGAGACGGATCGACGGCTGCTGTCCAAGCGCATCGCGTTGCTGAACAGACGTCTGACGCGGATCGAGGCGCAGCGCGCCCAGGGCCGTCGGGCCCGTGATCGCGCCGAGGTCGCGACGGTCTCCCTGGTTGGCTACACCAATGCCGGCAAGTCCACGCTGTTCAATCGGCTGACCGAGGCCGGGGTCTATCAGGCCGACCAGCTCTTCGCGACCCTGGATCCGACCCTTCGCCGTCTGGAGCTGCCGGATGCGCCGGCGGTGGTGCTGGCCGATACCGTTGGCTTCATCAGCCAGCTGCCCCACGAGCTCGTCGCGGCGTTTCGTTCCACCTTGCAGGAGACCCGATCCGCGCGGCTGCTGCTGCACGTCATCGACGCCGGGGCCGAGCACCGGGATCGGCGCATCGCCGACGTGACCAGCGTGTTGCAGGAGATCGGCGCCGATCAGATCCCAAGACTGCAGGTGTTCAACAAGATCGACGTCGTCGATGGTGCTTGCGCCCGAATCGACCGCGATGCCCAAGGTCGTCCGTGGCGGGTGTGGTTGTCCGCTCAGACTGGTGAGGGAGTCGACCTGCTGCAGCTGGCGCTGGCGGAGCTCTTCCGTGGCGAGGTGTTGCGGCGCCGGTTCCTTCTCGGCCCGGCTGATGGCCGGCTCAGGGCCTGGCTGTTCGACAACTCGCGGGTCCTCTCGGAGCGCTCGACCGAACAAGGCGGCTGGGAGATGGAGGTGATGATCGCGCGCCCGCGCCTGGAGCGGGATCTCCCCGGGCAGGCGGCCTGGGCCGGACGGTTGCGGTGCGACGCCACGGGAGCGGCGGGCGATGCCCCCGGGGCGGTCCACGGCGCGGAGGAGCCCGCCGGCACCGAGACGAGGGCGGCCGAGCCGACGTCCTGACCCCGCGGACCGCGTCGCGCTGGCGTTGTCGCCGACCGTTGCGCGACGCCTGCCGATCGCCATTGCCTCGTGGGTCCCTGCCCGGGAGAGTCTGAAAATCAGCGTTTCCCTCGCGCTTGGTGAGTCTTTACAATGAGCGGCTTGTTTCGACGGAAGCGCGCGCGCGGGCGCCATGGTGAACCGCGTACGATCCGGCCCTGTCTTGATATGGCACCGAAACGGTGGCACCTTCGGCACACCAGCGTCCCTCGGGCGCAGTCGTGAGCGACGAGTCGCCTCGTCGTCCGACCCAAACCTCGCAAAACCTCGGTAACGGAGACAATATGGCCTGGAACGAGCCTGGAGGCGGTAACAAAGACCCCTGGGGGGGAAACCAGGGTAACAATCAGGGTCCACCGGACCTTGACGAGATCGTGCGCAAGCTGCAAGAGCGCATCGGCGCCCTGTTCGGTGGCAAGAAGGCCGGCGGTGGTGGTGGTGGCATCCCGAGCTTCGGCGCCCCTGGCGGTGGCTTCAGCATGCGTGCCATCGGTCTTGTTGCCGCTGTTTTGTTCGTGGTCTGGCTTGCGAGCGGTATCTATATCGTCGACCCGGCCGAACGGGGGGTGATCCTGCGCTTTGGTGCCTACGCGCAAACAACGGAGCCGGGTCCACACTGGCATATCCCGTGGCCGATCGAGCAGGTCGAGATCGTCAACGTCGATGAGATCTCGTCGTTCAGTCACAAGGCGGAGATGCTGACCAAGGACGAAAACATCGTCGATGTGGAGTTGACCGTGCAGTCCCGCATCCAGGACGCGTCGAACTACCTGTTCCAGGACCAGGCGCCGGAGAAGACCCTGCGTGACGCCACCGAGACAGTGGTGCGAAAGACCATCGGCGGCAGCAAGCTCGACTTCATCCTGACCGAGGGCCGCAGCGCGGTTGCCGCGACCATAAAAGAACGCGTACAGGACTTGATGAACGAGTACAAGACGGGCCTGCTCGTCACCTCCGTGAACATGCAGCCGGCGAAGCCGCCGGAGCAGGTCAAGGAGGCGTTCGACGACGCGATCAAGGCGCGCGAGGACAAGGAGCGTCTGGAGAACAAGGCCGAGGCCTATGCCAATGAGATCCTGCCGCAGGCGCGAGGCGAGGCGGCGCGTGCGGTGGCCGACGCGAAGGCCTACCGCGATCGCGTAATCGCGTCGGCCGAAGGTGAGACCTCCCGTTTCAGCGCGGTGCTGACCCAGTACGCGAAGGCACCCGACGTGACGCGCGAGCGCCTTTATCTGGAGACGATCGAGCAGGTCATGAAGGAGAGCAACAAGGTGCTGGTCGATGTCCCTGGCGGAGACAGCCTGATGTATCTCCCCCTCGACCAGATTATGCAGGGCAGGTCCGCATCGCCACGTTCGGGCGCGGTGATGGATTCCGCCGACAGCCCACAGGTCAGTGATAGTGCGGCATCGCGGGTTCGCGACGTATCGCGCGAGCGCAGGAGCCGATAATGGACGACACCAAAAAGATCCTTATACCGATTGCGGCGGCGGTGCTCGGCGTTTTGGTGTACGCGTCCACCTTTGTCGTCTACCAATGGGAGACGGCCATCAAGCTGAGGCTCGGTGAGATCGTCGGTAGCGATTACAGCCCCGGCCTGCACTTCAAAGTGCCGCTGTTGAACAAGATCATGATCTTCGACGCCCGCATCCAGACGTTGGACTCGCGTCCGGAGCGGTTCCTGACCATCGAGAAAAAGGACGTCATCGTCGACTCGTACGCGAAATGGCGAATCAACAACGCCGCGCAGTTCTTCCGTTCCACCGGGGGTGACAGCAGCCGGACGGCACGCCTGCTTTCCGAGCGGATCAACACCAGCCTGCGTAACGAGTTCGGCAAACGCACCATCCAGGAGGTCGTCTCCGAGGATCGGCTGGAACTGATGAAGGTACTGACGAAGGAGCTCGATACCCAGGCCGTCGAGCTCGGTGTCGAGGTGGTCGATGTGCGCGTCAAGAAGATCGATCTGCCGCCAGAGGTGAGTGAATCGGTCTACAACCGCATGCGTGCCGAGCGCGAGCGTGTCGCCCGCGATTTGCGCGCGAAGGGGTCCGAGGCCGCCGAGCGCATCCGCGCCGATGCGGACCGGCAACGCACGGTGACCCTCGCCGATGCGTACAAGGAGGCGGAAGAGACCCGCGGTAAGGGTGACGGCAAGGCGGCGGAGATCTATGCGGCCAGCTATCAGCAGGATCCGGAGTTCTACTCCTTCTATCGCAGCCTCAACGCCTACCGTAGCGCGTTCGGTCAGGAGGGCAGCACGCTGGTGCTGGCGCCGACATCGGATTTCTTCCGATTCTTCAACGATCAGTATGGGAACCTTTCCGCTCCCGCGGGTACGGATCAGAGGCCAGCGCCACGGGTTCCATAACGGGTCTGACCGCTGAGGCGCGGCCGCGGGTCCGGTGAATGGGCCCGCGGCCTTCTTGCCTTCGGTTGCTGCTGGCCCATGCCGCGGCGATTAGACAATCCCAGCGGCATCTGCAATGATTCCCACCTTTGTGGCACGGCCAAACGCCCGGCCCATCATCTGATCAGGACGCTGGGAGTCATGTGGCACGATGTGTGGGTCGCTTTGGCCCTGTTGTTTGTCATCGAAGGTTTCATGCCCTTTCTTGCACCCCAGACGATGCGCCGGATGCTCTTGGGGCTCGCCCGGCAGACCGATCGCAGTCTGCGGGTGGCCGGTCTTGCCAGCATGCTGGGCGGTGTAGGCCTGCTTTACTGGATCAATTGAGCCCTATCCGTATGAGCGACGAGCGGTGGCTGCTGCCGGCCGGCATTGAAGAGGTACTTCCGCCCCAAGCGCGCGAGCTCGAGTCGCTGCGTCGCGCGTTGCTCGACCTCTACCAGAGCTGGGGCTACGAGCTGGTCATCCCGCCGATCATCGACTATCTCGATAGTCTGCTGACCGGCACCGGACACGATCTGGACCTGCAGACCTTCAAGCTCACCGACCAGCTCAGCGGGCGCATGCTTGGCGTGCGCGCGGATATGACGCCGCAGGTGGCTCGCCTGGACGCACACCAGTTGCGTCGCGAGGCACCCACCCGGCTGTGTTATCTGGGGACCGTGCTGCATACCCGCACCGATGGCTTTGCCGGGACCCGCAGCCCGCTGCAGATCGGTGCCGAGATCTACGGTCATTCCGGCGCCGAGAGCGACATCGAGGTCCTGCGGCTGCTGATGCTCACGCTCGAGACGGCTGGCATCGAGTCGGCCTATCTCGACCTCGGCCATGTCGGGGTCTACCGCGGGCTGGCCCGCCAGGCCGGTCTCGACCTCCGGCAGGAGATGACCCTGTTCGACGCCCTGCAACGCAAGGCGGTGGCGGAGATCGCGGAGGCGGTCGCCGGATTCGGGCTCGGCGCCGCAAGTGGCGACATGCTCTTGGCATTGGCGGAGCTCAATGGCGAGGATGCGCTGGAGCGTGCCGTGGGGGTGTTGCGCGGCGCCGATGCGCCGGTGCGGGAGGCCCTGGATCGTCTGCGCCGCCTCGCCGACGAGATGCAGCGCTGGCTGCCGACGGTGCCGGTGCATTTCGACCTCGCGGAGTTGCGCGGCTACACCTACAAGACCGGTGTGGTGTTCGCCGCCTTTGTCCCCGGGTGGGGGCTGGAGATCGCGCGGGGTGGACGCTACGACGACATCGGTCGGGTGTTCGGGCGGGCGCGGCCCGCGGTCGGCTTCAGTACCGATCTGAAGGGCCTGCTCGCACTGGCGGATGCCGTCGAGCCAGCTCGCCAAAGCGCCGACGGTGTGCTGGCCCCATGGGATGCGGACCCTGCCCTGCAGGCAGAGGTCGATCGTTTGCGTGCTGCCGGACGCCGTGTCGTGAATCTGTTACCTGGCCAGGCCGGTGATGCCGTCGCGCTCGCCTGCAGCGAGATACTGCAACAAACCGAGGGTGGCTGGCACTTGCGACCATCGACGGCAGATGCCGGCGATGGGCCGTCTCGCCCATAGGTGTAGCGTGTGCGGCACCGCCGCATCGACCTTTTCAACTGAACCGAGCGAAGAAGAACGGCCGATGGGAAAAAATGTTGTAGTGATCGGCACCCAGTGGGGTGACGAAGGCAAGGGTAAGGTCGTCGACCTGCTCACGGAGCGGGCAGACGCGGTCGTGCGTTTTCAGGGTGGCCACAATGCCGGCCACACCCTGGTCATCGATGGCCAGCAGACGATCCTTCACCTGATCCCCTCGGGCATCCTGCACGATGGTGTGCACTGCCTGATCGGAAATGGCGTGGTCCTGTCGCCGGAGGCGCTCTTGAGCGAGACCGCGACGCTCGAGGCGCGCGGCGTGCCCGCGCGCGAGCGTCTGCGCATCAGCTCCGCCTGCGCGCTCATCCTTCCGTACCACATCGCGCTGGATCAGGCGCGTGAACGCGCGCGAGGCAGCAAGGCCATCGGGACCACTGGGCGGGGCATTGGCCCGGCTTACGAGGACAAGATCTCGCGCCGGGGGATCCGTCTCGGGGAGCTGCTCGACCCGGCCCATTTCACGGAGCGGCTACGCGAGGTGTTGGATTACCACAATTTTGCCTTGCAGCACTATTTCAAGACCGACCCTGTCGATTTCCAGTCCAGCCTCGATCAGGCCCTGGCCCAAGGGGAGCAGATTGCCCCCATGGTCACCGATGTTGCCGCGCGGTTGCACCAGATCCAGGCCGATGGCGGCAACATCCTGTTCGAGGGCGCGCAAGGGGCGTTGTTGGACATCGATCATGGCACATACCCCTACGTGACCTCTTCGACCACCACCGCGGGCGGCGCCGCCAGTGGCAGCGGCATCGGACCGCTGGACCTCGATCAAGTGCTTGGCATCGTGAAGGCCTATACCACCCGCGTGGGCGGTGGGCCTTTTCCGACCGAGCTCTTCGACGGCGATGGCGAGCATCTGGGTGAGCGCGGTCACGAATTTGGCGCCACCACCGGGCGCAAGCGCCGCTGTGGCTGGCTGGACATGGTCGCGCTGCGCCGTTCCTTTGCGGTCAATAGCGTATCCGGCCTCTGCATTACCAAGCTCGACGTGCTCGACGGCATGCAGACGCTGCGCATCTGTGTCGCCTACGACCTCAATGGCAAGGAGCTCCTTGTGCCACCGGTCAGTGCCGAGGATCTGGCCCGCTGCAAGCCAAAGTTCATCGAGATGCCGGGATGGCAGCAGACGACGGTCGGCACCGGGTCGCTCGAGGGCCTGCCGCCGGCGGCACGCGCCTATCTGGGCCGGATCGAGGAGCTCGGTGGTGTGCCGATCGACATCGTCTCGACTGGCCCGGATCGTGCCCAGACATTGGTCGTGCGGCATCCGTTCGACGATTGATGCCGTCGGGCTAGGATCCCACTCGATGAGGATGAACACCCGGGGGTTGACGGAGCACAGGGCATGGGCGACGCGGCGCTGATCGGCGAAAGCCTGCGTTTGATGGGCATCGGGATGGGCATCGTCTTTTGCTTCCTGCTGCTCTTGGTTGCCCTGTTGCGCCTGACCTCGTGGCTGGTGCTTCGCCTGGGGCAGCCCGACCCGGGGCCGGCGGTCACGCTGGCAACGGCCCAAAAAGATGCGGATGTACCCGGCGACATCGTCGCGGCCATCGCCGCGGCCGTGGCACGCCATCGTTCCAGGCGGTCCCGCCGGGGCTGACCAGGTCGCGAGCCGGTGCGAGCGGGCCCGTTCCGACAACCCTCCCAGGCGCAGACCCGAAGGATCCCAACGATGAACCACAACACACCCCTCGGCATTACCGACGTCGTGCTGCGCGACGCCCATCAGTCGCTGCTGGCGACGCGGATGCGGCTCGAGGACATGCTGCCGATCGCGGCGAAACTCGATCAGGTCGGCTACTGGTCCCTGGAGACCTGGGGCGGCGCGACATTCGACGCCTGCATCCGTTACCTGGGTGAGGATCCCTGGGAACGCCTGCGCCAGCTCAAGGCCGCGATGCCCAAAACGCCCCAGCAGATGCTGCTTCGGGGTCAGAATCTGCTCGGCTATCGGCACTACGCCGATGACGTGGTGGACAGCTTCGTCGAGCGGGCAGCCAAGAACGGTATCGATGTGTTTCGCATCTTCGATGCGATGAACGACCTGCGCAACCTGGCGCAGGCCGTGCGCTCGGTGCTGGCCACGGACGCCCATGCCCAGGGCACCATCTCCTACACGGTCAGCCCGGTCCACGATGTCGATGCCTGGGTCGATATGGGACGCCGCCTGGAAGACCTCGGCTGCCATTCCATCTGCATCAAGGATATGGCCGGCCTGCTCAGGCCCTACGTGGCCGAGGAGCTGGTGACACGGCTCAAGGAGGTCTGCGCCGTCCCGATCGCGATGCAGTGCCACGCCACCACTGGCATGAGCACCACGAGCATCGTCAAGGCCGCCGAGGCCGGCATCGACATGGTCGATACGGCCATCTCGTCCATGAGCATGACCTACGGCCATTCGCCCACCGAGTCGGTCGTCGCCATTTTCCAGGGCACGGCGCGTGACACCGGGCTGGACCTCCATCTGCTCGAGGAGATCGCCGCGTACTTCCGCGAGGTGCGCAAGAAGTACGCCCGCTTCGAAGGCGCCCTCAAGGGCGTGGATTCGCGAATCCTCGTCGCCCAGGTCCCCGGCGGCATGCTGACGAACATGGAGAACCAGCTGCGGGAGCAGGGGGCCGGGAATCGCCTCGACGAGGTGCTCGAGGAGATTCCCCGGGTGCGCAAGGACCTCGGCTATATCCCGTTGGTGACGCCCACGTCGCAGATCGTCGGCAGTCAGGCGGTGCTCAACGTGCTGATGGGCGAGCGCTACAAGAGCATTACCAACGAGACCGCTGGCGTACTGCGCGGGGCCTACGGGGCGCCACCCGCGCCGGTCGACAAGGATCTGCAGGCGCGCGTTCTCGGCGATGGCGAGGAGCCGATCACCTGTCGCCCGGCCGATAACCTGAGCCCGGAGATGGATCGGTTGACCGAGGAGCTGGAGGGCATCGCCGGTGAGCGCGAGCTGACCATCGGTGAAAATCCCGTCGACGACGTGTTGATCTACGCGATGTTCCCGCAGGTGGGGCTCAAGTTTCTCGCGAACCGGGGCAAGGCGGACGCATTCGAGCCGCGCCCCTGGGAGATCGACGACGCGGCCCCCGCCTCGTCGACGGCGCCGGCTGCGCCCGCGCCAGCGGGCCCCGAGGCGTATCGTGTCGAGGTCAATGGTCAGCCCTATGACGTTGTCGTCTCACCGCGGGGGGCTCTCGAGACGGTGACATCCGCTGCGCCGGCGGCGTCCGCCGCGGCCCCCGTCACCCCGATCCCGGCGGCGGGCGCCGATGTGCGCATCGTGGAGTCGCCCCTTGCCGGAAACATTGTGAAGATCAGCGTGCGACCTGGCCAGCGTGTCGCCTCCGGTGACGTTGTGGTAGTGCTCGAGGCCATGAAAATGGAGACGGAGGTGCGCGCCCCATGTGTCGGTAGCGTGACCGAGATTCGGGTCAAAGAAGGAGACGCGGTCTCCCTCGGGGCCCCGCTGCTCGCGCTCGGCTGAGACATGGAACAGGTCCTCAAGCTGTGGCAGTCCGCGGGCCTTGCCAACCTCGAGTGGGGCCAGGCGCTGATGATGGCCATCGGCTGCCTGCTGATCTATCTCGCCATCGTCAAGAAGTTTGAGCCGCTGCTGCTGATCCCGATCGGATTCGGTGCCCTGCTGAGCAACATCCCGGTGGCCGGTATCGGCGGTCACGATGGCATGATCGGGCAGATCTACGCCGTTGGTGTGGAGACCGGCATTTTCCCTCTGCTGATCTTCATGGGGGTTGGCGCGCTCACCGACTTCGGCGCGCTGATCGCCCGACCCTCGACGCTGCTGCTCGGTGCCGCGGCCCAGTTCGGCATCTTCGCGACGTTGATCGGTGCGGTTGCATTGAATGCCGTGCCGGGATTCGAGTTCACGCTCAAGGACGCGTCGGCGATCGCGATCATCGGCGGCGCGGACGGGCCGACGGCGATCTTCCTGGCCTCGCGGCTGGCCCCCGATCTGCTCGGCGCCATCGCGGTGGCCGCATACTCCTACATGGCACTGGTGCCGATCATCCAGCCACCCATCATGCGAGCCCTGACCACCAAGAAAGAGCGTGCCGTGGTCATGCAGCAATTGCGCCCGGTCTCGCGCGCGGAGCGGATCCTGTTCCCATTCGTGGTGCTGGTGCTCTGCGCGCTGCTGCTGCCCTCGGCGGCCCCGTTGATCGGTATGCTGACGTTTGGCAACCTACTGCGCGAGTCCGGTGTGGTGGAGCGTCTGAGCCGCGCCGCGCAGAACGAGATCATCAACATCGTCACCATCATGCTCGGTCTGGCCGTGGGCTCCAAACTGTCGGCAGACAAGTTTCTCGCGGTCGAGACCCTCGGTATTCTGGTGCTCGGCGCGCTGGCCTTCTCCATCGGCACCGCCGCCGGGGTATTGATGGGTAAGCTGATGTATCGGGTGACCGGCGGCAAGGTGAACCCATTGATCGGCGCCGCCGGTGTCTCGGCAGTGCCGATGGCCGCGCGTGTGGTCAATAAGGTCGGGCTGGATGAGGACCACCACAACTTCCTGCTCATGCACGCCATGGGGCCGAACGTGGCCGGGGTTATTGGTTCCGCGGTGGCGGCCGGGGTGCTGCTGGCCCTGGTCGGCGACTGATCCAGGTGCCGTGAATCGCGCTCGCCGTGTTGCGCGCGGACGCGCCGGCAGGTTCAGTGACCCAAGTGACTGTACACCGTGCCTGTCGGGAGCCGTGTCCTGGGTTCGCGAGTTGACCCGATGCCGGCCAGGCTGTTGATCGACATCGGCCCGTGGCGGCCGCGCTCTGGTGCTCGCCGCGCCCATCCCGCGCGCGGCCCGCACTGGCCCATCGGGGCCGCGGGCTCGCCCCGTTCGCGTGATGAGCGTCCTCGGTTATCGCCATTCATTGACAGCGGAGCATGCGGCAGGTTATTCTGCGCGGCTTATGTGTGCTCAGCTTCCGGATCTCATCGACCCGTTACGCGCTGCTGCTGCCGGAGAGCGTTATCGGGGCGTGATCGCACTCTCGACGCTACCGCGTCTGCGAGCGCTGCTGGTCGACGACGCCGGGCAGGCGACTTACGAGCTTGCGCTGCGGCGTGACGGCGATGGTCGCCGGCTGGTCGAGGGGGCTGTCAGGGCCTCGCTTCGGGTAACCTGTCAGCGCTGTCTGGAACCGTACGATCTTCCGGTGGAAGAGCGCTTCCATCTGGTGTTGCTCGAGCAGCACGAGGGGGCGGACGATCTCCCCGAGGGATTTGACCCGCTGTGGCTCGAGCAGAGGATGATCCGCCCGAAAGAGCTGATCGAGGACGAGCTGATCCTGGCGGTGCCGGCCATCCCGCGGCATGCGCCAGGGGAGTGCCGCGCACCAGGGGGAGCCGATGAGCTGGTGCAGGCCATCGACGAACAACGCGAGCATCCGTTTGCAGCCCTGGCTGCGTGGAAACCCAACACTAACGACTAACCTGAGGATTTGCGGAGACCGACATGGCCGTTCAGCAAAATCGAAAGACCCCCTCCAAGCGTGGGATGCGCCGCTCCCATGATGCGTTGTCGAAGCCGACCCTGTCGGAAGACTCCACCACGGGCGAGATCCATCGCCGTCATCACTTGACACCCGATGGCTTTTACCGTGGCCGCAAGGTCGTGGACCGGGAAGCCTGAGTCGTTGGCGAGCCAGGGCACCCCTGCTTCACGGATCCGCTGGCCGGGGATTGACGCGGGAGCTCGTCACCCGCGGCTCGTCCGCGTCGGAGCAGCAATTTGAACGCTAGACTGACCATCGCATTGGATGCCATGGGCGGCGACCACGGCCCGAAGGTCGTGGTGCCGGCGGCACTGGACTATCTCGAGAAGTCGCCGGAGACGGCGCTGATCCTGGTTGGCCGACGCGAGGCCGTCGCGCCGTATCTCGACTCGGTGGGTCCGCATCCGCGCCTTCACCTGCACCACGCCTCGCAAGAGGTCGGCATGGATGAGCCACCGTCGAAGGCACTGCGCAACAAGAAGGACTCGTCGATGCGCGTGGCCATCGACCTGGTCAAGCGCGGTGAGGCCGATGCCTGTGTCAGCGCGGGGAATACCGGCGCGCTGATGGCAACGGCGCGCTTCGTGCTCAAGACGCTGCCGCACATCGATCGCCCGGCCATCATCACCGCCGTGCCCTCGATCGATGGTCAGACGCACATGCTCGATCTCGGCGCCAACGTCGATTGCACCGGCGAGCACCTGTTCCAGTTCGCCGTCATGGGCAGCGAGCTGGTGCGCGCGGTCAGCGGGCTGGACGCGCCCACGGTCGGCCTGCTCAATATCGGCGCCGAAGAGATCAAGGGGAACGATCAGGTCAAGCGGGCCCACGAGCTGCTCGTCGCGAGCGATCTGAACTACGTCGGCTATGTCGAGGGTGACGACATCTACCTGGGCGCCGTCGATGTGGTCGTGTCGGACGGATTCGTCGGCAACGTCGCGCTCAAGACCAGCGAGGGCGTCGCGAAGCTCCTGGCGCACATGCTGCGCAAGCACTTCAACCGCAACCTGGCAACGCGTCTTGCGGGGTTGGTGGCGCTGCCGGTCCTCAGGGGCTTTCGCCGGGCCGTCGACCCGCGGCGCTACAATGGCGCCAGCCTGCTGGGGCTGCGCGGCATCGTGATCAAGAGCCACGGCGGGGCCGATGTGCTCTCATTCGAGAACGCGATCCACATCGCGGAGAAAGAGATCCACGCCCACGTCCTGGAGCGGATCGAGCATCAGTTAGGAGCGCATCTGGGTAACGAGCGCCGCATGGCAATGGCGTGAGCTGGGACGTGAAGCCATACTCGCGCATCCTCGGAACCGGGGGGTTCCTGCCCGCGAAGATCGTGACCAATCGCGATCTCGAGCGCATCGTCGATACCTCTGACGCCTGGATCCGTGAACGCACCGGTATCCGGCAGCGCCACATCGCGGGCGAGGGGGAGACCTGTGTCGATCTTGCCGAGGCGGCGGCCCGGCGCGCCCTCGACGCGGCCGGTATCGCCCCGTCGGAGATCGACCTGATCGTATTCGGCACCACGACGCCGGATCAGACATTCCCGAGCAACGCCTGTCTGCTCCAGGAGCGCTTGGACATCCACGGGTGCCCGGCCTTCGATGTGCAGGCCGTGTGCACCGGGTTCATCTATGCGCTGGCGGTCGCCGATAAGTTCATCCGCGCGGGCGCGGCACGCCGCGCGCTGGTGGTCGGGGCCGAGACCCTGTCGCGCATCATCGACTGGACCGATCGCGGTACCTGCGTGCTGTTCGGCGACGGCGCTGGCGCGGTCGTCGTCAGTGCCGCGGAGGAGCCGGGGATCATCTCCTCGCACCTGCACGCCGATGGCGCCTATCGCGAGCTGCTGCAGGTTCCGGCCGGTATCGGTAACGGTGGTACCGGCTCGCCCTATATGCAGATGAAGGGCAACGAGGTGTTCCGGGTCGCGGTGACCACGCTCGGGCGTATCGTGGACGAGACCCTGGCCGCGAACGGGATGACGCGCGCCGATGTGGACTGGCTCGTCCCGCACCAGGCGAACATGCGCATCATCCAGGCCACTGCACGCAAGCTCGACCTGTCGATGGAGCAGGTCGTCGTGACGGTGCAGGATCATGGCAACACCTCCGCGGCCTCGATCCCGCTTGCCTTCGATCAGGCGGTGCGCGACGGGCGCATCAAACGCGGCCAGACGGTCCTGATGGAGGCGTTCGGCGGCGGCTTCACCTGGGGCTCGGTTCTGCTGCGCTATTGATACCGGGACTCGACGATGAATGAATCGCTCGCTTTTCTCTTCCCTGGCCAGGGTTCACAGGCGGTCGGCATGCTCGGCGAGCTGGCGACGCGCTATCCCGAGGTACCGGAGACCTTTGCCGAGGCCTCGGATGTGCTTGGGCTCGATCTGTGGCAGCTGGTCAGCCAAGGGCCTCGCGAGACACTCGATGAGACCGAGCACACCCAACCGGCGATGCTGGCCGCCGGCGTTGCGGTCTGGCGTTGCTGGCGCGCGCGCGGCGGCCCGGTGCCGGCGCTGATGGCGGGGCACAGTCTGGGCGAGTACTCGGCGCTGGTGGCGGGTGGCGCGTTGGCGTTTCGCGATGCGGTTGGCATTGTCGCCGAACGTGGCCGCCTGATGCAGCAGGCGGTCCCCGCCGGAACCGGCGCCATGGCGGCGATCCTCGGTCTCGATGACGCGTCGGTCAGGCAGGTCTGTGCCGAGCAGGCGCACGGCCAGGTCCTCGAGCCGGTCAATTTCAACGCGCC